>NZ_LR134201.1:637125-955688 GCF_900635955.1 Cedecea lapagei
GAGCTGTTCTCCCACGTCTCTATCGCCCTGGTCATCTGCGCCATCGTGCTGGCTGCGCTGATTATCCCGGTGAGAAACATGCTAAGGAATGCTGACGCCAACGAAGCCAAATAACGGCTTTTTAACGTCTGGCCCGGTAACCTTTCGTGGGCTACCGGGCTTTGTTAACACCTGATTTTGCTACTGCCCGTCAGTCGAACGGCTCACCGTTTCCCACGCTTCAATATCGGCCTCCATTTGCTCAAGCTTCTCTCTGAAGGTTTTTAGTACTGGTATTTCTTATCCAGGATCCGACAGGTCGTATAGGCCCCGGCGGCGCACAGCAGCGCGGGGGCAAAATAGCTGTGTTCCATATGGGTGAACTCCATCACCAGCGCCACGGCGGTGACCGGCATCTGCATCGAAGCGGCCAAAAACGCGGCCCCGCCGACCAGCGCAAAGCTGCCCACGTCTCCACCCGGGAAGATAAACTGCCAGACCGCCGCCAGCAGCAGGCTCAGCAGAGCGCCCACCGTTAAACCCGGCGTTAGCAGGCCGCCTTCAGCGCCGGCTCGCAGGACGGCGAGGATCACCAGCATCTTCAGCGCCAGCAGTATTGCGGCGAAGTTGAAGCTCAGGCCGTTGCTGATGGCAAGCTGCATCGGGCCTTTTCCGTTGCCCGGTAGCTGCGGGAACCACAGGCTTAACCCGGCCAGCATCGCAAAGGCCAGAAGGCAAAATACCGGCATCTGCCAGTTGGTTTTTACCTGAGTTCGCACTCGGGTCGTTGCTTTGCGGAACAGCCAGGCCGCATAGCCGAGCAGAGGGCTGGCGACAATGGCCCAGCCGATAAACGCCTGGGGAAGCGCAAAAGAATCGAAGTGATACTGCGACTCATCCCCCAGCCCAAGGGTAGCAACCCAGGCCGCTACCGCAGAGGTAATGATCGCCGCCAGCGCTTTTTCCCAGCTAAATGAAATCAGCAGCACTTCCAGCGTAAACAGCGCTCCGGCGAGGGGAACGTTATACACCGCCGCCAGGCCAGCACCTGCACCACAGGCAATCAGCGTTCTGGTTTCGTCCGGCTGCAGGCTGAATTTCCGGGCCAGAAGCCCGGCCGCCAGCGCGCCCATTTCCCGGGGAGCAACTTCACGTCCCAGCGGTGAGCCTAGCGCGACGGTAATGATTTGCAGCAAAGCATGAAGAGTAGTAGTGCCGGTCGGCATTGGCTCTGCGGGGTTGGCTACGGCGGCGGCAATAGACACTCTTCTCTTGCCATAGCGAGCGAGTAGCCACCAGCCAAACCCTGCGGCGGCGCCGCCGCCAAGTATCGCGGCTACTCTGCGCAGATGCGTGGAGTCCGTCACGCCCTCAAGAAACGTCTCGCTTCCCACCAGCTGGTCGATGCTGTAGCCAAAAGCCAGATGCTGAACAGCATGGAGAATCAGCGCGAGAAGCATTCCTGCAATCCCGGCCAGAATGCCGGTGAGGATGACCGCAGTCAGACGCACAAGATAGGTTTTGGCGTCAGCCTGTTCAGTTTGCTGGGGCATAGCGGGATCCTTAACGCGGGAAAACTGGATGATAAGGGAGAAAAATTAAACATTTAGTATAAATGTAGCATTCATCCCGCCTGAATCATCCTGCTCTTTCCCTGCGCAAATCCCCTGGTTCAGCGAGCTTTCTGGCAAGCGGCTACCAGCATTCCTGCCAGAGCAGCGCCGCTCAACAGGTGGAAGGCCGTTGCCCAGTCGCCCATAGCGGGAGACTGCCCGAGAACAACGGAAAGCACCGCCAGCATCATTGCCCCGGCCATATACTGGCTGGTGGCCATCAGGGCGCTGGCACGACCTTGTAGGGCGAGCGGAGTGGCTGAAAGCCCGACTGCGAACATGGCAGGGAAGATTAAACCGTGGCCGATCCCGCTGAGCGCAATCCCGCCGATAAAGGCCGCGGACAGCGGAGACGGTAATCCGACCGACAGCAGCCAAAGCCCCAGCGCCGAGCAAGCAAATCCGGCAGCTAATACCGTTGCGCTGGCGTAGCGGGCGGTCAGGCGGGTAAATAAAGCATTCCCCGCAACGATTAACAGCGCGAGCGGCGTAAACATCAGGCCAGTGGTGACGGCGTCCTGCTGCAAAGTCTGCTGCCAGAGCAGGGTCATGGCGTAAAACTGGCTGCCGACGCTTGCCATATAACATGCGCTGCTGAGCCAGCCCGTTTGCAGGCCCGGTAGAGCGCGAAGAGTGCGGGCCAGTAACGGCTGAGGCGCATAGCGCTCATGCAGAATAAATAAGATGCCCATGGCAACGGCGAGGCGGTTAGCCAGATAGTCGGCCTGCCCGGTTTCGCCATAGCGCATCAACGCCCAGACCAGCGTGCCGGCGGCGAAGCAGCCTATCAGCGAACCTGCGCCGGCCCTGCGAGTTTCACCTTGTGGGCAAGAAGGTAAAAAGTCCCGACGGACCAGCCACAGCGCAATAATCCCCGGCGGCACGTTAATAAAGAAAATGGTTCGCCAGTCCAGCGCGGCCAGTATGCCGCCCAACATTACGCCCGCGACCAGCCCGAGCGCGCCGATGGCGCTCCAGATTGCCAGCGCTCGCCGGTGCGCTTCGCCGTGGAACCTCTGCGCCATCAGCGCCAGAACCGCAGGCTGCAGCAACGCCGCGGCAATCCCTTGCCCGCATCGTGCGGCGAGCAGCAGAGTGCCGTTATACGCCAACCCGCCCAGCACCGAGGAAAGCAAAAATAGCGCCATACCAAGGCTGAACAGGCGGCGAGCGCCCAGCCTGTCGCACAGGCTGCCGCCTGCAAGCAAGAGCGCGGCAAAGGTCAGACCATAAAGGGAGACAACCCACTGCATCTCGCTGAGAGTAAGGCCCAGATCCTGCGCCAGCGTAGGCAGCGCGACGTAGACAATGGCATAGTCCAGCGCGATCAGCGCCTGCGCTATCCCTGGTGCGAACAAAGCGCTATAACGTCCGGCGGCCAGCGTGGGTATCGCATGAGTTTGTGTCATCGGCGTATCCTGCTATTTTCTTTTAGATGAATCATTTTCATCATTTGATGTGCATGGATAACAGGCTACGCCTTTATTTATGGTGCAATCAAAATCATATTATTCAGCAAAGGATGAGTTAAATTCACTCATGAAGAATCGTCGACTCCCGCCGCTATTGGCCATTCGCGCTTTTGATGCCGTCGCCCGCCACGCCAGTTTTAAAGCGGCTGCTGATGAAATTGGTGTCACGCCCACCGCCATCAGCCACCAGATCCGCCTTCTGGAAGAGTCGCTGGACCAGCGGTTGTTCACCCGCTCAGCTCGCGGCGTGGCGCTTACCCCGGCGGGGGAGATTCTATTTCGTGCTTCCGGGGGGATCTTCGCCACGCTCCGGGACGCCGTTGAGTCCATTGAGACGCTGTCCCGGCCAGGCACGCTCACGCTCAGCACTACCTCGAACTTCCTGACTAACTGGCTGGTGCCGCGTTTGCCCTCTTTGCATCAGCTTCATCCTTCGCTGGAGCTGCGCTTTCATAGCAACGTGGCGTTGGCGGATCTCAACGGCACCATGGCGGACTGCGCCGTGCGCTACAGCATGCAGGCCGATGAATCTCTCGACAGCACGCTGTTGCACAGAGACAGATTTGTGCTGGTGGGCAGCCCGCAGCTGAAGCTCAGGAGTTTGAAAGATCTGCCTGGGATGACGCTCTTTCATATTGATAACCGCCACGTGCCCAGCCCGGAGCCCAGCTGGCAGCACTGGAAATCAGTATTTGGGCCTGAGGATTTGGACGTGCAGAGCGGTATTCGCTTTGACGATGAGACGCATGCGATTCAGGCCGCCATTGCCGGGCAGGGGGTTTTGCTGGCAAGCGAACTGCTGGTTCGCCGTGCGTTACAGCAGGGGCTATTGCATATTGCTCTGCCGGGCGCGCTGCCGGGCGCGAATTATTACTTTGTTAGCAGCCGCGATAAGGCCAGGAGAGAGGATGTGCAGCAGGTGAAGGCGTGGCTGCAGCTGGAATTTGAGGCTAAAGAGTAGCCTCGCCTCTAACTCTCCCTTCCTGGGAGAGTGCCGGGATGACGGTCTCCATATCCTCCTTAAATTATCAGTGCGCCTGCGGTTTTTTCATTAACGGCACCAGCATCGCCGCAAGCAAAAAACCTACCATGATCAGATAAAAGGCATCCGAAAATGCCTGCGTCCTTGCCTCTCTTAACGCCAGGGCAGAGAGGTTTTTTAGCGCCCCGGTCGTGGCGGCGTCTGGCGACAACCCTTGGGCTGCCAGGCCTGCAGCGCTGTGTTGGATGAAGTCTGTCATTGCCAGATTAGCGGTATTGAGATGGTCGGCCAGGCGGCTGTAATGCAGATTGGTTCTGTTATTCAGCACCGTGCCGCACAGCGCGATGCCGATAGCCCCGCCCAGGTTACGCATCAAATTGAACAGGCCGGAGGCAAGTTTAAGTCTGGCAGGCGGCAGGCTGCCCAACGTTAACGTCACGGTCGGCGCTACCGCAAACTGCTGCGCAAGCCCACGAAAGGCTTGCGGGAGCAGTAGCTGATCGCCGCCCCAGTCGTGGGTAATCGGCACAAAGCTGTACATGGAAATGGCAAAGCCAATAAGCCCGGCCATTAACAGCCAGCGCAGATCAACGCGGTTTGCCAGCCAGGAATAAAACGGGATCGACATCACCTGGAACAGGCCAGTAGAAAATACGGCAAGGCCGATTTCCAGAGCGCTAAACCCGCGTACGCTGCCGAGGTACAGCGGGGTTAAATAGATGGTGGCAAAAATGCCCACCCCGGCCATAAACGAGAAGTAGCAGCCCAGGCTAAAGGTTCTGTCCTTCAGCGCCCGTAAATCCATCACCGGCTGCGCATGGCGCAGGGTACGAATGATAAAGGCGATACCGCAAAGCAGCGCTATCCAGCCGGTAGTGGCGAGGGTGCCATCGTCAAACCAGCCCCAGCGCGGGCCCTCTTCCAGCGTATATTCCAGGCACCCAAGTGAAGCCGCCAGCAGCAAAATGCTGAGGTAGTCCGCGCCGCGCAGCAGGGAGAAATCTGGGGTATCTACCTTTACCAGCAGCGGGACGGCAACGGCGATATAAATTCCGGGGATCACGTTGATAAAGAATAGCCAGTGCCAGTTGAAGTTTTCGGTGATCCAACCGCCCACGGTTGGGCCAAGCGTCGGCGCCAGTGAGGCCAGACCGCCGATGGTTGCGGCGGCAATAACTCGCTGCTTGCCCTGGAAGAAGGCGAAGGCGGTGGTAAACACCAGCGGGATCATCGAGCCGCCCGCCAGCCCCTGTAGAGCTCGAAAGGCAATCATGCTTTGAATGTTCCACGCCCAGCCGCAAAGCAGGCTCATGAGCGTGAAACCCGCCGCAGAGGCGGCAAACAGCCAACGGGTCGACATCACCCTTGAGAGCCAGCCGGAGAGCGGAATAATAATGATCTCGGCGATCAGATAGCTGGTCTGCACCCAGACGGTTTCATCATCCCCCGCCGAAAGGCCGCCGCCGATGTCCCGCAGCGAGGCGGAAACTATCTGGATATCAATCAGCGCAATAAACATGCCTACGCACATGCTGGCAAAAGCAAAAATCTTTTTTGCCGTTGGCATAGATATTCCCTGCGGCATTGGTGCTGCCTGGGCGGTGCTCATCGTGTGCTCTTTTGATCGACGGTCACAATGACCGACAGCCCCGGACGAAGGACATCCAGTTTTGCCCCATCACCTTCCAGCGCAATGCGAACCGGGACTCGCTGGACGATTTTGGTGAAGTTGCCCGTCGCGTTTTCCGCCGGGAGAATGCTAAAGCGGGAGCCGGTAGCCGGAGAGACGCTGGCGACGTGTCCTTTAAACGTACGGTTTGGCAGCACGTCGGCGACCACTGTCACCGGTAAACCGGCTCGCATATGCTCAAGCTGATTCTCTTTGAAGTTGGCATCTACCCACAGCCCGTGCGAAGGCACCAGCGAGAGCAGCTGCGTGCCGCTGGTGACGAAAGAGCCCGACCATGCACGGCGGTTGCCGATGACGCCGTCGAACGGCGCGCGGATTTCGGTATAGCTGAGATTCAGCTTCGCCATGGCCAGATTAGCCTGTGCCTGCTCCAGCGCGGCCTGGGTTTGTTTTTCTCTGGCATCCAGCACGGCCAGCTGGCGCTGTGCCACAGCTCTGTCAGCCTGGGCCTTGCTCTGTTCGGCCCGCGCACGGCGATAATCTGCAGAGGCGTTGTCGCGAATCTGGGCTGAAATTGCGCTTGAGGCTTCCAGCGCGTTATAGCGGCGAGTGTCGTTCGCTGACTTCTCCGTCGCGGCGGCAGCGGCGGCAACGGAGGCTGTTGAGCCCTGTATCGTGGCCTGCTGCAGCTGGCGCGTTGCGGCTATATCCGCCAGCGCAGCCTGTTGAGCGGCCACCTCGCCCTGGGCTTTAGCCAGCGCAGCCTGGTAGTCGCGATCGTCAATGCGGATCAGCAGGTCGCCTTTCTTCACCGCCGTGTTGTCCTGCACAGCAATTTGCTGGATGTACCCGGATACTTTGGTCGAAATTGCGCTGATATCGCCGCCAATATAGGCGTCATCGGTGGACTGTATAAAGCGCCCGCTGTGCCACCACCAGGCGCCATAGCCCGCGGCCGCTAACAGCGCTGCGCCCAGCACGGCCAGCGTGATCAACTTTTTCTTATTGGCCGGATTCATGGCTGGCATCTCTGTACGGTTCTGGCTGGAATTTAAGCCCGGCGTCTCCGGCATGTTTACGCCGCAGATAGTCATGGCGGTACTTCATCATTGGTGAGGCCGCAGGGCCGGGTACCATGGTGTATTTCCCCGGAACAATCGGCTCTCCGGTCTCTTTATCTGCGAGGATGGGTTCCACGGGGCGTTGGGTTTCGCTTTCAACCAATTGCATCTGCCGCCCTTCGGGGGCGAAGTGGCGGTTTCCCCATTCAGCCAGCGCCAGCAGCACCATGCGGAAGTCGCGACCACGTTGAGTAAGGTGGTACTCGTAGCGCGGTGGCGCACTGCTGTAACAAACTTTCTCCAGCAAACCGTCGTCGACCAGCTCCTTCAGGCGACGTGAGAGAATATTGGGGGCCACGTTGCTGCTCTTCTGGAACTCATCAAAGCGGGTGAAACCGGCTAATGCATCCCTGAGGATCATAATGCTCCAGCTGTCGCCGATGCGGCCCAGGCTGCGGGCAATGGGGCAGGGCGCGCTGCAGAGAGGTTCGTTTTTCATGGATCGATCCGGTTGCGGGTTATCATCTGCCAACAAATTGGCATAGTAACTTTCAAAATGCAAGTCACTAAAGCTATGGCTCCTGCGCCCTGCCTCCGCCGTAAGCCCGCGGATATATTCAGAAAGAGTTCGTCCTTAAAGGAAAAGTGCGGTTTAAACATCTTTTTAATTGCTTTAAGTCGATATTTAACGCTCATTTGTTTTATAAAATGGATTTTCTATTAATCCAGGTAAAAAATAATATACCCGCCCGACCCATTTACAGGCTTACCTATGCTTAAGAATGCAAGCGTTCGCAGCGTTATTGCTCTTTTTCTGGCCATGTCATTTTTAATTGTTGATATTTTGGCCTTTGTTTTATCTGCAAATATTATCCTTTTAGCCATGCTTAATATTGCATGGGTGCTGATACTCTCAACCCTCTGGACGTATATGACGATATATCTTGTACGGCCAATCAATAATGTTAAGCGGAGCATCGATGAAATTAACTCGGGTAATCTGTCGATAAATATTCCTGAGTTTGGAAATAATTGTGCCGGACGATTAATCCCCGGTATAAATACGCTTTCGGCCGAAATTACTACGCTGGTCATGGATATCCGCAAATCCTCCCTGTCGGCGAAATCACTGTCAGAAAGTCTGGCGCATCAAAGCGCAACGCTTTCGGTTAAAACCGAGCAGCAGTCTGCGATGCTTATTCAGACGGCGTCCAGCATGGAGCAGATCTCCGCCGGGACAAAAAATAACGCCGACAGCACTCGCGAGCTAAGCGATATTACCGGCGGCGCCCACCGCTCGGCTAACCACGGCAGCGACCTGATGCAGAAGCTCACCAGCAACATGACGTCGATCACCGACTGCGCAAACAAGATGACGGAAATTATCACCATCATCGACAGCATTGCCTTCCAGACCAATATTCTGGCGCTGAATGCCGCGGTAGAAGCCGCGCGGGCCGGGGAGCACGGTAAAGGGTTTGCGGTAGTGGCCGGCGAAGTCAGAAATCTGGCGCATAAAAGCTCAGAGTCTGCCAGGAGCATTAAGTCACTGATTGATATCACCAATCAAAATGTTTTGCAGGGGGCGAGCCTGGTCTGCGAAGCGGAAAAAAACATGAAGGATATTGTTTCCGGTTCAGAAAATATCGATGCGCTGATGGGCCATATTTTTATCTCCACCAGCGAGCAGGAGAAAGGCATCCAGCAAATTACTACGGCACTCTCCGAGCTGGAAAAGGTGACCCAGGGCAACGTTGCGGTCGTTGAGGAGCTGGCCGGATCTTCCGAAGTGCTGAATAAACAGGTCTTCGAACTGGAAAAAAGAACCAGCGGACTGCAGCTTGGCGAAAGTGATGAAGCCAGGAGGATATTACCGTCGCCGGCTGCAGCAAAGAGATTGCTAAAAAGGGAAGCGGAACACTGGCAGACATTTTAATCGTTTAGAGTGACCGAACGATAAAAGCCCTGAGCAGGAGTGTTCAGGGCTCTATTATTTTGAGTGACTGGCTGTGATCAATATCACATCCGAAAATGCTTTTATCCTGATATGCCGATTTATCGACCACACCCCCCTGGTTTTTGCCTGCAGAAATAAAAATTATCTCCGATATCTGTTTTCAGCGTGGCGGCAAACAACGCTATTCGTTAACACCTGCATCAACCGTTGGGCGTTAACTCCAGGACAGGTATTTCTAAGGAGCGAGAGTGAAAATAAGCAATATGCGGGTAGGCGTAAGGCTGAGCGGCGGTTTTTTCCTGGTGCTGTTTCTGATGATTCTGATGGGCGTGGGTGCCAGTTTATTTAGCCGGGCTAACGTGCATGCCGTTGATGAAATGATCGATCAGCATCTGCAGAAAGAGCGGCTGGTTGAGGAGTGGCTGGCCCAGGTCGACAAGAGCAGCGGTAACGCGATAGCCGCAATGGGAACGGAAAACACGGCTCTGCGCCAAAAACTGCTGGCCAGCATCGCACAAAACTCAGCGGTAACGACCCGAGTGCAGTCGCAGCTGAGCTCGTTGATCGTGCTTGATACAGGTAAGCATCTTTTGGCGAATCTTCTCCCGGTGAGAGAGAAATATCTGCAGGTACGCACTGAGGGATTAGCAAGAGCTGAGCGCGGTGAACATCAGGAGATGGATACCTACATATCGGAACGGTTTATCCCGATAAGTGAAGAGTATCGGCAGGCTTTACAGGCGTTACTGGATTTCCAGAAGCAGCTTATCGATGACACTCACGCCCGTATTCAGAAAACCTCACGTAACAATCAACTGCTGGTGCTGCTGTTGGTTTCATTGGGCCTGGTTCTGGGGGCGACGACGGCCTGGTACATAACCGCCAGCATTACTCGTCCGCTAAAAGAGGCGGTGAGCGTTGCGGGCAGGGTGGCGGAAGGCGATCTGACAGCGGATGTTCACGTTCATTCGCGGGATGAACTGGGCCAGCTCATGCAGTCGCTCAAAGAGATGATTGCCTCTTTGGGGGTTACCGTCCGCAACGTCAGCGCTGGAGCGGAAAGCATAGCGATGGCGGCGGATGAGATCGATGCCGGCAATCAGGATCTCGCCTCGCGCACCGAAGAGCAGGCCGCCAGCGTTGAGCAGACCGCAGCGACGCTGGAGCAGTTAACCTCGACCATCAAAAGTACCGCCAGCAATGCCCACCGGGTCAATGCGCTATTTAACGAGTCGGGAGAAATGGTCAAGGCAAACAGCGAGCGTATGCACGTTGTTGCCGATGCAATGGGCGATATCCACGAGGCTGCCACAAAGATGACCGACATTATCTCGGCCATTGAAGGCATCGCATTCCAGACCAATATTCTGGCGCTGAACGCCGCCGTAGAGGCCGCGCGAGCGGGGGAACAGGGCCGTGGTTTTGCGGTAGTTGCAGGAGAAGTACGCACGCTGGCGCAAAGAAGCTCGGCATCGGCAAAGGAAATCCGCGAAATAATCAGCGCCTCGGTGAGCAAAATCACCGATGGCCGCAAGTTAGTTACCCAGGCCGATGCGGGTATGCAGGAAATCGTCGAAAACGTTGTTCGCGTTCAGCAGCTGGTAGATGAGATCGCCCGGGCGAGTAACGAGCAAAGCGACGGCATTGCTCAAATCAACGCCGCGATGGGGCAAATTGACACGACGACCCAGCAGAACGCCTCTTTGGTGGAAGAGTCTTCCGCAGCCAGCGGTTCTCTGAAAGAGCAATCCGGTATGCTGATTAACGGGATTCGAGCTTTTACGCTGCATAGCGCCTAGTCTTTTCCGACAGGGGCAGGAGAACGCCCCTTTTAAGAATTAAAAAATCATTTATTTGTTTGATAACCCTGATTTTTCTTCTCATCTCCGGTTAATCCTTAGATAAATTTTATCTCTGCGTATTGCAAATTAAATCGCCAGCTCTATAATTGAGTGAGTGGTCAGTCATTTAATGGTTCACCATGACAAACACTTTCAATAACCGCCAGGCCATGCGCCGAGCTTATCAACCAAGGATACAAAGATGACGTCTAAAACTGAAAAGTGGTTTATTACCGGAGCATCCGGTGGCCTGGGCCTGGCGCTGACACGTCGTGTGCTGGAGGCTGGCAATACCGTTGTGGCCGCGGTGCGTAACCCTGCCGCTTTGGCCGAGCTGCAGCAACAGTTTGCCGCGCAGCTTATCATCGAAAAACTGGATGTCACCGACTATGCCAGCCTGCCTGCTATCGCTAAAAAACACGCCGATAGCGATGTCATCGTTAACAATGCCGGCGGGGCGATAATCGGTGCGATGGAAGAGTTCACCGAAGAGGAAATTGAGCACCAGTTTGCCCTGAACCTGCTCTCTCCTGTTCATATTACCCGTGCATTCCTGCCAGCGTTACGCGCTAAAAAACAAGGACGGCTGATCTATATCACCAGCATGGGCGGCCGCGTCGCCTTCCCGGGTGGGGCGTTCTATCATGCGGCGAAATATGGCCTTGAAGGGTTCGCTGAAAGCACGGCGCAGGAAGTGGCGGAGTTCAATATCAAGGTGCAAATCATCGAGCCCGGCTCCATTAAAACGAACTTCCAGGCGAACGTGCGCTGGACTGAAGAATCCGAAGCCTACAAAAACGGTACCGTTGGCCAGCTGCGTCGCTGGATTGCCGAACACGGCGAAGAGAGTAACGCAGGCGACCCGCAAAAAATGGCTGATGCCATCTATACCCTGAGCCAGCAGGCAGAGCCGCCGCTGAGAACCGTGCTGGGTGCGGATGCTTTCCAGATCCTTAAAGGCAGCTACGAGAAGAGCCTGCAGTCTCTGAAAGAGCAGAAAGCGGTCTCCGTCTCCGTGGTCATCGAAGGCAAAACCGGGTTTATTCCCGAGTAATATTTTTGCTCCCGCCGTTTGTCTTAGCGGGAGCAAAGCCAAAAATCCATTGGCTAAATCAATTACACTATGCGGAGATTTTATTAACCCCGGAGACGCTGGAATGGCAAGACCCCTAAGCCCGCAAAAACAGGCGGCACTTCTGAATGCCGCGGTGGCGATTATTGCGGAGAGCGGTTTGTCGGCTACAACGGCCAGCATTGCTAAACGCGCTGAAGTGGCGGTAGGCACGTTGTTTACCTACTTCGCCACCAAAGAGCAGCTGCTGAACGAAGTCTATTTAATGCTGAAGCAGGATATGTCTGACCTGCTGGTGAACGGCTATCCGAGAGACGCCGATTTTCGCACGCAGATTATGCACATCTGGCGAGGCTACACGGAATGGTCGCTGAAAAATCCGGATGGAAAGCAGGTGCTCAGGCTGCTGACGGTGTCGGATCTGCTTACGCCTGAAACGCTTGCCAGGACGCCAGAGGCGCTGAATCAGGCGGATAAAATGTTTGATGAGGCCATAAAGCAGTCGCTCTTTGCCACCGATTGCAAATCGTTTATCTATGCCATTATTCAAAATATTTCTGACGCCACCAGCGAGCAAATTATCAGAAACCCGGCAGACAAAGAAAAATTGCTGCAGCTTGGTTTTACTATGATGTGGCGCGCTATTACGGTCTAAACGTTAATAGTTCACCCCCCTGAATATAGCTAAAAGAGTCGGCGGTTTATTTACTGCCAGCTCTTTACTACGCCTTTTTATAAATTTTAGAGTAATTAAATATGAAGATTAAAACACAGTTTAATTTTAATAGTACGGCAAATGAAGTTATCAAAGGTCAGGATCTTAGCGGTAAGCGTGCCGTGGTGACCGGCGCGGCATCAGGCATCGGCCTGGAAACGGCAAGAGCGCTGGCTAGCGCAGGCGCTGAGGTTACGCTGGCGGTCAGGAATATTGAGGCCGGTAAGCAGGCCGCTGAAGATATTATTCACAGCACCGGGAATAATAATGTCCATGTTGCCTATTTGGACCTCACTAACAGAGATTCCATTGCCGACTTTATTTCTTCATGGTCCGGTGTTTTGCATATTCTAATTAATAATGCGGGCGTAATGGCGATGCCGGAAACCCGAACCCCGGAAGGCTGGGAAGCGCAGTTTGCTACCAACTATCTTGGCCATTTTGCGTTAACCAGGGGGCTGCATGGGGCGCTTAAAAAAGCTGGAGGCGCAAGGGTGGTTGTCGTGAGCTCCAGCGGCCATCACTTTAGCCCGGTAGTGTTCGACGATATTCACTACCATATTCGTCCTTACGATCCATGGACGGCGTACGGGCAGTCGAAATCGGCAATGGTGCTGTTCGCCGTGGAGGCTTCTCGTCGCTGGAAGGAGGATGGCATTTTCGTTAACGCGGTCATGCCCGGTGCGATTAAATCCAATCTGCAGCGGCACTCCGGCGAGCTGCCGGTGCCGGAGCACTTGTGGAAAAGCGCCCAGCAGGGAGCCGCCACGTCAATTGTGGTCGCAACGCTGCCTGAGCTCGAGGGCGTTGGCGGTCGCTATTTCGCCGACTGTAACGAGGCTGAGCTGATTACCCATACCAGCGGAGACCGCATGACCGAGTTTTCAGTGGTTGCTGGTTGGGCGCTGGATCAAGCCAACGCCTCACGGCTATGGGATCTGACAGAAGATCTACTAAATTGATAGCAGACAGGCCGCCAGACAGGTGGCCTGCAACCAAAACTTCGGCAAGAGATGCGCATGAAAATTGTGATTGTAGGTTCCGGCGGCATGGTCGGACAGGGCGTACTGCTGGCAAGCCTTGCGGCAAAAGACGTGAGCGACATTATTCTGCTCGTCAGAAAGCAGCCTGAAGGTGAGCACGACCCGCGTATTCGTTACGTGGTGAACGGTGACCTGCTGGATTTTGACGCAGCGGACCCGGTGTTCGACGATGTTGATGCGTGCTTCTTCTGCGCCGGCATGAGTTCATCCGGCGTCAGTGAGGCAGTCTATCGACGCGTAACTTACGACATGACGCTACGGGTTGCGGAGCAGCTTAAAGCCCGCAGTCCGCAGATGAAGTTTGTTTATGTCTCCGGCGCTGGCGCAGACAGCAGCGGAAAGAGTTCGCAGATGTGGGCTCGGGTACGTGGCGAAGTGGAAAACAAATTGCTGACGCTGTTTCCCGGCCGCGCTGCTATTTTCCGGCCGGCGTTTATTTTGCCCACGCCAGAAGTGCAGTCCCGAACCCCGGCTTATCGCCTTTTATATACCGTTGTTGCCCCGGTCATGCGTCTTATCAGTGCCACAACCGGAAAGCGATTTTTATCTATCATCGACATTGGCAATGCGATGCTGAACATCACGCGTTTCGGCGTGGAAAAAACAGTTATGACCAAGCCGGATATTGTCGCCTGCGCAGATCGTCACCGCTGAGCCTGGCAACGAAGACGATTAACCGGCGTTAAGTATGCCCGGCGTTTGCCGGGCATTTTGCCGTCAGCGTACAGGATGCAGCCTGGACGTTTTCCATCTACAACAGTCCGCCCAGGTTCACGTACTTGGTTTCCAGATACTCTTCCAGCCCGCAGTCGGAGCCTTCGCGACCGAGGCCGGACTCCTTCACGCCGCCGAAAGCCCGGGCCAGATCGCGAGTGTAGGGATAGTCAGCAAGGCCAAAATGCGTGCCGTTGGCGCGTTCGATAGCCTCCAGTTCATCGCTAAAGCGGAAACAGGCCGCCAGCGGCCCACAACGGCTACTGGCTTGAGATCCCCCAGGGTAAGCGGGAGCTCCCGCCGCTTTTCCTCTCTAAAGCTCTTCATCCGCTAAGGCGTTGAGAACAAAATCTTGTTGTACGCCAGTGCGACAGTCAGGAAAAGTGAGTTTGATCTCATTTTTATTTCTGAAAAAAAAACAAACCTCAATATTGGGTGGTTGTTTTTAAGATTATTCTTGGGAATAATGAGAGGAAGTTTTTCTTCCTGAAACCATGCTCGTCCGATGAATGTATGGTGTTAAATATCAGTAGTTATTTTGTTGTTATTTAGCTCTGTGTTCAATCCATTTGTTCCCTGTCGGTATTATTTTGCCTGGCATCTATTTATGAGTTGGTTAACATGTCCGCAATCGAATTAAAAAATGCCCCGCTGGAAGAGGTCCGTGCTTTTCCTGTGGTGAATGGATCGAATCAGGAAATTGATTTGATTAATCTGTTGGGCACGCTTTACACGGCCAAGAAAACGATCATTTCTCTCACGGCGGCAGCCGCTTTTGCTGGACTGATGGTGAGCTTCCTGCTGCCTCAAAAATGGTCAAGCCGGGCCGTCGTGACGCCACCTGAAGCCTCGCAGCTCATTGAGCTTCGCCGCGCGATGGTTGAACTGACGGTGCTGGATGTGGCAAACAACGTCGACGCCGAGCACGTCTATCAAAACTTCCTTAAAGACTTTGATTCGCAGGCGCTGCGCGAAGAATATCTGGCAAATTCTGAGTATGTCAAAAAGCTGGCTAATGCCGCCGACGCCGGTGATAACAGCAAATTGCATCGCGCGATTCAGGAAACGTCAGCAAAATTTAAGGCGGTAAATAATGCCGATCCTAAACTGACGGACGCCACACCCTATACTTCGTGGTCTCTAAGCTTTACGGGACCTAATCCGGAAGAGAGTCAAGAGGTGCTCAGCGGCTATATCCGCTTTGTCGCCCAGCGGGTTAATCAGGATGTTGTTCAGAACTTACGCTACGCCCTTGAATTAAAAAGCGCGGTAGAGAAAGATAAGCTTCAGCTGGATAAGATAAATCTCGAGAATCAGCATAAAGTGAATATCCAGCGGCTGGGTTACTCGCTGGAAGTGGCCAACGCGGCGGGAATTAAAAAGCCGGTATACAGCAATGGCCAGGCGGTTAAAGACGATCCTGACTACTCGGTTGCGCTGGGTGCTGACGGGCTCGCTGAAAAGCTGAAGATTGAATCTTCCCTTAAAGACGTTGCGGAATTAAACGCCAGCGTTCAAAACCGTGAGTACTATTTAACTAAGCTGTCGGAGGTTAAGGTTAACGACGTTGACTTCCAGCCGTTCCGCTATCAGATGAACCCTTCCCTGCCGATGAAAAAAGAGGGGCCGGGAAAATCCATCGTTGTGGTATTGGCCGCGTTGATTGGCCTGATTGCTGCCAGCGGCTTCGTGCTGCTTCGTAATGCCGTTTCCGGCAGGAAGAAAACGCTAGAAATAATTTAAACCTGATTCTTTGCCTGCTTAAGCCTCCCCTGTGGAGGCTTTTTTATTGCCGAAATACGGGTTATAACCGGGGAAACGACAGAGAGGTGAGCGATGAAAACGATTGGACTGCTGGGTGGAATGAGCTGGGAATCGACTGTTCCCTACTACCGGTTAATCAATGAAGGGATCAAGCAGCGCCTTGGCGGTCTGCACTCGGCCAAAATTGTGCTGCACAGCGTCGATTTTCATGAGATTGAAGCCTGCCAGTCCTCAGGCGAGTGGGACAGAGCGGGCGAGATGCTGGCCGACGCGGCTATCGGGCTGCAGAAGGCCGGTGCCGAAGGGATAGTACTTTGCACCAACACAATGCACAAAGTGGCAGAGCAGATTGAAGCTCGCTGCTCGCTGCCGTTTCTGCACATTGCCGACGCCACCGGGCGGGTGATTGCTGCCCAGGGGGCAAGCCAGGTCGCTCTGCTGGGGACTCGCTACACCATGGAGCAGGACTTTTATCGTGGCCGCCTGCAGGAGCAGTTCGGCATCTGTTCCATTATCCCTGACGTGTCCCAGCGCCAGCGCATTAACCAAATAATATTTGATGAGCTGTGCCTGGGCATAGTTAACCCGGACTCAAAGCGCTATTACCAGCAGGTTATTCAGGAGCTGCAGGAGCTTGGCGCACAAGGGGTTATTTTCGGCTGTACCGAAATTGGTCTCCTGCTTGACCAGCGGGACTGTCCGCTGCCGGTGTTTGACACGGCGGCGATCCACGCCGCCGATGCAGTTCGCTTTATGTGCGGTGAAGAGTGATGTTTTCCCATTTAAAATCAATTCATTAAATATCTTCTTTGTCATATCCCCACGCCGCGCCGGGTCATGCCCGGCGGCTTATGTGTTATAAATTTGTTATGCAGCGCACATTATTCTAAAAAGCTGCCCCTCTGAAATCCTCGCCTTGCGGGCCATCGCTTTGTGCAGTGGCCTTTGATTATGTTTGTACCGGGAGTAATACCATGCCTGTTTCCTTGCTGGCGCTGGCAATGAGTGCGTTTGCCATCGGCACGACGGAGTTTGTTATTATGGGGCTGCTGCCCGAAGTGGCGGGGGATCTTCATGTCTCCATTCCCGTCGCCGGCTGGCTTATCAGCGGCTATGCGCTGGGCGTTGCCATTGGCGCACCTATTATGGCGCTGCTGACCGCTCGTTTACCGCGCAAGCTATCGTTAATTTTGCTGATGGTGATTTTTATCGTCGGTAATCTGCTGTGTGCCCTTGCGCTTAGTTACAACTTCCTGATGCTTGCGCGTGTTATCACGGCATTGTGCCACGGTGCATTCTTTGGCATTGGCGCCGTTGTGGCGGCAAGTCTGGTACCGGCCGGACGCAAGGCCTCGGCGGTTGCGCTGATGTTCACCGGCTTAACGCTGGCTAACGTGCTTGGCGTACCGATTGGGACCTGGTTCGGGCAGCTTTACGGCTGGCGGGCTACCTTCTGGGGCGTGGCCATTATCGGGGTTATTGCCTTCCTGGCGCTGGTGGTCAGCCTGCCATCACAGAAGGACGAAGAAACGACGGATCTGAAAAGCGAAATCAAAGCGCTGGCCCACGGCAAGCTCTGGCTGTCGCTCAGCATGACCGTGTTCTTCTCTGCGGCGATGTTTGCCCTGTTTAGCTACGTCGCGCCGCTGCTGTTGCAGATAACCGGGATTACGCCACAAGGGGTGAGCTGGACGTTGTTCCTGATCGGCGCCGGGCTGACGGTGGGCAATATTCTGGGCGGGCGGCTGGCGGACTGGCGCGTGTCGTTCAGCCTGATCCTTAGCTTTAGCCTGATTGCGGTCTTCTCACTGCTGTTCCGCTGGACCAGCCAGGGCGCATGGCTTGCGGAAATCACGCTGTTCCTGTGGGCGATGGCGGCGTTTGCGACGGTGCCTGCGCTGCAAATCAACGTAGTGCTGCATGGCAAAGAAGCGCCAAATCTGGTCTCCACGCTCAATATTGCCGCCTTTAACGTAGGCAATGCGCTGGGCGCCTGGGTCGGCGGCACGGTGATTGAACGCGGCTTCGGCCTGACGGCGGTGCCGGTTGCCGCAGCCGGGCTGGCGGTCATCGGGCTGATACTCTGCCTGATTAACTTCAGTAACGGCTCCGGCCACCAGCAGCCGCTGACGGAGCAGTAAGCTAGCGGTTAAGCAGCGCGTTTAGCGGGTCACTGTACAGATGCATACTGCTCTGTAGGTGCTCGCTGAATGCGCTGACCAGCGCAGAGGCCGGGCGGTGTAAAGGCCGGATCAGGCTGACGGTAAAAGGCACCGCAACGCTGAATCTGCGCACGACCACGCCCCGCTGGTGATAATCGAGCGCGGTCAGCGGGTTGACGATAGAGACCCCGGCGCCGGCCTGCACCATCGCGCAGACGGACGCGGCGCTGTGGGTTTCCACCACCATTCTTCTTTTTACATCATGCTCCTGAAACAGCGAGTCCAGCAGCTGCCGATAGCTGTCGGTGCGCGACAGGCTGATGTAATTTTCTCCGGCAAAATCCTGTGGCGTTAGCTCATCCTTTCCGGCTAAGGCATGCCCGGCAGGCAGCACGCAAACTTCGTTGAGGGTCAGCAGCGTCTGCCGTTCTGTTCCGGCTGGCGTAGTCACGTTTTCCGTCAGCCCGAGGTCGTGGCGCTGGGCGGAGAGCCACTCTTCCAGCAGCGGCGACTCTTGCGGCACGATATTCATGCTGAGATCCGGGTAGCGGGCCAGGAAGGTTTGCATCAGGCGCGGCAGAAAAGATTGTGAAAAGACCGGCAGACAGGCGATGGAGAGCTCACCCTGGCGGAACTCCCGCAGGCTTTCCGCCGCGCTAAGGATGCGATCCAGCCCGTACCAGGATCGCTGCACCTCTTCAAAAAGCCGCAGGCCCTGAACTGTGGGGTAAAGTCGACCTCGGCTGCGCTCGAAGAGCTGGAGACCAATAAGCTTTTCAAAGCGTGCCAGCTCCCGGCTGACCGTGGGCTGGGAAGTGTGCAGCAGTCCGGCCGCCTCGGTCAGGTTGCCCGCCGTCATCACGGCGTGAAAGATTTCGATGTGGCGCAGGTTGATGGCCGGCATGTTTTTTTGTCCGCAGATCTTATTTATCCTCACGCCTGTAAGGCGAGGGTTATTCTCTAAACCATATCATATTTGAATAGCCTCGCCAGAAAACGATATTTTTTATCACCTGATCTCTGTGGCGTAATAGGGAAAACGATCTTTATCCGGAGTTCACCATGCCACGCTCGCTGCACGACACTACCACCGCGCTGAATGCGCAAAACTTGCTGGCCCTGCCCGCCGAATTTGGCTGCCCGGTCTGGGTGTATGACGCTGAGATTATTCGCCAGCAGATTGCTCAGCTGCGCCAGTTTGATGTGATTCGTTTCGCCCAGAAGGCGTGCTCGAATATTCATATCTTAAAGCTGATGCGCGAGCAGGGTGTGAAGGTGGATTCGGTGTCTGCAGGGGAAATCGAACGTGCGCTGGCTGCAGGCTATAAGCCGCTGGAAAACGCGGACGATATTGTTTTCACCGCCGACGTGATCGATAACGCCACGCTGGCGCTGGTAGCAGAGCAGAAAATCCCGGTCAATATCGGGTCCGTGGATATGCTTCATCAGCTTGGCGAAGTATCGCCGGGGCACCGCGTCTGGCTGCGAATTAACCCAGGTTTTGGCCATGGACACAGCCAAAAAACCAATACCGGCGGTGAGAACAGCAAACACGGTATCTGGCTGAGCGATATGCCAAAAGCGCTGGAAGCTATGCAGCGCTACGGCATCCAACTGGTGGGGATTCATATGCACATCGGGTCAGGAGTGGACTATGGTCACCTCGAGCAGGTGTGCGGCGCGATGGTGCAGCAGGTGATCGACTTTGGTCAGGATCTTGAGGCTATTTCTGCCGGCGGCGGGCTGTCTATTCCTTACCGTGAAGGCGAAGAAACTATCGACACCGGTCATTACTACGGTTTGTGGAATGCCGCTCGTGAAAAGATCGCGGCTCATTTGGGGCACCCGGTGAAGCTGGAGATCGAGCCGGGTCGATTCCTGGTAGCGGAAGCTGGCGTGCTGGTCTCTGAAGTTCGCGCGGTGAAAGATATGGGATCCCGCCATTTTGTACTGATCGATGCTGGTTTCAACGATCTTATGCGCCCGTCTATGTACGGCAGCTATCACCATATTTCCGCGCTGGCTGGCGATGGCCGCGACCTCACTTCAGCCCAGCAGGTTGAAACGGTGGTTGCAGGTCCGCTGTGCGAGTCCGGAGATGTATTTACCCAGCAGGAAGGCGGCAAAGTGGAAACCCGCCTGCTGCCGCCGGTAAAACCGGGTGATTACCTGGTACTGCACGATACCGGCGCATACGGCGCTTCTATGTCGTCGAATTACAATAGCCGCCCGCTGCTGCCGGAAGTGTTGTTTGATAACGGCAGCGCGCGCCTGATCCGCCGTCGCCAGACGATTCAGGAGCTGCTGGCGCTCGAACTACTTTGAGATCTTTCTTCCGGCCCCAAACCAGGGGCCGGGGGCAACGGAATCTCTCAGCACCAGAGTACCCACAAACGGCGGGATTGGCTCGAGAGGCTCGCCGCTTGCCAGCTTAATGGCCTGATCGATGGCGGTAATAATCATGTTGTCGATAGGCAGATAGACGGATGACAGCGCGGGTTCCAGCCACTGCGCGCTTGGCGCGTCGTCAAAACCGAACAGCGAAATATCCTGGGGAATGCGAATACCGGCCTGGTGCAGCGCTTTAGAGGCGCCGAGCGCCATATCGTCGTTGCAGGAGAAAAGGGCGCTAAAAGTTACGCCGCTGGTCAGCAGCTCCTGGCACAGATGGTGCCCTTCGGTCATGCTGGAATCCCCGTACTTTACCCGGTTTTCATCCCACGCAATTCCGTGTTTTTGCAGCGCCTGGCGGTAGCCCATCAGGCGCGCTTTGCCGGTTGGGGTGGAGATGGGCACGGTAATGCAGGCTATCTCTCTGTGCCCCTGCTGAATCAGGTATTCGGTTGCCTGGAAGGCGGCATCCTGCTGTTCGAAGAAGACGCAGCGCTCACGGGCCTGGGTAACATCCCGGTTAATCACTACCAGCGGCACCTGGATAGCGTTCATCAGCGACATCAGCGCCCGCTCGCTCATAAAACGGGTGTAGAGAACAATGGCGTCGCAGTGTCTGTCCGCCAGCATCTGCACGGCTTCCAGCTCTTTTTCAGGCGTATCGTGCCCGTCGGTGACGATCAGCTGTTTGCCGTAGAATTCCGTCCGGCGTGAAGCCTGCTGCAGAAGGCGGCCAAAATAGAAGCCATCAAAGGTGGAGACAACCAGCCCGATGCTGTTACTGCTGCGGTTAGCAAGCGAACGAGCCAGAAAATTGGGCTTATAGCCCAGCTCTTCCATGGCCTTAAACACCTGTTCGCGGGTGCTTGCTTTAACTTGTCCGGTGCCGTTTAACACGCGAGATACGGTCGCTTTGGAAACCCCTGCGCGTAACGAGACATCTAACATTGTTACCATTGTTTCCTTCCCGATCTGGACGCTGTCGCGTTTTCCAGCAGTTTATCACAGGAGTTTGAAGCGCAAGCGGCCTTGCCGTTTCGCCTTGCAAATTGTCGTACCAGATCACGCTTTAGCTGTTTTCGTTTGGGGACACGACCGAGTGGCGACGCACCAGCGTCGGGCTGAACATATGGGTAATTTCCGGCAGCGGCAGGTTTTCGGCCAGCGCCAGCGCGAGTTCGGCCGCCTGAGTTGCCATGGTGACAATCGGGTAGCGTACCGTCGTTAGTTTAGGGCGCACGTAGCGTGAAATCAGCACGTCATCAAAGCCAATCAGCGAAATCTCGCCGGGAACATCAATCCCGTTGTCGTTCAGCACGCCCATCGCCCCTGCGGCCATTGAATCGTTGTAGCAGGCCACGGCGGTAAAATTTTTGCCGCGCCCCAGCAGCTCGGTCAGGGCCTGCTCGCCGCCGCTCTCATCGGGCTCGCCAAAGGTCACCAGACGCTCGTTAACAGGAATATTGTGTTCACGCAGAGCGTCGTAGTAGCCCTGCAGGCGGTCTTCCGCATCGGAGATCTGGTGGTTTGAGCAGATATAGCCGATGCGGGTATGGCCCTGCTGAATTAAATGGCGGGTGGCAAGCCAGGCTCCGTAGCGGTCATCGAGGGCAACGCAGCGCTGCTCAAATCCGGGGACGATGCGGTTGATAAGCACCATGCCGGGGATCTGTTTCATCAGGGAGATCAGCTCTTCGTCCGGGAGTTTCTTGGCGTGGACCACCAGCGCCGCGCTGCGGTGGCGAATAAGCTGTTCGATTGCCTGGCGCTCTTTTTGCTCGCTGTGGTAGCCGTTGCCGATGAGCAGGAAGTTACCGGTGCGGTAGGCAACCTGTTCCACGGCTTTCACCATTGCGCCGAAGAAGGGATCGGAAACGTCGCCCACGATCAGCCCGATGGTTTCCGTTGCCTGCTGTGCAAGCGCCCGCGCGTTGGCGTTCGGGTGATAATTGAGCGCTTCCATAGCGTCGTTCACCGCCTGCTTTGAGGCCTCGCTGGCTTTTGGGGAGTGGTTGATTACGCGGGAGACCGTGGCGACAGAGACACCAGCAAGCCGAGCCACATCCTTAATTGTTGCCATGAAAGACCTTCCTTCGAGGGGTAATCGTTTACACAGCGTTTAGTGTTACGGAAATCCCTGATGACTGCAAGGCAACAACCGGCGAATGCAGCGTAAACATCAACAAAATCAAGGCCAGGAAGTGTAACCGTTACACCTGGCGAGCCGGCATTCCTCTTTGCGAGGCATGTTACGGATTTTTAAACGTTTCTGTCCAAATTTTTGCTTACATTTTGCAGTCCGCTGTTGCGATTTCAGCGTAGCTAAAATGAAGATGCCGCTGCTACATTTGTAGTCCCAGAGGTATTGATAGGTGAAGTCAGCAACTTATTGCTGATCCTATGAATTACACCAACCTGCGCGGATGCGCAGGTTTTTTTTTGCCTGAATCCCGCCCGCTGTAACAAGAATCGATAATTTAAACACCTGGTTGCACTTGGGCTCATTCCTTTGCTTTTTGCCGCTGGCTTCACTGCGCGCGGCACGAGACAATTCAGATCCCAGAGGTATTGATTGGTGAGAATTCCTGGTACTCTGCTGAGTACAATTCTTTTGCACCAACCTGCGCAGATGCGCAGGTTTTTTTTTTGCCATTTTTTGAGCCCCCTCCCGCGCTTAACGCAACTGGTGTACTCTTCGACTCTACACTTAATGCTTGCCGACAGACGACAAAGAGAGTCGCTATGCTTTTTGCTTTTTTCCGCGCGCTATTCCGCATTCTGTTCCGGGTCACCCTTTCCGGCGATCCGCAGGTTCTTCATTTACAGCGGGTGCTTATTGTTCCGAACCACGTCTCTTTCCTTGACGGGATCCTTGTCGCGCTTTTTCTGCCGGTACGCCCGGTATTTGCCGTCTACTCCTCTATCAGCCAGCAGTGGTTTATGCGCTGGCTCAAGCCGCTGATTGATTTTGTTCCCCTGGATCCCACAAAGCCGATGTCGATCAAGCATCTAGTGCGTCTGGTGGAGCAGGGCCGTCCGGTGGTAATTTTCCCGGAAGGCCGCATTAGCGTGACCGGCTCATTGATGAAAATCTACGACGGTGCCGGGTTTGTGGCGGCCAAAGCGCAGGCAACGGTTGTGCCTTTACGGATAGACGGGGCGGAGCTGACCTTCTTTAGTCGCCTGAAGAGGCTGGTAAAACGTCGGGCTTTCCCGCGCATTACCCTGCGTCTGTTACCGCCGACTTCCATTGCTATGCCGGAAGCGCCGCGAGCAAGGGATCGGCGCAAAATGGCCGGCGAGATGCTGCATCAAATCATGATGGAAGCGCGAATGGCGGTGCGCCCGCGTGAGACGCTCTTTGAGGCTCTGCTGGCGGCGAAAGATCGCTACGGTTCGCGTAAAAACTGTATTGAAGACATTAACTTCAAGCCAGATACTTACAGCTCTCTGCTGAAAAAAACGCTGTTTGTAGGCCGTATTCTCGATAAATACAGCCAGCAGGGCGAAACCATCGGTTTGATGCTGCCGAATGCGGCTATCAGCGCGGCGGTGATATTTGGCGCGTCCTCACGCGGCCGAATTCCGGCAATGATGAATTACACGGCGGGCGTAAAAGGGCTGACCAGCGCCATTACCGCAGCGCAAATCAAAACCATCTTTACCTCACGCCAGTTCCTGGAAAAGGGCAAACTTTGGCACCTGCCGGAACAGCTGACGCAGGTACGCTGGGTCTATCTGGAAGATTTAAAGTCTACGGTGACGACCAAGGACAAAGCGTGGATCTTTGCCCATCTGCTCGCCCCGCGTCTGGCGCAGGTGAAGCAGCAGCCGGAAGATGCGGCGATGGTGCTGTTTACCTCCGGCTCGGAGGGTAATCCAAAAGGGGTGGTGCACAGCCATAAAAGCCTGCTGGCCAACGTCGAGCAGATTCGTACCATCGCGGATTTTACCGCCGATGACCGCTTTATGTCCGCGCTGCCGCTATTCCACTCTTTTGGCCTGACGGTCGGCCTGTTTACGCCGCTGCTGACCGGTGCGGAAGTGTTTCTTTACCCAAGCCCGCTGCACTACCGCGTGGTGCCTGAGCTTATCTACGACCGCAACTGCACGGTGGTGTTTGGCACTTCGACATTCCTCGGTCACTACGCCCGTTTTGCCAATCCTTATGATTTCTTCCGCCTGCGCTATGTCGTAGCCGGCGCAGAAAAACTGCAGGAAAGCACCAGACAGCTGTGGCAGGACAAGTTTGGCCTGCGCATTCTTGAAGGCTACGGCGTCACCGAGTGTGCGCCAGTCGTGTCTATCAACGTGCCGATGGCGGCTAAGCCGGGGACGGTGGGACGAATTCTCCCGGCAATGGACGCTCGCCTGCTGGCGGTGCCTGGCATTGAGCAGGGCGGAAGACTGCAGCTCAAAGGACCAAACATCATGAATGGCTATCTGCGTGTTGAAAACCCGGGCGTGCTGGAGCGGCCAGAGGCTGAAAATGGTCTTGGCGAGATGGAGCCTGGCTGGTACGACACCGGCGACATTGTCACCTTCGACGAGCAGGGCTATTGCGTGATTCAGGGGCGCGCAAAGCGCTTTGCCAAAATTGCCGGGGAGATGGTGTCGCTTGAGATGGTTGAGCAGATGGCGATCGGTATTTCTCCTGACAAGCTGCATGCCACGGTGGTGAAGCACGATGCGGCTAAAGGTGAAGCGCTGGTGCTATTTACAACCGATAGCGATCTTAACCGCGAGAAACTTCTCCACTATGCGCGCGAGCACGGCGTGCCGGAGCTTGCGGTACCTCGCGATATTCGCTTCCTCAAACAGCTGCCGGTACTGGGCAGCGGAAAACCAGATTTTGTCACCCTCAAAGCGCAGGTTGATGAAGCGGAGAAGGCTAATGGCTGAACAGGCTGGCAATAGCGGTTCTTTGTGGTCACGGGGCATGATGGCGGTGACCGCTGCGCAGTTTTTATCAGCCTTTGGCGACAATGCGCTGCTGTTCGCGACGCTTGCGGTGCTCAAGCAGCAGTTTTACCCGGACTGGAGTCAGCCGGTACTGCAGATGGTGTTTGTCGGTGCCTACATCCTGTTTGCACCGTTTGTGGGGCAGGTGGCCGACAGCTTTGCCAAAGGACGGGTAATGATGCTGGCAAACAGCATGAAGCTCGTCGGTGCGGCGGTGATTGCGCTGGGGCTGAATCCCTTTGTCGGCTATACCCTTGTGGGGATTGGCGCAGCAGCTTATTCCCCCGCTAAATATGGCATTCTCGGCGAGCTCACCACCGGCGACCGGCTGGTGAAGGCCAATGGCTTGATGGAATCCTCCACCATTGCGGCGATCCTGCTTGGCTCGGTAGCGGGTGGGGTGCTCGCGGACTGGAACCTGACGGTAGCGCTGGTGGTCTGTGCTCTGGTCTACGGCGGGGCGGTTATTGCCAACATATTTATCCCTAAACTTGCCGCTGCACGTCCCGGCCAGTCATGGCGCTTTAAGCCGATGACGCACAGTTTCTTTTCCGCCTGCCGTAGCCTGTGGCGAAGCGGGGAAACGCGCTTCTCTTTGGTCGGCACCAGCTTGTTCTGGGGCGCGGGCGTTACGCTGCGTTTCCTGCTGGTGCTGTGGGTGCCGGTTGCTTTGGGGATTACGGATAACGCGACGCCTACCTATCTGAATGCGATGGTGGCGGTCGGGATTGTGGTGGGCGCCGGGGCCGCGGCTAAGCTGGTGACGCTGGAAACGGTCGCTCGCTGTATGCCAGCAGGTATTTTAATTGGCGTCGGAGTGCTGATATTTGCGCTCCAGCATTCACTGCTGCCTTCCTATGCTTTGCTGGTGCTGATAGGCCTGTTAGGCGGTTTCTTCGTGGTGCCGCTTAACGCGCTGCTGCAGGAACGCGGCAAGCACACCGTGGGCGCAGGCAACGCGATTGCAGTGCAAAATCTGGGCGAAAATACCGCCATGCTTTTGATGCTTGGCCTGTTCTCGCTGGCGGTGAAAACCGGCGCTTCCATCGTTGGAATTGGCGTGGGTTTTGGCGCGGTGTTTGCGCTGGCGATTAGCGCGCTGTGGCTGTGGCAAATCAAGCAGAAATAGTGAAAAGGCCCTCAAAGAGGGCCTTCAGATTGATGACAAACAGTCGAAAAACGTGGTTTTCGACTGTTTGGGGCAAACCAGAGAAGATAATTCATTGTTTTTATTAGACCACAGTGGGGGCCTTTTAAGGTCAATGAACTTTGTCAGCAGTCTCAAGGCCCTCAAAGAGGGCCTTAATTTTTTACGGGGCAGGATAGGTATAGATCCGATGCGCCGCTTCAATCTCCTCAATGACCTCTTCGCTTAACGTCAGATTGAGGCTTTCAAGGTTGGTCTTCAGCTGTTCCATTGTGGTGGCGCCGAGCAGCGTGCTGGCGACAAATGGCTGACGGCGAACGAAGGCCAGCGCCATCTGCGATGGGTCAAGATTATGGCGTTTAGCTATCTCGACGTAGGCCGCAACGGCTTTCTGTGACTGCTCGCTGCTGTAGCGGGTGAAGCGGCTAAAGAGCGTGTTGCGAGCCCCCGCCGGTTTGGCCCCGTTCAGGTACTTGCCTGACAGTACGCCAAAGGCGAGGCAGGAATACGCGAGCAGCTCAACGCCCTCGTGCTGGCTGACCTCAGACAGGCCCACTTCAAAGCTGCGGTTTAACAGGCTGTACGGGTTTTGAATGGTCACGATACGCGGCAGGTCGTGTCTTTCTGCGAGCTGCAGGTAGCGCATGACGCCCCAGGCCGTTTCGTTTGAGACGCCGATGTAGCGGATCTTCCCGGCTCGCTGGCATTCGGCCAGGGCTTCAAGCGTTTCCAGCAGCGTTACCGGCAGCGAAGTCGTGTCATTCCAGGTGTAGCCGAGCTTGCCAAACATGTTGGTCTGACGCTGCGGCCAGTGCACCTGATAGAGATCGAGATAATCGGTTTGCAGACGCTTGAGGCTGGCGTCCAGCGCTTCACGGATGTTTTTCCTGTCGAGGATCTGGTTAGGGCGGATGCCGGCGTCGTTATTACGGGCCGGGCCGCTGACCTTAGACGCGATGACTAGTTTCTCGCGGTTGCCGCGTGCTTTGAGCCAGTTGCCTACATAACTCTCCGTTAAGCCCTGGGTTTCCGGGCGCGGTGGCACCGGGTACATCTCCGCGACGTCAATCAGGTTAACACCCTGACTGACGGCATAATCAAGCTGCTGGTGAGCATCGGCTTCGCTGTTTTGCTCACCAAAAGTCATGGTTCCCAGCCCCAGCGTGCTGATTTCAAGTGAACTGTGGGGGATACGGTGATAGTGCATAGCCGGCTTCCTGTGTTCTTTTGACTGCGTCAGGCATCGTTACCCGACAAAAGGTCTATAAACATGGCAGAGGCGGAGAAAAAGCGAAAGAGGGGAAGCAAGAAAAGTCATCAGGCCAGCCGACGGGCTGACCCGGGGGATTAGCGTTCGATAATCTGAGAGATGTCGTTGCGGTTGATCTGCAGCTCGTTGCCCTGCTGGTCGCGGTAACTCACCAGGCCGGTATCTTCATCAACCTTAGGTTTACCTTCGGTCAAAATCATTCGTCCATCTTTTGTCGCCATTACATAGTCACTGCTGCAGCCTGATACGGCAAAGGCAAGACCAATAGCGGAGATTGCTACTGCCCATTTTGTCATCGTTATGTTCCTCGTCAGGAAGGGATCCCGTTAATAAGTCTAGTAATAACCTGACGAGCTGGGGAAGGAAAGCAGCAAATTCTTAATAGGACGACTCAAATGTAACATTATCCGGCCTCTGCTGACAGAAACCTGGATTCATTCCCCCTTCAGCGGTGATTAAAGCGTGAAGTGCCGTGCGAGCAGCGCTGCGGTGAAGTTTTTCTTTAGATAAAAGCCGCGTGGCAGAGTGAGAACCGGCGACCCGTCGGCGCCGATAGCCTCAGTCAGCGCACGACTGTTGGCGGCTTTTGGCCGCAGCTGTAGCACCTCGCCGTGGCGGGCGGTAATGCGCTCGACCTGTCCCAGCACGATCAAATCCATCAGTTCTTCCCAGTCCAGGCGTAGCTGGCGCTCTTCCTCTTCCGAGGGGCTCCAGAGCAACGGAGAGCCAACGTGCCGTTCGGCCAGCGGAATCTGCCTTTCGCCTTCGACGGGGATCCACAGTACGCGCTTGAGCTTATGCCGCACGTGGCTGGTTTCCCAGACAACGCCGCTGTTGCCGGTTAAAGGGGCAACGCAGACGAAGGTGGTTTCCAGCGGGCGGCCGAGGCTATCAACCGGGATCGTTTTAAGCTCGATACCGAGATTAGCGAAGTCCTGCTCGGGTTTGCTGCCAGCGCTGGCGCCCAGCCACAGCTCCAGTAAAACGCCAATCCAGCCCTTATCTCTTTTCAGGTCTTTGGGCGTTTGTAGACCGGCGCAGGCCGACAGCTCTCCCAGGGTATAACCGGCAACCCGCCGGGCCTGCTGAAGCAGTTCTTCTTCTGAGGTTGGGGGCGTAATCAGGGGACGTATCGGTTGCATAACTCGTTGATGTTTTTTGGTTAAAAAATGAACGCACTTTGTTCACAGCGAACGTTTAGTTTAGCCGTCTGAGGATAAGATTAACAATATTCTGATTTATAATGATTTTTTTAAGCCTGCCGTTTCGCCCTGCCGACCTGAAAAAAGCTTTTCCAAATCTGGTCACTGACAATGAACAGGATCTTACACCATGTTATCCACAGAAAAGTGGGATAACTGGGAAAAAGGCCGACTACTGGTTCCATTTACAGCCTTGACGAGGCGCTAAAAACCAATTTTTCACCGATTTGTGCCTAACTTGTTTGCACAATCTGTGGATAAAAACGTCATTGCTCGATCTTTCATCAGTTGGCGATCCTCGTATGTGACGATCGTCACATTATGAACGCTGCGTGTCATTTTTATGGCGGTATGATTATGAAATATAAGCACTTTAAGAGTCGTTCGGATTGCTCCTGATTTTACTTGTCCCGAGTTGTCCCGATGGTATTCGGTAGTTCTTCACAGTTATATCCACAGAAAAAGTGAATAAAACGGCCGGTTTTGACCGTCCCTGTTTATAACCCGGGTCTCTTTTGTGAGTTATTCAAATGTTATTCCATACAGGCACCGCCCAGAGAGTGGTTTACCGCCTGACACTTGTATGAAACAATCGATGCAATCTAAGTTTGTTTTGAGGTAGTCCGGTGATCGATGATGATGGCTACCGCCCCAACGTTGGGATCGTAATATGTAATCGGCAGGGACAGGTGATGTGGGCGCGACGCTTCGGCCAACATTCCTGGCAATTTCCTCAGGGGGGCATTAATCCTGGCGAATCCGCTGAACAGGCAATGTACCGGGAGCTTTTCGAAGAAGTCGGCTTGCAAAGAAAAGACGTTCGCATTCTTGCCTCGACCCGTAACTGGTTGCGTTACAAATTACCTAAACGTTTGGTGCGTTGGGACACAAAGCCGGTTTGTATCGGCCAAAAACAAAAATGGTTTCTTTTGCAGTTGCTGAGCAGCGACGGTGAGATCAATATGCAAACCAGCAGCACGCCGGAGTTTGATGGCTGGCGCTGGGTCAGTTATTGGTATCCGGTTCGTCAGGTTGTTTCATTCAAGCGCGATGTTTATCGCCGGGTAATGAAAGAGTTTGCCAGCGTGGTTATGCCGCTGCAGGAAGTTACGCCACCACGCAATAACTCGCCGGCCTGGCGACGTAAAAGAGGTTAAGTCACGCGAAAAATGCTCACCCGTCTGCGAGAAATAGTCGAAAAGGTCGCCAGCGCCCCGCGCCTCAATGAGGCGCTGGATATCCTGGTGACGGATATCTGCCTTGCGATGGACACCGAGGTTTGCTCGGTTTATCTCGCCGATCATGAGCGCCGCTGCTTTTACCTTATGGCGACGCGCGGGTTAAAAAAACCGCGCGGTCGTACCGTCACGCTTGCCTTTGATGAAGGTATTGTGGGCCTGGTCGGGCGGCTCGCGGAGCCGATTAACCTTGCCGACGCGCAAAAGCACCCCAGTTTTAAATATGTTCCTGCCGTTAAAGAGGAGCGCTTCCGCGCGTTCCTCGGCGTGCCAATTATTCAGCGGCGTCAGCTGCTGGGGGTCCTGGTTGTCCAGCAGCGCGAACATCGCCAGTACGATGAAAGCGAAGAGTCTTTCCTCGTCACGCTGGCGACGCAGATGGCCGGAATTTTATCCCAGTCTCAGCTAGCGGCGCTGTTCGGGCAGTATCGTCAGACCCGCATTCGCGCGCTGCCCGCCTCTCCAGGCGTTGCCATCGCTGAAGGCTGGATGGACACCACCGTCCCGCTGATGGAGCAGGTTTTTGAAGCCTCGACGCTGGATACGGCGCTTGAGCGTGAGCGTCTGACCGCCGCGCTGGAAGAGGCTTCCGGGGAGTTTCGCCGCTACAGCAAGCGTTTTGCCGCCGGTGCTCAGAAAGAGACCGCGGCTATCTTCGATCTTTACTCGCACCTGTTAACCGACGCGCGCCTCCGCCGTGAGCTTTTTGCCGAGGTGGATAAAGGCCTCGTGGCGGAATGGGCGGTAAAAACGGTTGTGGAGAAGTTTGCCGAACAGTTTGCCAGCCTTTCAGACAGCTACCTGAAAGAGCGGGCGGGAGACCTCAAAACGCTGGGGCAGCGCCTGCTGTTCCATCTCGATGACACAATTCAGAGCCCGAATACCTGGCCCGAGCGCTTTGTTCTGGTGGCTGATGAGCTTTCTGCCACCACCCTTGCCGAGCTGCCGCAGAAACGCCTTGCGGGCGTAGTCGTGCGCGACGGAGCGGCAAACTCCCATGCAGCCATCATGGTGCGGGCGCTCGGCATCCCAACCGTGATGGGGGCGGATATCCAGCCTTCAGTGCTCCACCGCCGCATGCTGGTGGTGGACGGCTATCGCGGCGAATTGCTTGTCGATCCTGAGCCGGTGCTGCTGCAGGAATACCAGCGGCTGGTCAGCGAAGAGAACGAACTCAGCCGGCTGGCTGAAGACGACGTTGAGCAGCCCGCCGCCTTAAAAAGCGGGGAGCGGGTCCAGGTGATGCTGAATGCGGGGCTTAGCCCTGAACATGAAGAGCAGCTTGGCAGCCGCATCGACGGTATCGGCCTCTACCGCACCGAAATCCCGTTTATGCTGCAGAGCGGCTTCCCGTCAGAAGAGGAGCAGGTGGCGCAATATCAGGGCATGCTGCAGATGTTTAACGACAAGCCCGTGACGCTGCGTACGCTGGATGTGGGAGCCGATAAACAGCTGCCCTATATGCCCATCAGCGAAGAGAACCCTTGTCTTGGCTGGCGCGGCATCCGTATCACGCTGGACCAGCCGGAGATCTTCCTGATCCAGGTTCGCGCCATGCTGCGGGCGAATGTGGCGACGGGGAACCTCAGTATCCTGCTGCCGATGATCACCAGCATCGATGAGATCGACGATGCCCGTAGACTGATCGACCGCGCCGGGCGAGAGGTGGAAGAGGAATTAGGTTATCCGCTGCCCAGGTTAAGGCTTGGCGTGATGGTTGAGGTGCCTTCGATGGTGTTCATGCTGGGGCATCTGGCCGGGCGCATTGATTTTATCTCGGTGGGGACGAACGACCTCACTCAGTACCTGCTGGCTGTCGATCGTAACAATACCCGGGTTGCCAGCCTCTACGACAGCCTGCATCCGGCAATGTTGCGCACGCTCAACCTGATTGCCCGCGAGGCGGAGCGCTATAACATTGACCTGTGCCTGTGCGGTGAGATGGCCGGTGACCCGATGTGCGTCGCGATTCTTGTGGGGATGGGGTACCGCCATCTTTCGATGAACGGCCGCTCTGTGGCGCGTATTAAATATCTGCTGCGCCACATCCAGCTTGAAGAGGCTGAAACCCTTGCCCAGCGTAGCCTGGAAGCGCAGATGGCCACCGAAGTTCGCCACCAGGTGGCGGCCTTTATGGAGCGGCGTGGCATGGGCGGCCTGATCCGAGGCGGACGCTAACTTCCTCACAATGTCCCGGCATCCCCGGGACATTACACATCTTTTACAACTTCCATAATCAATCACCCAGGCCGTTTGTGCTATGATCCGCTGCTTTCGGAGCGCATCGATAGCGGTGCGTACTTGCCACCCACCTTTTATTTTTGGGTGGGGTAACAATAGCTTGTGGTGACAGATGAATAGTGGCTATCTGCGTTTCCCTGAATTTGACCCGGTGCTCTTCTCCATCGGGCCGGTTTCCCTCCACTGGTACGGACTCATGTATCTGGTGGGGTTCGTGTTTGCCATGTGGCTTGCCGGGCGCCGCGCCAGCCGTCCTGGCAGTGGCTGGACCAAAAATGAAGTAGAAAACCTGCTGTATGCCGGATTCCTGGGCGTGTTCCTGGGCGGGCGTCTGGGTTATGTCTTCTTCTACAACCTGCCGGTCTTCCTGGCCGATCCGCTGTACCTGTTTAAAGTCTGGGACGGCGGCATGTCCTTCCACGGCGGGCTTATCGGCGTTATCTGCGTCATGATCTGGTTCGCGCGCCGCACCAAACGCACCTTCTTCCAGGTCTCTGACTTTATTGCCCCGCTGATCCCGTTTGGCCTTGGCGCTGGCCGCCTCGGCAACTTCATCAACGGCGAACTCTGGGGCCGCGTTGATCCGAACTTCCGCTTCGCCATGCTGTTCCCTGGCTCCCGTAGCGAAGACGTTGGCCTGCTGGCGACGCACCCGGAATGGCAATCGCTGTTCAACACCTACGGCGTGCTGCCACGCCACCCGTCGCAGCTTTATGAGCTGGCGCTGGAAGGGGTTGTGCTGTTCATCATCCTGAACCTGTTTATTCGCAAACCTCGCCCGATGGGGTCGGTGTCTGGCCTGTTCCTGATTGGCTACGGCGCGTTCCGCATCATCGTGGAATTCTTCCGCCAGCCGGATGCGCAGTTCACCGGCACCTGGGTGCAGTACATCAGCATGGGGCAGATCCTGTCGATTCCGATGATTGTTGCCGGTATCATTATGATGGTTTGGGCTTATCGCCGCCGTCCACAGCAGCAACCTTCGTGAGGTGACATGAAACAGTATCTTGATTTGATGAAAAAAGTGCTCGAAGAGGGCACGCCGAAAGCGGACCGTACCGGTACCGGCACGTTGTCTATTTTTGGGCATCAAATGCGCTTTAACCTGCAGGAAGGTTTCCCGCTGGTTACCACCAAAAAATGTCACCTGCGTTCGATTATTCATGAGCTGCTGTGGTTCCTTAACGGGGATACCAATATCGCCTACCTGAAAGAAAACAAGGTGACGATTTGGGACGAATGGGCGGATGAAAACGGCGATCTCGGTCCGGTTTACGGCAAGCAGTGGCGCTCATGGGCAGCGCCTGACGGACGCTATATCGACCAGCTGACCACCGTGCTGAACCAGCTGAAAAACGACCCGGATTCCCGGCGCATCATCGTCTCTGCATGGAACGTGGGTGAGCTGGACAAGATGGCGCTGGCGCCTTGCCACGCTTTCTTCCAGTTCTACGTGGCCGACGGCAAGCTCTCCTGTCAGCTTTACCAGCGCTCCTGCGATATCTTCCTTGGGCTGCCGTTCAACATCGCCAGCTACGCGCTGCTGGTGCATATGATGGCGCAGCAGTGTGACCTGGAAGTGGGTGACTTCGTCTGGACCGGTGGCGACACGCACCTTTACAGCAACCACCTTGAACAGACTCGTCTGCAGCTCACCCGTGAGCCGCGTGCGTTGCCTAAGCTGGTTATCAAGCGCAAACCTGAGTCGCTGTTTGATTACCGCTTTGAAGACTTCGAGATTGAAGGCTACGATCCGCATCCGGCGATCAAAGCGCCTGTGGCTATCTAACTTGCCGACAGCGTGACAGAGCCGACGCCTTTGTGCGTCGGTTTTTTTTACCCCAATTTCTCTTTTACGGCACTGATTCCAGCGGCCATGAAAATCGCTGTAACTCCTCAAATATCCTTCAGCATTTGCCGCATCTTTGCGCTTTCACTCTGGTGGTTTTGAACGCCGCTGCCACACTTTCGCACATGAACATGAATCAACGCGGTTTTAGCCTTATTGAGCTGATGGTGGTGATAGCCATCGTGGCCTCGCTCAGCGCTGGCGGCCTTCATGGCTGGCACCTGTGGCGGCAGAAAGTGCAGCTTTGGCAGACGACCCAGCAGCTGACTCACTTCCTCTCTCGTCTCAGAAATGAGGCTAACTGGAATAATCAGACTCATCTTTTGACGCTGCGCCAGAGCGGGAAAAGCTGGTGTCTGACAAGCAGGGCGGCGCCGGAAAGCTGTTCAGCAGAGCGGCGGCTGGCGTTTATGCCAGAGTTTGGCGATATCGCTCTGGAAGAGATGACCGCGGGTCTGGGGTTTTACGGCGTTCGCGACACCGCCTGGCCCGGCCATATTATTTTGAAAAGCCCGGCCGGGCGCTGGAAGGTGACGCTCTCCGTCTGGGGGCGCGTTCGCCTGTGCGAAATGTCCGGAGGGAAGCCATGCTGAGCGCTCAGCGAGGGTTTACGCTCCTGGAAATGCTTATTGCGATGGCCCTGAGCAGCGTGCTGCTCCTGGGGACTTCGCGCCTTTTCCCGGCTTTGCAGCTGGCGGTGATGCGGCAGGGCAGCGATGTCTCGCAGCAGGAGGCGCTGTGGCAAATGGCGTTTGCTATAGGAAAAAATTTGCAGCGCGCGGGCTATTGTCGGGGCCAGTGCCGGGGGGAGGGCGTGAAGATAATGAACCAGGGAAGCTGCGTGGTAGTGCAATGGGATGCTAACAACAATGGCCGATGGGATACCCCGGCGGATAGCCAAAGCGAGCAGACTGGCTATCGGCTGCGTCACGGCAGCCTGGAAACCCAAAAAGGCGTAGAGAATTGTGAGGGCAGCGGCTGGGAGAGAATGTCTGACCCGTCGCAGTCGACGGTGCAGCATTTTTCCGTGCTTCGTCAAAATCGCAAAACCGGCAGGCCCCTATTTTTCATCGAGCTGGTATCAAGTGTGAAGCAGAGTGGCCGCTCTGTTGAGGTGAGGTACGTTGTCAGGGGGGAAAACCTGTGAGCGGGAAGCGTGAGAAAGGGAGCAGCTCACTATTCATGGTTTTGATGCTGTTTGCCTTAGGCTCCCTGATGCTGCAAGGGCTCTCGCGACAGCTTGGCGCTCAGCGCTTTGAGGTTGCAGCCGAAATTCAGTCTATTAAAAATCATGTTGCCGCCCGGTCAGCTCTGGCGTGGGGAGAAAAGCAAAGCTGGCGGCCGCAAAAGGAGTGGCAGTGTCAGCACGATCCACGCTTTGTCTGGCATGCCTGTCTTCATCAAACCGACAAAGGGGAAGCCCTGCTTGCCGCTTTTGGTGACGCCAGCGGAGAGAGATTTCCGCTTACGCTATGGCGCTGGGGCGTACTTCGGGGTGGTAAGCTGGCGGCGGCTGCACAGGGCTGGCTCGACTTTTGCCCTTTACTTGATGACGCCTTATGCACTCTCCCTCGTTAGCTCCGCCGCAAAGCGGTTTTAGCCTTCCCGAGGTCTTGTTCGCGCTGGCGCTGTTTGCGATGGTTGTCACCGCATTGATGGGCTACCACCGGGTATTGCAGCAGGGATTTGTCAGCCAATGGCAACTGAGGCAGCTCTGGCGTGTAGCGCGTGAGCAAACCGAGCCGGGTGTTCCAGCGCCGTCGGAATTATGGAATGTTCGTCAACAGCAGACATCTTCCCTGGGATGTGTCAGCATCGACGTTACAGTAACAAGCCCAGAGGGCCGAAGCGCACAGCTTTTGAGGCTGGATTGCCCGCGGTCAGAACAACGTCAGGAGTAGCGATTTCATGTTACGTGTTTACCATTCCAACCGCCTCGATGTGCTGGAAGCTATCATGGAGTTCATCGTGGAGCGCCAGCCGCTGCCGGATCCTTTTGAGCCGGAGGTGGTGCTGGTACAAAGCACCGGGATGGCACAGTGGCTGCAAATGACGCTGGCGCAAAAGTTTGGCATCGCGGCAAATATTGAATTCCCGCTGCCCGCCAGCTTTATCTGGGACATGTTCGTACGGGTGCTGCCGGACATTCCAAAGGAGAGCGCCTTCAATAAGCAGAGCATGAGCTGGAAACTGATGACGCTTATCCCGAACATGCTGGATAAACCGGAATTTACCCTGCTCAGTCACTATCTGCGGGAAGATGACAGCAGCCGCAAGCTGTTCCAGCTCTCTTCCCGCATTGCGGACCTCTATGACCAGTACCTTGTCTATCGCCCCGGCTGGCTAAGCCGCTGGGAAAAGGGTGAGCTTGTCGACGGCGCGGGAGAGTCTCAGACCTGGCAGGCTCCGCTGTGGGCAGAGCTGGTACGCTATACGGCTCAGCTAGGGCAGCCTGAATGGCACCGTGCCAACCTCTATCAGCGTTTCATTAGCGCGCTTGAAAAGAGCGATAGTTGCCCCCAGGGGCTGCCGTCTCGCGTCTTTATTTGCGGAATTTCCGCTTTGCCGCCGGTTTACCTGCAGGCCCTGCAGGCGCTGGGAAAGCATATTGACGTCCACGTGCTGTTTACCAACCCCTGCCGGTATTACTGGGGGGACATCAAAGACCCCGCATTTCTTGCCCGTTTGCTCAGCCGCCGCCGTCGACTGCACCGGGTTGACCGGGAGCAGACGCTGTTTAAGGACAACGATAGCGCCTCTTCGCTGTTTAATGAGCTGGGTGAACAGGACGTAGGGAACTCGCTGCTGGCCTCCTGGGGCAAGCTTGGGCGTGACTACTCTTTCCTGCTCTCCGAACTGGAGCGTTTTGAGGAGGTTGATGTTTTTGTCGATCTCGATCCTGACAATCTGCTGCACGGACTGCAGCACGACCTGCTGGAGCTGAAAGACTCACAGGTGCTGGGGCTGACGGAGAAAGAGTACGAACGCAGCGACGGTAAACGCCTGTTGGATCCCGCCGATCGCTCACTGACCTTCCATGAATGCCACAGCCCGCAGCGGGAAGTTGAGGTCCTGCACGACCAGCTGCTGGCAATGCTCGAAGCTGACCCTGAGCTGACGCCGCGCGATATCATCGTGATGGTGGCAGATATTGATAGCTACAGCCCATTTATTCAGGCCGTCTTTGGCAGCGCGCGCGATGAACGCTGGCTGCCATTTGCCATTTCTGACCGCCGCGCACGGCAGGCGCACCCTGCGCTTCAGGCATTTATTTTACTGCTCGGGCTACCGGAAAGTCGCTTTGCGGCAGAGGATGTGCTGGCGCTGCTGGAAGTGCCTGCGCTGGCGGCACGTTTCTCTATCGATGAAGAAGGGCTGCGCTACCTGCGTAAGTGGGTCAATGAGTCCGGTATACGCTGGGGCATTGATGACGACAACGTTCGTGAGCTGGCGCTGCCGGCGACAGGGCAGCATACATGGCGATTTGGCCTTACGCGTATGCTGCTGGGCTATGCCATGGAAAGCCAGGCCGGCGTGTGGGATTCGGTCCTCCCTTACGATGAATCGAGCGGCCTGATCGCCGAGCTGGTGGGCCAGCTTGCAGAGCTGCTTATGCAGCTTAACCGCTGGCGGCTGCTGCTGGCGCAGGACCGTCCTTTGGAAGAATGGCTGCCTCTGTGCAGGGAGATGCTGAACAGCTTTTTCCTGCCGGACAGTGAAACAGAAGCGGCGCTGGCGCTGATTGAGCAGCAGTGGCAGGAGATGATTGAGAAAGGAACCGATGCCGCCTATCAGCAGCCTGTGCCATTAACTTTGCTGCGCGATGAGCTGGCCCAGCGCCTTGACCAGGAGCGTATCAGCCAGCGGTTCCTCGCCGGGCCGGTTAACTTCTGTACCCTGATGCCGATGCGGGCCATTCCCTTTAAGGTTGTCTGCCTGCTGGGGATGAACGACGGCGTCTACCCGCGAACGCTTGCACCACTGGGCTTCGACCTGATGAGCGAGCATCCACAGCGCGGCGATCGCAGCCGTCGTGACGATGACCGCTATCTGTTCCTGGAGGCGTTAATTTCGGCGCAGCAGCGGCTTTATATCAGCTACATCGGTCGTTCGATTCAGGACAACAGCAGGCGCTATCCGTCGGTGCTGGTGGAGGAGCTGCTGGATTATGTTGCCCGCAGCCATTACCTGCCCGGAGATGCGGAATGCAATGCCGATGACAGCAGCGAGCACGTGAAGGCGCATCTGGTGACGCTTCATGCCCGCACACCTTTTGACAGCAGCAATTACCTTGCCGAAGGCGAGCAGCAGAGTTTTGCCCAGGAGTGGTTACCGGCAGCCAGCGGTTACGGGCAGGCACATGCTCACTTTGTTCAACCTCTGGCTGCGGAAGTCTGCGATGAAGTCACCCTCGAGCAGCTGCAGCGGTTCTGGCGCCATCCGGTAAGGGCGTTTTTCCAGATGCGTCTCGCGATTAACTTCCGCCTGGAAGAGACGGAGCTGCCGGATGAGGAACCTTTTACCCTCGACGTACTCGATCGTTTTCAGCTAAACCAGCATTTGCTTAATGCGCTGGTTCAGCACGAAGATCCTGAGCAGCTGTTTGTGCGTTATCGTGCGGCAGGCGTGCTGCCGTACGGCGCTTTTGGCGAAATTCTCTGGGAAAACCAGCTTACCGAAATGCACTCGCTGGCTGAAAAAGTGCTGGTTGAGCGCCAGAAAGGGGAGAGCCGTGAAGTCGATCTCCAGATTGAGGGAACCAGAGTTACGGGCTGGCTGCCTGATGTTCAGGCGGACGGCCTGCTACGCTGGCGTCCTTCGGTGCTGAGTGTTGCCCACGGCATGCAGCTGTGGATTGAGCATCTGGCCTATTGCGCCAGTGGCGGCGGCGGGGAAAGCCGGATGTACGGGCGTAAAGATTCACAGTGGCGTTTCCCAGTGATGGAGCAGGAGCAGGCGATGGGCTATCTGTCGCAACTGCTTGAGGGGTATAAAGAAGGCTTGCGTCAGCCGCTGCTGCTGCTGCATAACAGCGGAGGCGCGTGGATAAAAACCTGTTATGACCCGCTAAATAATGCCATTTTATGGGATGAGGAGACGCAGCAGAAAGCGCGTACCAGGCTGCTGGCAGCCTGGGAAGGGAACCACATGGTTGAAGGGGAAGGCGCTGATATCTGGCTGCAGCGTTTATACCGTACGCTAGAGGCTGAGTATTACGAGGCGATTATCGTAGCGGCCGAGCGTTACCTTCTTCCGCTCTTTCGTTTCAACCAATCCTGAATAAGGGTTGTATAAAAATTGCACAGCCCGGTGAGTTCAATTATGATGCGATTTCTTGCTCAGGGCTGGCGAAGTATAACAACGGCGTTCTACGGATAGTTTAGAAAAGTTGTTGATGATGAGTGAGTTAGTAAAGACGAGGTTTGTGAATGCCTAAATGCAGCACCTGGTTTACCGCGCTTTTCTTGTTTGTTGCTCTGTGGGCACCCTTCAGTCAGGCAGATAACGGATGGCAACCGATTCAGGACACCATCCGTAAAAGTGAAAAAGATCCTCGTCAGTATCAGGCTATTCGTTTAGATAACGGTATGACCGTGCTGCTGGTTTCCGATCCGCAAGCGGTGAAGTCCCTCTCTGCCCTTGTCGTGCCTGTCGGCTCTCTTGAAGATCCTGATGCGCACCTTGGACTTGCCCATTTCCTTGAACATATGACGCTGATGGGGTCCAAAAAATATCCGGACCCGGATAGCCTCTCTGAGTACCTCAAAAAACACGGCGGCAGCCACAACGCCAGCACCGCCACTTACCGCACCGCCTTTTACCTGGAAGTGGAAAACGACGCGCTCGATGGCGCCGTTGATCGCCTTGCTGACGCCATTGCCGAGCCTAACCTTGCGGCGCAATACGCCGAGCGTGAACGTAATGCGGTTAACGCCGAGCTGACGATGGCCCGTGCGCGCGACGGCATGCGTATGGCGCAGGTCAGCGCCGAAACCATAAACCCCGCTCACCCTGGCTCTCGCTTTTCCGGCGGCAACCTGGAAACCCTTCGCGATAAACCTGGCAGTAAACTGCTTGATGCGCTGGTGGCATTCAGGGGGAAATACTATTCCGCGAACCTGATGAAAGCCGTTATCTACAGCAACAAACCTCTGCCTGAGCTGGCGAAGATTGCCGCTGAAACCTATGGCCGCGTCCCTGACAAAAACATCGAAAAACCGGTTATCAATGTGCCGGTAGTCACCGATGCGCAAAAAGGCATCTTTATCCACTACGTGCCGGCAATGCCGCGTAAAGTGGTTCGCGTTGAATTCCGCATCGATAACAACAGCGATAAATTCCGCAGCAAAACCGATGAGCTGATTGGCTACCTGATCGGCAACCGCAGTCACGATACACTGTCGGACTGGCTGCAAAAGCAGGGGCTTGCCGAAAGCGTGAGGGCTGACTCTGATCCGATGGTGGCCGGCAATAGCGGCGTTTTCGCCATCTCTGTGTCCCTGACGGATAAGGGGCTTGCCAACCGTGACCAGGTGGTCGCCGCGATATTTAGCTATCTGAATCAGCTTCGCTCCAAAGGCATCGACAAGCGTTATTTTGACGAGCTGGCGCACGTGCTGGATCTCGACTTCCGCTACCCCTCTATCACTCGTGATATGGACTATATCGAATGGCTGGCGGACACCATGCTGCGCGTGCCGGTAGCCCATACGCTGGACGCTGCCAATATTGCCGACCAGTACGATCCTGAGGCGATTAAAGCGCGTCTGGAGATGATGACGCCGCAAAATGCCCGCGTGTGGTACATCAGCCCGCAGGAGCCGCACAATAAAACGGCCTATTTTGTTGACGCGCCCTACGAAGTCGACAAAATTCCTGCGCAGACTTTTGCCGACTGGCAGCAGAAGGCTGACGCTATCAAGCTCGAACTGCCTCAGCTAAATCCTTACATTCCCGACGACTTCACGCTTTATAAGCCGGAGAAGCAGTACGAGCATCCTGAGCTGCTGATACATGAGCCGGATCTGCGCGTGGTGTATATGCCGAGCCGCTATTTTGGTAATGAACCCAAAGCGGACGTGACCCTTGTGTTGCGTAACCCGCAGGTGATGGACAGCGCGAAGAATCAGGTGCTGTTTGCCATTAACGATTATCTGGCGGGCATTGCGCTTGACGAGCTGAGCAACCAGGCGTCTGTCGGGGGGATCGGTTTCTCTTCTAACGCCAATAGCGGGTTGATGATCAATGCCAACGGTTACACTCAGCGTCTGCCGCAGCTGTTTGAGGCGCTGCTGAAGGGCTACTTCAGCTACACGCCAACGCAGGAACAGCTCGACCAGGCGAAGTCCTGGTATGCGCAGATGATGGACTCGGCGGAAAAAGGTAAAGCCTTCGAGCAGGCTATCTCGCCGGTGCAGATGGTTTCGCAGGTGCCTTACTTTGAGCGCAGTACCCGCCGCGCTCTGCTGCCAGCATTGACGCTTAAAGACGTGCTTGATTACCGTGAGCGGCTGAGAACCCATTCGCGGCCTGAGTTTATGGTCATCGGCAATATGTCGCCTGAGCAGACAAAGCAGCTGGCGGAAAAGGTAAAAGCGCAGCTGGCGCCGAAGGGAGATGAGTGGTGCCGTAATGCCGATGTGCTTATCGATAAACAGCATCTGGCGATGTTTGAAAAGGCCGGAAGCAGTACGGACTCCGCGCTGGCAGCGGTCTATGTACCAAAAGGCTACAGCGAAGCCACCAGCACGGCCTATGGATCTATGCTGGGGCAAATTATTCAGCCATGGTTCTATAATCAGCTGAGAACCCAGGAACAGCTGGGCTATGCGGTATTTGCTTTCCCGATGTCTATTGGCCGCCAGTGGGGGATAGGTTTCCTGCTGCAAAGTAGCGATAAGCAGCCCGCTTATCTGTATGAGCGGTTTAAGGCGTTTTACCCGGTTATTGAGAAAAAGCTGCGCGGCATGAGCGATGCCGAGTTTGCCCAAATCCAGCAGGGGATGATTGCCCAGATGCAGCAGGCGCCGCAGACGCTTGCAGAAGAGGCGTCGCAGTTGAGCAAAGATTTTGATCGCCGAAACATGGCGTTTGATTCCCGTGATAAAGTGATAGCCGAAATTAAGAAATTAACGCCGCAGAAGCTGGCTGATTTCTTCCATCAGGCGGTGATAGCTCCCCAGGGGATGGCGGTGCTGTCACAAATTTCCGGCAGCCATAACGGCAAGGCAGAGTATGCGGCACCAAAAGGGTGGAAAACCTGGGAGGGGGCTCGCAGTCTGCAGCAGACGTTACCACTAGTAAGCGAGAAATAATGACCGATGTAACCGCGCAGCCCCTTGATCCTTTAAGTTTGCCGCTGTTTGGTGAACGGTTGATAGAAGCCTCCGCGGGTACCGGTAAAACGTTTACCATTGCCGCGCTTTACCTGCGGCTGCTGCTGGGGCTGGGGGAGGAGAACGCTTTCCCCCGGCCGCTCGGCGTAGAAGAGCTGCTGGTGGTGACCTTTACGGAAGCGGCCACTGAAGAACTGCGTGGCCGTATTCGGGCAAATATCCACGAACTGCGCATCGCCTGCATTCGTAACCGCAGCAAAAATCCCCTTATACAAAAGCTGCTTGCCCAGATTGTGGACAAGCAGCTTGCTGCCCGCACTCTGCTGTTAGCCGAACAGCAAATGGACGAGGCCGCTATCTTCACCATCCACGGTTTCTGCCAGCGCATGCTCAGCCTTAATGCTTTTGAGTCCGGGATGCTGTTTGAACAGCAGCTTCTTGAGGATGAGTCCGTGCTGCGCCGCCACGCCTGTGCGGACTTCTGGCGTCGCCACTGCTATCCGCTGCCAAAACCGGTCGCTCAGGCGATGAGCGAGGAGTGGTCCGGGCCGGAAGCGCTCCTGCGGGACATCAACAGCTGGCTCCAGGGCGAGCAGCCGCAGCTTAAACAGCCGCCGGCAGATGACGAAACGCTGCTGGCTCGCCATGAAAAAATAATCGCCGCGATCGACGGGGTGAAAGCGCAATGGCGCGAGGCTGCGGGCGAGCTGGCCAGCCTGATTGGCGATTCCGGCGTGGATAAACGCAGCTACAGCAGCAAACATCTACCTAACTGGCTGGAGATTGTTGGCCAGTGGGCACAGCTGGAAACCACCAGCTATCAGCTCCCTGACGCGCTGGCTAAATTTGCACAAAGCACGCTTGAAGAGAAAACCAAAAAAGGCGAGGTGCCGCGGCACAGTTTATTCACCGCTATCGACGCTTTGCTGGCTGAACCGCTGACGCTGCGTGACCTTGTGATTGCCAGGGCGATGGCGGAGATTCGCTACATTGTGCAGCAGGAGAAACGCCGCCGCGGCGAACTGGGCTTTGACGATATGCTGAGCCGGCTCGACGAGGCGTTGCATCAGCCCGGCGGAGATGCGCTTGCCGCGGCAATTCGCGGGCGCTTTCCTGTGGCGATGATCGATGAATTCCAGGATACCGACCCGCAGCAGTACCGAATCTTTCGCCGCCTCTATATTAAGCAGCAAGAAACCGCGCTGCTGCTGATCGGTGACCCGAAGCAGGCGATTTATGCCTTCCGCGGCGCCGATATTTTTACCTATATGAAAGCTCGTCATGAGGTGAGCGCCCACTACACCCTGGACACTAACTGGCGCTCGGCTCCTGAGATGATTAATGGCGTAAACACGCTGTTCCAGCAGGTTGATAACCCGTTTTTATTCCGCCAGATCCCGTTCCTGCCGGTCAAGTCCGCCGCACGCAATAGCGGCCTGCGTTTCACCGTTAAAGGTAAAAGCCAGGCGGCGATGAAGCTGTGGCTTCAGCCGGGGGACGGCACAGGGGTAAGTGATTACCAACAAGCTATGGCAACGCAGTGCGCCCGGCAGATAAGAGACTGGCTTACCGCCGGGCAGCGCGGTGAGGCGCTGCTTTGGAAAGGGGATGAGTCTCGCCCGCTCAGGGCATCGGATATGACGATTCTGGTGCGTAGCCGGGGTGAAGCGGCGATTGTGCGTGATGCGCTCGGTGCCCTCAATATTCCTTCGGTCTATCTCTCGAACCGCGATTCGGTGTTTGCCACCGTGGAAGCGCGCGAGCTTCTGTGGGTGCTGCAGGCGGTGCTGACGCCGGAAATCGAAACCGCCATGCGCAGCGCCATTGCTACCAGCATGCTGGGGCTTGATGCGTCAGCCATCGAGTCGCTGAACAAAGACGAACTGGCCTGGGATAACCTGGTTGAAGAGTTTTTCGGCTACCGCGAGCAGTGGCTGAAGCGCGGCGTCATGCCGATGCTAAGAGCCCTGATCGGTGCAAGAAAGATTGCTGAAAACCTGCTTGCCACGCCCGGAGGAGAGCGCCGGCTGACGGACATTCTGCATATCAGCGAGCTTCTGCAGGAGGCCTCTGCGGAGATGGAGAGCGAGCATGCGCTGGTGCGCTGGCTGTCGCAGCGCATTGCCGAGCCGGACAGCAACGCCTCCAGCCAGCAGCTGCGGCTGGAAAGCGATAAACATCTGGTGCAGGTGGTGACCATCCACAAATCCAAAGGGCTGGAATACCCGTTGGTCTGGCTGCCGTTTGTGGCTAATTACCGCCCGCAGAGCAGCGGCCTGTATCACGACCGCACCACTTTTACCTCCCTGCTGGATTTAAGCAACGATGCGGAAAGCCTTGGGCTTGCCGAAGAAGAGCGCCTGGCAGAAGATCTCCGACTGTTGTACGTCGCGTTGACCCGCTCCATCTGGCACTGCAGCCTGGGTGTTGCACCGCTATTCCGTGGCTCACGGGCCAAAAAAGGCAGCAGCGACCTGCATCTCAGCGCGCTGGGCTACCTGCTGCAAAAAGGGGAAGCACTTGATGCCGAAGGGCTGCGTCAGGCTATGGATAGCCTGAAGAGCGAAGCGATTGATGTTGAAATATTGCCAGCGGGAGAAGATTCCCCCTGGCAGCCCGCCGCCAGCGCTTTACCTGAACTTGCCGCCCGGCAGCTTAAACGAAGAATCGCCGATAACTGGCGCGTTACCAGCTACTCCGGGCTGCAGCAGCACGGCAGCAGCCGGGTGCTGGATCTGGTTCCGCGTCTTGACGTGGATGCCGTGGGGGAAGCGCCGGAGCAAAGTGAGCCGTCACTTACTCCGCATACTTTCCCGCGTGGCGCTTCACCGGGTACGTTTCTGCATAGCCTGTTTGAAGAGGTAGATTTTACTCAGCCTGTGGACCAGGAGAAGACAGAGAGCCAGCTACTTACTAACGGTTTTGGCAGCGAGTGGGGGCCCGTGGTTAGCCGCTGGCTGGAAGAGGTGCTTGCTGCGCCCCTTAATGAAACCGGGGTTGCCCTGAACCTGCTGTTACCGAAGGAAAAGCAGGTTGAGCTGGAGTTTTACCTGCCTATTGAAAGTGAGCTGCAGGCACCGGCGCTGGACGGGTTGATTCGCCGTTACGATCCGCTCTCTGCCGGTTGTCCGGCTCTGGATTTCCGTCAGGTGAAGGGAATGCTTAAGGGGTTTATCGACCTGGTTTTCCGCTGGGAAGGACGTTATTACCTGCTGGACTATAAGTCCAACTGGCTGGGAGAAGACGGCAGCGCCTATACCCGGCAAGCCATGGCTCAGGCTATGCAGTCCCACCGCTATGATCTGCAGTATCAACTCTATACCCTGGCGCTGCACCGCTACCTGGGGCATCGAATGGCCGGATATGACTACCAGCGGCACTTTGGTGGGGTCATCTATCTGTTCCTGCGCGGCGTAGAGCAGGGGAAACCTGAGCAGGGCATTTTTTCCACGCGACCAGACATCAGGCTTATTGAGGCGATGGACGCGCTCTTTGCCGGAGCAGCAGAGGAGATAAACCTGTGAGCATGTCGCAGCTACTTAACCAGGCGGTCACGCTGAAGGCACTCAGGCCTCTGGATTCACAGTTTGCCATGATGGTGGCTAACGACGATCGGCCCGCCGTGATGCTGGCCGCCGCGCTACTTAGCCATGAGTCGGGCGAGGGGCATGTGTGTCTCCCCTTAGAGCGCATAAAACCTGCATACGTTTTTGCCGGCAAACACCCGGAGCTGGTGGCTCAGCTTTTTGCTGAAGCAGAGCCCGTGCAGGGCTGGGAAAGCGAATTGCTGGCGTCTCATTCGGTGAGTTCGAACGATGAGGCCACGCCGTTAAAGCTGATCGACAATCGCTTGTACCTCAACCGCATGTGGAGTAATGAGCTGCGGGTAGCCGCCTTTTTTGGCGAGCATAATCAGCCCGTCGCGGTAGATGAAACTCGACTTCGGCAAACCCTCGATGCGCTATTCGGCACCAGCCAGCAGACCGACTGGCAGAAGGTGGCCGCGGCGGTCGCGCTGACGCGCCGTATCTCCGTGATTTCCGGCGGGCCGGGAACCGGCAAAACCACTACGGTGGCAAAGCTGCTCGCCGCGCTGGTAGAGCTTTCTGACGGCCAGCCTCTGCGTATTCAGCTCGCAGCCCCAACAGGTAAGGCGGCTGCCCGTTTGACGGAGTCGCTGGGGAGCGCGCTGCGTCAGCTGCCCCTGAGCGATGAGCAGAAAAAGCGCCTGCCGGATGAAGCCTCAACCCTGCACCGTCTTCTAGGGGCGCAGCCTAACAGCCAGCGCCTGCGCCACCATTCGGGTAATCCTCTGCACCTGGATGTGCTGGTGGTGGATGAGGCTTCGATGGTGGACTTGCCGATGATGTCCCGGCTTATTGATGCGCTGCCGGAAAAGGCGAGAGTTATCTTCCTTGGCGATCGGGATCAGCTGGCGTCCGTGGAGGCCGGTGCCGTACTTGGCGATATTTGCCATTATGTGAATGACGGTTATTCGGCGCAGCGTGCGGAGCAACTGCAGCGCCTAACGGGCTGTGAAGTTCCCGCAGGAGAGAGTACCCGGGCAAGCGCGCTGCGCGACGGGCTTTGCCTGCTGCGTAAGAGCTACCGATTTGATAGCCAGTCCGGTATCGGCCAGCTGGCGTTTGCGGTTAATGCCAGCGACAGCAAGCAGGTAAAGGCCGCCTTGGGTCAGAATTTTAGCGATATCTCGCTGCAGCCTCTGCTTGAGCCAGAAGACTACGCGCAGATGATCGCCGACGTAGTCAGCGGCTACGGCGCCTGTTTACAGCTGGTGCACCAAAAGGCAGAGCCTGCCGCGATACTCAGCGCTTTCAGTCGTTATCAACTGCTGTGTGCCCTGCGCGAGGGGCCTTTCGGCGTTAGCGGCTTAAATGAACGCATTGCGCAGGCGCTGGCCCAGGCGCGCCTGATTCAGCGTCCTGCCCAGGCAGCGTCGCGCTGGTACGACGGTCGCCCGGTGATGATTGCCCGCAATGACAGCTCTCTTGGGCTGTTTAACGGCGATATCGGCATTGCTCTGCAGCGGGAAGAGGGGCTGCGCGTCTGGTTTCCGATGCCGGATGGCACGCTGAAATCTGTACAGCCGAGCCGCCTTCCTGCGCACGACACGGCGTTTGCCATGACGGTGCATAAATCGCAGGGATCTGAGTTCGACCATGCCGCGCTGGTATTGCCGAATCAGTTTGTGCCGGTGGTGACGCGCGAGCTGGTGTACACCGCAATAACGCGCGCTCGTAAACGGCTGTCGTTGTATGCCGACGAGCGCGTATTAAATAAAGCGATAGCCACACGAACCGAGCGAAGAAGCGGGCTCATGGCGATTTTCGCCGGGGAATAAGACGGAGAGGGAAGGCGTAAAGCCTTCCCTTTTTCAGGTCAGGTCGGCCATCAGCACTTTTGATTTGCGCTGATAGTTGTACATCTCTTTTTTGCTGGCGGGCAGCAGCTCAACGTCGACCGGCAGGAAACCACGCTCCTGGAACCAGTGGATGCTGCGGGTGGTCAGAACGAACAGCTTACTCAGCCCCATCTGACGCGCCTGGTTGGCGACACGGTTAAGCAGCTCTTCGCCCCGGGATGAGCTTCTATAGTCCGGATGCACCGCAACGCAGGCCATTTCGCCGATGCTTTCTTCCGGGAATGGATAAAGTGCGGCGCAGGCAATCGTCAGGTTATCCCGCTGAATAATGGTGAACTTGTCGATCTCCATCTCCAGCTGCTCGCGGGAGCGGCGAACCAGAATCCCCTGCTGCTCCAGCGGGCGAATTAGCTCAAGAATACCGCCGATGTCGTTGATGGTGGCGCGGCGGATTTGCTCGGCGCTTTCCATCACAATCTGCGTGCCGATGCCGTCCCGGGAGAACAGCTCCTGCAGCAGCGCACCGTCTTCCTGATAGCTTAGAAGGTGGCTACGCCGCACGCCGCTGCGGCAGGCTTTCACCGCCCCACGCAGGAAACGTACGGTACCGGAGTGATAGTCACCTGCGTTTTCAAGCGCTTCAATACGCTGCTGCGCTTCGTTCGGGAACAGCTCGGAAATGACGTTGCCCAGATCGTCGGTGACGCCCTGCGCGGAGCAGAACCCAATCATCTTCTCGGCCTTCAGCTTAACCGCAAGCTGGGTGGCCACCTCTTCGGAGGTGAGGTTAAAGCTTTCACCCGTCACGGAAACCGCCACCGGCCCCATCAGCACGATAGCGCCGCTATCCAGCTGGCGATGAATCGCTTCTTCATCGATGCGGCGAACGCGGCCGCTGTGGCAATAATCCACGCCGTCATCCACGCCTAAAGGCTGCGCAATGATGAAGTTCCCGCTGACTACGTTGATATGGGCGCCCTGCAGCGGCGTATTGCCCAGGCTCATGGAGAGCCGGGCGGTGATATCCAGCTGCAGCAAGCCGGCGGCCTGCTTAACCAGCTCGAGAGTCTTCGCGTCGGTGACGCGCGTGTGCTTGTGGTAAACCGGTTCGTGGTGGTGCTCAGCCAGGTTTTCATCAATCTGCGGACGGGCTCCGTACACCACCACCAGGCGGATGCCCAGGCTGTGGAGCAGGCCGATGTCGTTGACGATGCTGGAAAAGTTTTCATGCTCAATGGCTTCGCCGCCGAGCATGATGACAAACGTTTTTCCCCGGTGGGCATTAATATAGGGAACAGAATGGCGGAATCCCTGGACCAGTTCGGTTCTGCGTTCCTTTACCACGGCACACCCTCATTGCATGTTTATTCGTAATTTGTGTATTTTTATTCTTTTATGGCGCCCGGTGCAAGCGCCAATTTTCATCCAGGATAAAATTCCTTTCGCCCGGCCATTCATGCCCTCTTGCGAACGTTTACCCTTTTATAGATGACAGTAACGGCGTGTTTCGCTAAAGTTTTTGGCTCAAATAATAAATTCATCCATTTAGTGACTACCGCCCAGGGGAGCCATGCCAGATTCCAGTTCGTTAATGAGTCGCCGCCGCCTACTTCAGGGAGCCGGAGCCATGTGGCTGCTGAGCGTCAGCAACGTTGGTTTTGCTGCCTCAAGCCAGGTGATTGCCGTGCGCGTCTGGCCGGCCTCGTCTTATACTCGCGTGACGCTGGAGTCGAATCATCAGCTTAAGTATCGCCAGTTCGCCCTCAGCAATCCGGAGCGGGTGGTGGTGGATATCGAAGGGGCGCATTTAAATTCAGTTCTAAAAGGTATCGGCAGCCAGGTTCGCGCTGACGATCCCTTTATTAAATCGGCGCGCGTGGGCCAGTTCGATCCGAAAACCGTTCGCATGGTTTTCGAATTGAAACAAAACGTGACTCCGCATCTGTTCGGGCTGGCGCCGGTAGCCGAATTTAAAGAGCGCCTGGTGATGGATCTTTATCCAGCCAACATGAATAGTGAACAAGATCCGCTGCTGGCGTTACTGGAAGATTACAACAACGGCCAGCTGGACAAGAAAATGCCGGTGGAAAAAGGACCGCAGCCAGGCAAAGCCGGACGAGATCGCCCGATTGTCATCATGCTCGATCCCGGTCATGGCGGCGAAGATCCCGGCGCGATTGGGCCTAACAAAACCCGCGAAAAAGATATTGTGCTCAGCATTGCGCGCAGGCTAAAGGCGCTGCTTGATAAAGAGGGCAATATGAAGGCCTACATGACGCGTAACGAAGACGTGTTTATCCCGCTGAAGGTGCGCGTAGCCAAGGCGCAAAAGCAGCGAGCGGATCTGTTTGTTTCTATTCACGCAGATGCCTTCACCACCGCAGCTGCTCGCGGCTCGTCGGTCTTTGCGCTGTCGACCAAAGGGGCAACCAGTACGGCAGCGAAATATCTGGCGCAAACGCAGAACGCCGCGGACTTAATTGGCGGCGTTGGTAAAAGCGGGGATCGTTATCTCGACCACACGATGTTCGACATGGTGCAGTCGCTGACCATCAACGACAGCCTGAAGTTTGGTAAAGAGGTGCTTAACCGGCTGGGGCGGGTGAATAAACTGCATAAAAACAGCGTCGATCAGGCCGGATTTGCGGTGTTGAAAGCGCCGGATATCCCGTCGATTCTGGTGGAGACGGCCTTCCTCAGTAACCCGGAGGAGGAGCGTAAGCTGCGCACGGCGAAGTTCCAGCAGGAGGTTGCTGAGTCAATTCTGGCGGGGATTAAGGCTTACTTCTCGGACAGTTCGAAGCTGGCAAGAAGAGGGTAGAAGGTGAAATAAGGGCGGGTTGATAACCTGCCTTATTTTTTTATCAACGGCAGAAACAAAAAAACACCCGTAAGGGTGTTCTCAATGTTGGTTGCGGGGGCCGGATTTGAACCGACGACCTTCGGGTTATGAGCCCGACGAGCTACCAGGCTGCTCCACCCCGCGTCCGTCATACTGCTTTTTTTAATGATTGTTCATCATTGCGCTGTTAAACCAGCGACTTTTAATTGGTTGCGGGGGCCGGATTTGAACCGACGACCTTCGGGTTATGAGCCCGACGAGCTACCAGGCTGCTCCACCCCGCGTCCGTGGATGCGCACTATACTCTGCTCGGTTTTTGTTGCAACCCTTTTTTGGAATAAATTCCTGAATTTCCCATTACTTGTTGAATTAACCCGCATAATGGCCACAAAACAGACGTTTTTGCTATGCGGGAAGAGCAACTCGTTTAATTCTCGCAGCGCGTTTGCTATCTTCGGCGAGGCGTAAAGAGGCAACCAGCAGGGCTAAAGAGTAATGAAAGGACGTTGGATTAAGTACATAGCAGCGGGAGCCATGTTAACCATGCTGGCTGCCTGCTCATCAAAACCGACCGATCGCGGTCAACAATATAAAGACGGTAAGTTCTCCCAGCCTTTCTCGCTGGTGAATCAGCCCGATGCAGTTGGCGCGCCTATCAACGCCGGCGACTATGCTGAGCAGGTTAATCAGATTCGTTCTGCTTCACCGCGCCTCTATAATAATGGCAGCGATATCTATAATGCGGTGCAGCAGTGGCTGCGTGCGGGCGGCGATACTCGCCAGCTGAAGCAGTTTGGCCTTGATGCCTGGCAGATGGAAGGGGCCGACAACTACGGTAACGTCCAGTTTACCGGCTACTATACGCCGGTCATTCAGGCTCGCCATACCCGGCAGGGCGAATTCCAGTACCCGATTTACCGCATGCCGCCAAAACGCGGCCGCCTGCCGTCCCGCGCGGAAATTTACAGCGGCGGGCTGAGCGATAGCTATGTTCTCGCCTACAGCAACTCCCTGATGGATAACTTCATCATGGACGTGCAGGGCAGCGGCTACATTGACTTTGGCGACGGCCAGCCTCTGACCTTCTTCGGCTATGCCGGGAAAAACGGCCACGCCTACCGCAGCATCGGTAAGGTGCTTATCGATCGCGGCGAAGTGAAAAAAGAAGATATGTCGATGCAGGCGATTCGCCATTGGGGGGAAACCCACAGCGAAGCGGAAGTGCGTGAGCTGCTTGAGCAGAACCCTTCGTTTGTCTTCTTTAAGCCAGCCAGCTATGCGCCGGTGAAAGGTGCGAGCGCGGTACCTTTGATTGGCCGGGCCTCAGTGGCTTCTGACCGCTCCATTATCCCTGCGGGCACTACGCTGCTGACGGAAGTTCCGCTGCTGGATAATAACGGCAAATTTACCGGCCAGTATGAGCTGCGTGTGATGGTGGCGCTGGACGTTGGCGGTGCGATTAAAGGCCAGCATTTCGACATCTACCAGGGCATTGGCCCGGATGCCGGGCACCGGGCGGGTTGGTATAACCACTACGGTCGCGTCTGGGTGCTGAAGCCGGCACCGGGCGCGGGCAGCAGCGGTAACGTTTTTAGCGGTTAATGCGGCAACGTTTCCACCTTTTCCAGCGGGCTGTATAATCAGCCCGTTTTTTATTTCTGAGGATTTCCCCGATGTCTGTCGTTCTCTCTGATGCCTGGCTGCAACGCTTTGGCGGAACCGCTCGTCTGTATGGCCAGGCGGCGCTACAGCTTTTTGCTGAGGCTCACGTCTGCGTGATTGGCATCGGCGGCGTTGGCTCGTGGGCGGCAGAGGCGCTGGCGCGTACCGGAATAGGGGCTATCACCCTTATCGATATGGACGACGTTTGTGTCACCAACACTAACCGTCAAATCCACGCTTTGAAGGACAACGTCGGGCAGGCCAAAACGGAAGTCATGGCCGCACGTATCAAAGAGATCAACCCGGAGTGCCGCGTCACGGTGGTGGATGACTTTATTACCGCCGATAACGCAGCTGAGCTGCTTAATCAGGGATTTAGCTACGTTATTGACGCGATTGATAGCGTGCGCCCAAAAGCGGCGCTGATTGCTTATTGTCGCCGCTACAAGATCCCGCTAGTCACCACCGGCGGCGCGGGTGGGCAGATAGATCCGACGCAGATCCAGGTCAGCGATCTGGCTAAAACCATTCAGGATCCGCTGGCGGCCAAACTGCGCGAGCGCCTGAAAAGCGACTTTGGCGTGGTGAAGAACAGCAAAGGGAAACTGGGCGTGGACTGCGTATTTTCAACTGAAGCGCTGGTTTATCCGCAGGCTGATGGGTCAGTTTGCACCATGAAAAGCACCGCTGAAGGCCCAAAACGGATGGACTGTGCTTCGGGCTTTGGCGCGGCAACCATGGTTACCGCCAGCTTTGGCTTTGTGGCGGTGTCCCATGTGCTGAAGAAGATGATGGCGAAATCGGCGAGAGCTGCCTGCTGATTACTCTTCACGCGCGGCTTTCTGAACGGCCTCGGCCAGGGCCGTAAGACCGCTGCTGCGGGAAGCGCTGAGCTGATGACGAAGCCCCAGATCGTCAAACAGGCTGAGCGGATCTTTCTCCTGCAGCTGCTGCGCCGTTTTCCCTTCAATAGCGGTCAAAAGCACCGCTAATAACCCTCGTACAATACGGCCTTCGCTGTCGCCGTAGAAGTGCAGCGTGCCGTCCTGCTGGCGTTCGTGGCCCAGCCAGACGCGATTTTCACAGCCGCTGATTTCAATACTCCCGGTTTTTAACGCCTCAGGCAGATTGGGCAGCTTCTTGCCCAATAAAATCAGCTGGCGGTATTTGTCTTCCCACTGCTGCTGAGAGGCAAAAGTGGCGCGCAGCGTTTCTTCGTCAACGATCGTGCCAAAAGGATGGTTAGCCAGCATTCAGTCCACCAGAATGTCGAGGGCGCGGTCGACTGCGGCAAGCAGCTCGTTCACGTCCTGTTGTGTGTTGTAAGGCGCAAAAGAGGCGCGCAGCGTACCGCTGACGCCCAACGCCGCCATTAAAGGCTGGGCACAGTGCTGGCCCGCCCGAAGTGCAATCCCTGACTCAGCCAGCAATGTGACCATATCGCTATGGTGGACGCCCGCAAAATCAAACGCCAGCAGGCTTGAGTCCTGACAGCGGAAGCTGCGAAAGCCCGGACGCTTTGCCAGTTCAGACTCGGCAAGCGTTGCCAGGCTGCGGCTCCAGCTCTCCGCCTGCTGAAGATCGAACTCTTCAAGCCACTCCAGCGCCGCGCTGAGGCCGATGACGCCGGCGACGTTGGGCGTGCCGGCTTCGAAGCGCCAGGGAACAGGCTGGGTTTTAAAACCTTCGAAAGAGACGTGGGCGATCATTTTGCCGCCGCCGTGCCACGGCGACATTTGCTCAAGTAATTCTGCTTTTCCGTAGAGTGCGCCAATGCCGGTTGGACCATAAAGCTTATGGGCCGAGAAGGCATAAAAGTCGATATCCAGCGCCTGTACATCAGGCGGGCAGTGAACGATGCCCTGCGCGCCATCGACCATCACGATGGCACCTGCCGCGTGGGCTAAACTGATGGCTTTTGCGAGATCGGGACAGCCGCCGGTCACGTTAGACATTTGTCCCAGCGCGAGGACACGCGTGCGCTCGTTGAGCAACGACGGCAGAAGGCTAACGTCAGGTAAAGCCTGATTATCCAGCGGCAGCCTCACCACCTTCGCCCCGGTCTGCTCTGCCACCATCAGCCAGGGCACAAAATTGGCGTGATGTTCAGCTTCGCTAACGATGATTTCATCGCCGGCCTGAAGGCGAGGGCGGGCATAAGACTGTGCAACCAGGTTGATGGCTTCGGTCGTGCCGCGAGTCCAGACCACCGAATGACCGCTTTCGGCATTGATCAGGCGGGCGACGAGATCGCGTGCCGCCTCATAGCGGGCCGTCAGGCGCTGCGCTTCGGGAAACTGGCTACGGTGAACGTTGCCGGCGCTCAGGCTGTAAAACTGCCGGGTGGCGTCGATGACGGCCTGAGGCTTTAGCGCCGTAGCCGCGCTGTCGAGATAGACGCCTGCATCAGCCAGGGCGGGAAACTGCGCACGAAAGTGGGCGGGATTAAATGCTGTCATGGTGATCCTCAGTTCAAGGCACAGATCGTCTCGCAAAACGAATGGCGGCACAAGGTTTCAGTCACTATCAGAATCGTCCGCTTCTCCTGGCAGAATGAGAAAAGCAGGTTATGCTATTAATAGTTGGTCTTATGTTTCCGACTGCAACCATAAGAGATTTAAGTAGCATTAAAATCTATGTTCAAGGAGAAGAATTATGAATAAAGCCACCGCTATTGTTTCTGCCTGTATGATGACCTTTGCACTTGCAGCTTGCTCCAGCCCTAACTACATCATGCATACCAATGACGGGCGCGCCATCGTCTCTGAAGGTAAACCGAAGACCGATGACGAAACCGGGATGATCAAGTACAAGGACGCCAACGGCAATCAGCAGCAGATTAACCGCTCGGACGTAAAAGAGATGGTTGAGCTGAAGAAGTAAACGGCAGGCAAAAAAAAGCACCGCATTTGGCGGTGCTACATTAATCACTATGGACAGACAGGGTAAATGTACAGGAAGTGAAAAGGGGTAGCTTTGCTACCGTGGTCCGAAATCTCAGACCAATTGCAAACACAACAACACAACATCACAACCGTAAGCCAAAAGCCCTCCAGAACACGCATTCCAGAAAACTTTTCGTTCCGACTCAGGAAGTGCCGCCACTATAGGTATTTGCTGGTGCATCCTCAACGGACAATTTATAATGGCTCAGATAAAAAAAACTAATAGGTAAACAAACGCTGCCTGTTTGTTAATTGTTATTAACACTTAAGCCAAATAACCCCATGTCTAAGCGATTACCCCCTCTGAATGCGCTGCGCGTTTTTGACGCTGCGGCTCGTCACTTGAGTTTTACTAAGGCGGCTGAGGAGCTGTTTGTTACCCAGGCTGCGGTAAGCCACCAGATCAAGTCGCTGGAGGATTTTCTTGGCCTGAAGCTGTTCCGGCGCCGCAACCGTTCGCTGCTGCTGACCGAAGAAGGGCAGAGCTATTATCAGGATATTAAAGAGATTTTTTCTCAGTTGACCGAAGCCACGCGCAAGCTACAGGCGCGAAGCGCAAAAGGCGCGCTGACGGTAAGTTTACTGCCCAGCTTTGCGATTCACTGGCTGGTTCCTCGCTTAACAAGCTTTAACTCAGCTTATCCGGGCATCGACGTGCGCATCCAGGCGGTAGATCGCCAGGAGGACAAATTATCCGATGACGTGGACGTGGCGATCTTCTACGGACGAGGAAACTGGCCAGGACTGAGAGTTGAAAAGCTTTATGCTGAGTATTTGCTCCCTGTCTGCTCACCTATGCTGTTAACCGGTGATAAACCGATTAAAACGCCGGAAGATTTGGCCAGGCACACGTTATTGCATGACGCCTCGCGCCGGGACTGGCAGACTTATACCCGCCAGCTTGGCGTTAGCCATATTAATGTCCAGCAGGGGCCTATTTTCAGCCACAGCGCAATGGTGCTGCAGGCCGCCATTCACGGCCAGGGCATTGCGCTGGCCAATAACGTCATGGCACAAACGGAAATCGAGGCGGGTCGCCTGGTCTGCCCGTTCAATGATGTGCTGGTGAGTAAAAATGCCTTTTATCTGGTTTGTCATGACAGTCAGGCAGAACTGGGTAAAATAGCGGCGTTTCGACAGTGGATCCTGGCTAAAGCGGCCAGTGAGCAAGAAAAATTCCGTTTTCGCTACGAACAATAAGCAATCTTCGCGTGGCCCCGCCACGCCCTACTTTAGGGTTACACCATGACCAGCCGATTCATGCTGATTTTTGCCGCCATTAGCGGTTTTGTTTTTGTTGCCCTGGGTGCCTTCGGGGCACATGTGTTAAGTAAATCTCTGGGCGTTGCGGAGATGGGGTGGATCCAGACCGGCCTCGAGTATCAGGCGTTTCACACGCTCGCTATCTTTGGCCTGGCGGTCGCGATGCAGCGCCGCATCAGCATCTGGTTCTACTGGAGCAGCGTCTTTATGGCGCTTGGCACCGTCTTATTTAGCGGCAGTCTCTACTGCCTGGCCCTGTCGCACCTGCGGCTATGGGCGTTTGTTACCCCGGTGGGCGGCGTGAGCTTCCTGGCCGGCTGGATATTGATGTTAATTGGTGCTGTGCGCCTGAAACGTAAGGGCGTAAGCCATGAATAAAGTCATTTTGTACTGTCGCCAGGGATTTGAGAAAGAGTGCGCGGCAGAGATAACCGATAAAGCCGGCCAGCGCGGCGTTTACGGCTTTGCCCGAGTCAAAGAGCAGAGCGGCTATGTCGTGTTTGAATGCTATCAGCCGGAAGAGGCGGATAAGCTGGCGCGGGAGCTGCCGTTCAGCGATCTGATTTTTGCCCGCCAGATGTTCGTGGCCGGTGAGCTGCTAAAAGATTTGCCGCCGGAAGATCGTATAACGCCTGTTGTTGGCATGCTGCAGGGCGTGGTGGAGAAGGGCGGCGACCTGCGGGTCGAGGTTGCTGATACCAACGAAAGCAAAGAGCTGATGAAGTTCTGCCGCAAATTTACCGTGCCGCTGCGTGCCAGCCTGCGTGAAGCCGGTGTGCTGACCAATTACGAAACGGCGAAACGCCCGGTCGTGCACGTCTTCTTTATTGCGCCGGGCTGCTGCTACACGGGGTATTCCTATACCACTAACAACTCGCCGTTCTATATGGGCATCCCACGTCTCAGATTCCCGGCGGATGCGCCAAGCCGCTCCACCCTGAAGCTTGAAGAGGCGTTTCACGTGTTTATTCCCGCCGATGAGTGGGACGAGCGCCTGGCAAACGGCATGTACGCCGTTGATTTAGGGGCCTGCCCCGGCGGCTGGACCTATCAGCTGGTGAAACGCAACATGTGGGTTTCCTCCGTCGATAACGGCCCGATGGCGCAGAGCCTGATGGACACAGGACAGGTCACCTGGCTGCGTGAGGATGGTTTTAAGTATCGCCCGACGCGCACCAACATCTCGTGGATGGTATGCGACATGGTGGAAAAACCGGCGAAAGTGGCCCATCTGATGGCAACATGGCTGGTGAACGGCTGGTGCCGTGAGACTATTTTTAACCTCAAGCTGCCGATGAAAAAACGTTACGAAGAGGTGTCGCAAAACCTGGCGCAGATCCGTGAGATCCTCGACAGCAACGGCATTAACGCCGAGATCAAAGCACGCCAGCTTTACCACGACCGTGAGGAAGTGACAGTTCATATCCGCCGCTGGTGGGCGGCTGTGGGTGGCCGTCGCGACGAGCGCTGATGGCTTTGCCCCTCGCCGGTTCGCGGTGAGGGGCTTGCTTTTCTTCAGGCAGAAGGGCGTGCAGCGGGCAGCCTCAGCTGCTGGAGGTTCCCGTCGAGCTGTAAATCCGTCTGTAGCCTCGCGACCTGGCGACTGACAAACGCGCTCTCCCTGTGCTGTTCAAGCTTCTTACGCCATTTTTCCGGCACCTCATCCAGGCGCTGGTACAGCGTTTCCAGATTGGAAAACTGGTTAATCAACTGCGTGGCGCTTTTCGGCCCGATGCCCGGAATACCAGGAATTTTACTGCTGCTGATGCCCGCAAGCCCCCAGAAATCCCCCAGCTGTTCCGGCTGTACGCCATACTCCTGGGCAATAAACGGCGCATCCAGCCAGCGCTTCTGGAAGTAATCCCGAATTTGCAGGGTGGGGGCCAGAAGCTGGCAGTAGCCTTTATCGGTGGAGACAATCGTTGCCCAATGGCCGCCTGAGGCGACTTTGACCGCCAGCGTGGCCGCCAGATCGTCGGCTTCATTGCCTTTAGAGTGCCAGCACTGCACGCCGCGGTGGGTAAATGCTTCCCTCAGCGCGGGCATCTCGGCATGGAGATCCTCCGGCATGGGCGAACGGCCTGCTTTGTAGTCTGGCAGAACCTGATGCCGCCAGCCTTCGCGCCGCTCTTCGTCATCAAACACCGCGACCGCGTGGGTCGGCTGGCTGTGGCCGATGAGCTGGTCCAGCGCATGCAGGCAGGTTTCGACGCAGGGGGAACCTTGTACCGCGTGTATTCGGCGGATAAGGTTCAATGCATCGACGATAAGTAAATGAATAGCCATAGAAATTTACCTGTCACTCCAGTGCTCTTACCCTAACATTTCCCGTCGCGTTGAGCTATTCTCATCGCAGGATTCAGGAACCCTCCTCGCAAAAACCTGATAATCCTGGGTGGAAAGCCATTGCGCGGTCGTTAGGGGGCTATGTATATTTCTGGCGCATATAAAAATTGAGAACATCTTATGAGCAACGCAAAACATCTCGCGCAACGCATTCAAAATCTGCAGCCCTCGGCCATTCGCGAACTCCTTAAGCACAGCAAAATGCCCGGCGTGATTTCGCTGGCGGGCGGCATTCCCTCCAGTGAGCTCTTTGACAGAGAAGGGCTGGAGCAGGCGACCCGTCTGGTCCTGGAAGAGAACTTTAACGACGCTTTTCAGTATGGCCTGACCGAAGGCAATACCGAGCTGCGCGACCAGCTGGTTGAACTGTGCAAAGCGCGCGGGATCGCCACTCGTAGCGATCGGCTGCTGATCACCTCCGGTTCGCAGCAGGCGCTGGATCTGCTGATTCGTGCGCTGGCGGACGAGGGCGATGTTTTCGTCGTTGAGCGCCCAACCTACCTGGCCACGCTGCAAATCCTCAGTTTGACCCCTGCGAAAGTGGAGTCTGTTGGCGGGGATGAGCACGGGATGATTGTTGACGAGCTGGAAGCGCTGCTAAAAAACCACGCGTATTAAAGGTGTCTATCTGGTGCCAACCTTCGGCAATCCGAGCGGCACAACGCTGAGCGCAGAGCGCCGTGAGAAGCTGGTCAAACTGGCCGCTGAATATGATTTCGTGATTATCGAAGACGATCCGTATGGGGCGATTAGCTTTACCGATCGCCGCGAGAAAACCCTGATTCAGATCGCGAAAGAGCTGGGGCATGAAGATCACGTGGTCTATACCTCAACGTTCTCTAAAATTCTGGCGCCAGGCCTTCGCGTGGGCTGGATCATTCTGCCTGAGTGGATGAAGCAGCAGGTCGCGATCATTAAGCAGGCGACCGATCTTCATGCTAACTCGTTGACTCAGGCGCTGGCGGCGGCTTACCTTAAGCTGGGCCGTCTGGACCCGCAAATTGAGCTGATTCGTGAAGCCTACAAGCAGAAGTGCCTGACGCTTTCGCGCCTGCTGGAAGAAGAGCTGGGCGAGCATATTACCTTCAACCAGCCGCAGGGCGGAATGTTCCTTTGGGCCTCTTTCCGCTATGACTTCGATACGACGGCGTGGCTGCAAAAAACGCTGGAGAAGGGCGTGGTTTATGTACCGGGTGAATTCTTCTTTAGCGATCATGCTGACAAACGAACGCTGCGTTTCTCCTACGCTACGGCAACGGATGAGCAGCTGGTTGAAGCCGTGAAGCGCCTGAAAGCGGCGCTTTAAGAAAAAGGCTCCCGATTGGGAGCCTCAATTTTTTAGTCACAGGCGACAATTTTTAGCGCCAGGCCACCGCGAGAGGTTTCGCGATACTTGGCGTTCATATCCTTGCCCGTTTCATACATCGTCTCGATAACCTTATCCAGGCAGACGCGGGGTTCGCTGGTACGGCGCATTGCCATACGTGCGGCGTTGACGGCTTTCACCGCCGCGATGGCGTTACGCTCGATGCACGGCACCTGAACCTGACCCGCCACCGGGTCGCAGGTCAGCCCCAGGTTATGCTCCATGCCGATTTCTGCAGCGATGCAAACCTGAGTCGGGCTACCGCCCAGCAGCTCGGCAAGCCCTGCGGCCGCCATTGAGCAAGCTACGCCCACTTCACCCTGACAGCCGACTTCCGCTCCGGAAATAGAAGCGTTCATTTTGTACAGCGAGCCGATAGCGCCGGCGGCCAGGAAATAGCGGGCGCAGGAGTTAGCGTTCACCTGACGAATAAACTTGTCGTAATAGGCCAGAACCGCCGGAACAATCCCGCAGGCGCCGTTCGTCGGCGCGGTGACCACGCGGCCACCGGCGGCATTTTCTTCGTTTACCGCCAGCGCGAACATATTGATCCAGTCAACAACGGCCATGGGATCTGAGTTGTTCTTATCGGTGGTAACCAGCATACGGCGCAGCGCAGCCGCCCGGCGCGGAACGCGCATTTTGCCCGGCAGTACGCCTTCGGTGGTGATCCCACGTTCAATGCCGCTGCTCATCACTTTCCAGACCGCTGCAAAGTGGGCGTCGATCTCTTCCTGGCTATGCAGGGCTCGTTCGTTCTGCATCATCAGGCCGGAAAGCGACAGGCCCGTTTCACGACAGTGATTCTGCAGATCGGCCGCGTTTTTGTACGGATACGGCACGCTGACCGGATTTTCACTCTGTGCCCCAAAATGCGCTTCATCGACGATAAAGCCGCCGCCGATGGAGTAATAGGTCTGGGAGTAGAGAACCTTGTCACCCGCCAGCGCGGTAATACGCATTCCGTTCTCGTGCAGAGACAGGTTGTCGGCATGGAAGTTCATGCAGCTGTCTACCGGGAACTCTACCTCGTGCTGGCCGTTAGCCAGCGTCAGGCGACCGTGGGTGTTCACATCCTGAATCACATGCGGAATGGCATCGATATCAACGGTGTCCGGCAGGTTACCCGCCAGCCCCATAATAATGGCGATGTCGGTATGGTGGCCTTTGCCCGTCAGGGATAACGAGCCGTAGACGTCGACAACAACGCGGGTGATATCGTGCAGGATCCCTTGCTCAATCAGGTCGTCAGAAAATTGTTTACCAGCCTTCATCGGGCCGACGGTATGTGAGCTGGAAGGGCCGATACCGATTTTGAAAATGTCGAATACGCTAATCATAAGACATCCCTACGAAAGTGACTTGAGAGGAGAGAGCCACCCGTGTGGACGGGCGGCTTTAGCGTGCTTAGCTGAACAGCGAGTAGAAAATAGCGGAGATAGCAATCAGACCCATAATCACAACGAAGACGTTGCTGATGTGGCCGCTGTATTTACGCATGGCCGGGACTTTCTGAATCGCGTACATCGGCATCAGGAACAGAATCATCGCGATAACCGGGCCGCCCAGGGTTTCAATCATCCCGAGGATGCTAGGGTTCAGGGTGGCAACAATCCAGGTGGTTACCAGCATGAAGATCGCAGTGATGCGGTTCAGCTTGTTCAGCTCGATGGTTTTGCCTTTGCTGCGCAGAGACTTAATAACCATGCCGTTAAAGCCTTCACGCGCGCCCAGGTAGTGGCCGAGGAAAGATTTGGTGATGGCAATCATCGCAATGATTGGCGCCATCCAGGCAATAACCGGGGCATTAAAGTGGTTAGCCAGGTAGGACAGAATAGAGATGTTCTGCGCTTTTGCCGCCGCCAGGTCGGCTGGCGTCAGGCTCAGTACACAGCTGAAGACGAAGAACATCACGGTCAGCACCATCATGATGTGCGCGCGAGCCAGGATGCTGGAACATTTTTTCTCTGCGTCTGCGCCGTACTCTTCGCGCTTGGCCACGGCGAAAGAGGAGATGATTGGCGAGTGGTTGAAGGAGAACACCATCACCGGAATCGCCAGCCACAGGGTCATCCACAGGCCGCTGCCGGTAGCCGGCGTTGCGCTGAAGGAGAGGGTATCAAACGCCGCGCCGCTCCAGTTAGGGATCAGGTACAGGGCCAGCAGCATCAGGGCGGCAACGAACGGGAACACCAGGATGCTCATCGCTTTGACAATCATCTGCTCGCCGAAGCGCACGATGGTCATCATGCCGACGATCAGGATCAGGGAGAGAATCGCACGCGGAGGAGAGGTCATGCCCAGCTGGTGGGTAATAAAGCTGTCCACGGTGTTGGTGATGGCCACGCTATAAACCAGCAGAATAGGGTAGATAGCGAAGAAATAGAGCAGGGTAATCAGCTTACCTGCGCCGATACCGAAGTGCTCTTCTACCACTTCGGTGATGTCTTCGCCCGGATTTTTACCGGACAGCACGAAGCGGGTCAGGCCGCGGTGGGCAAAGAAGGTCATTGGGAAAGCCAGAATCGCCATGATAAACAGCGGGATCAGGCCGCCCACGCCGGCGTTGATGGGCAGGAACAGGACGCCAGCACCGATAGCCGTGCCGTACAGGCCCAGCATCCACATGGTGTCGGTCTTGCGCCAGGCGCCTTTTTGCTCAGCAGAGACAATACTGCCTGTTTGGGTGGTTTCCATTTACATCTCCAAAGGAATGTTTCGTGCAATGTTGAAAAAATCGCAGATTAAACGCCGTTAAAGGGTTAACTGCTGAAACTAAATTCTGGCCGTGGGCGTTTTTTTAGTAGTTGTGGCCCGTGACTATCGGCGGGCGGAAAGATACAGTTATGTCATCCATGTATCAGTGATCGCGATCCCAAATGCGATAATCTACGTTTGTTACGCAACAAACCCGCATAACAGTCTGTTCATAAGCATCAACTTGATATTTATGGGCGCGAAGCCTAACACTTGCCGATGATGCAATAAATTAAAGCTGACCAAATAACTCGGTTTTTGCCAAAGAAAGTGACTAAAACAGCATTTTTCAACGAGTATTTGCTTCAGGGCGCGATGTTTATGCTTTTAAGTGTGAGCGCAATCGATTAAATGGCGCCGGAAAGGGGAAAAAAGAGGGGCGGCTGTGGGCCGCCCTGGAAGGTTAACGTACGATTTCGTAGCAGGGGATGTAGGCGCTGCCGGGCAGCTTCATGCGGTGCTGGGCAACAAAGCCCTGCAGCAGAACGTCCATGCGCTTCATCATCTCCGGATCGCCGTGCAGCTTGTACGGGCCGAATTTCTCGATGGCATGGATACCCGCCTCTTTCACGTTCCCGGCGACAATACCGGAGAAGGCCCGGCGCAGGGATGCCGCCAGTTTCTCCGCTGGCTGATCCGGATAGAGCTGCAGGTTAGCCATATTTTCGTGGGTAGGTTCAAACGGCATTTGCAGGTCAGGTGAAATGCGAATTGACCAGTTGAAGCCGTAGGCATCGCCGGTCTCGCGGCGGTTCTCTTTCACCTGCGGCATGGCCTTTTTCATCACCCGCGCGACTTCGGTCGCATCGTCAATGATGATTTTATAGTGGCGGCGAGCCTGCTCGCCCAGGGTGCTAACGATAAATTCATCCAGCACGCGGAAATAGTCGGCACTCTCTTTCGGGCCGGTCAAAATCAGCGGCAGCACCTGATCGTGGTTGTGCGGATTCATCAGAATACCGAGCAGATAGAGCAGCTCTTCTGCGGTACCGACGCCGCCGGGGAAAATAATAATACCGTGGGCGATACGCACAAACGCCTCAAGCCGTTTCTCAATATCCGGCATGATGATCAGTTCGTTGACCAGCGGGTTAGGCGGCTCGGCGGCAATGATGGACGGTTCCGTCAGGCCGATAAAACGCCCTTCTTTGTAGCGCTGCTGGGCGTGACCGACGGCGGCGCCTTTCATCGGGGCCTCCATCGCACCCGGCCCGCAGCCGGTACAGATGTTCAGCTCACGCAGCCCAAGCTGAGTCCCTACGCGACGGGCATAGAGGTACTCATTTTCGTTAATCGAGTGGCCGCCCCAGCACACCACCAGGTTTGGCGCTTCGCCGACGTGCAGCGCACGGGCATTTCGTAAAATTGAAAACACCATATTAGTGATATGAATGGAGTTTTCTTTATTTAAATGCTGGAAACGGCCTGCGTTGGCGATTTGGCCGTTAACAAACAGAATATCCCGCAGTACGGCAAACAGGTTAGCCTGCAGTGCGCGGATGATGCGGCCGTCGACAAAGGCCTCTTCCGGGGGATTAATCAGCTCAAGTTTCACGCCGCGTTCACGGCGTAACACATTGATGTCAAAGTTCTGATAGCGGGAAAGCAGCTCTTTGCTGCTGTCGGTTTGACTGCCGGAATTTAGGACCGCCAGTGAGCAGTTACGAAACAGTTGATAAAGGTCGCTGCTGGCGGTGCGTTTAAGCATATCGACTTCCAGCTGCGACAACATATCCATTGAGCCAAGCGGGCTAATATGTGTAATCAAGTGAACTCCTTACGGAACGAAAAGTGCCGTTCTCACAGATTACAATAGCCCTGGCTTGTTCACTTTAACAACCCGTAAACCACATACCCTTTTGGCTCTGCGGGCGATTTCGCACTTATTGACGCGTCAGGCGGCCAAAAGCAGGATGGAAATCGGTATTGGTGCGCCACGGGTTAATGTCCAGCCCGCCCCGGCGCGTATAGCGCGCGTAGACGCTCAGCGTTTGCGGCTGGCAGAAGCGCTGCAGGTCGTTAAAGATGCGCTCCACGCACTGCTCGTGGAACTCATTGTGATGGCGGAAAGAGACCAGATAGCGCAGCAGCTTTTCGCGGTCGATTTTCGGGCCGCGATAGTGGATCTGCACGGAACCCCAGTCAGGCTGATGGGTGATCAGGCAGTTGGACTTCAGCAGGTGGCTAACCAGCGTCTCTTCCACGATTTCGGCGCCCGCAGCCTGCTGCAGATAATCCGCATTAAATTCGTAGCTGTCGATGGTGATGTCCTGCTCGTCGATGCATTCACCCCTAAAGGCCGCAATTTCCTGCCCTTCCAGCTCATGCAGGCGGAAAAGCACCACGCTGACCTCTCCTTCGGCGCAGGCGCTTAAATCGCGCTTCAGCGTCTCCTGAACGGTTTCCCAGTCGGCAAACCGCGTCTGGTTAAAGCTGTTCAGATAGAGTTTGAAGCTTTTTGACTCCACCAGGTTAACGCTATTGGCGTCCAGCTGCACATGGCCCACGGCCACCTGAGGAAGCCCTTTGCTGTTCAGCCAGGAGAGTTCATACAGCGTCCAGATGTCGCCGCCGCTGAACGGCAGGCTGTCGGCATGGAGGCCAAGCGGGTCGCGATTGAGGCTGCGCGGCACGGCCTGCAGCAGCGAGGGCTGGTATTGATCCTGATAAGCGGTTGGCTTACCCAGCGTCAGGCCACTCAGAGCCTGGTGATTTTCGTAGGACATGTTTCACCGAGATAAAGGTACAATTAGCTTTTATTGTACCCCAGCCTACGCGAGTGAGAAATTAATGAACGAAGTCGCCCTTGCCCTCAAAGAGTTTACCCGCCGTTTTTGCGACCAGTGGCAGGAAGAAACGGGAGGCTGGCCCGCCAGCGAAGCGCTCTATGGTATTCCATCCCCCTGTATTGTGACGACCACGGGCGGCGACGTGCGCTGGCAGCCTCAGCCGTTTACGCCGGAGGCCGACTTAAGCGCCGTTGAACGAGCGCTGGATCTCTCCCTCCAGCCTGCCGTCGAAGCGTTTTATACCACGCAGTTTGCCGGAGACATGCCAGCCGTACACGGTAACACCGCGCTGACTCTGCTGCAGGCGTGGAGTGAAGATGATTTTGTGCGGGTGCAGGAGAATCTGATTGGTCATCTGGTCACGCAGAAGCGTCTGAAATTATCGCCAACGCTCTTTTTAGCCACCACCGAAGATGAAATGGAGGTCGTTTCCCTGTGCAACTTGACAGGCGAGGTCGTGATTGAAAGAATCGGCACCCCTCAGCGCACCGTGCTCTCCACCTCCCTTCCTGACTTCCTCAATGCCTTAACGCCGCAGGTTATTTAGCTTTTTTACCCAAAGGTTTGTGAGAGATCTCTTACACGGGGTGTGAGAGATCGCTCCATTTAGCGGCAGATGAAAGCGACTCTCATTTATGGATATTCATATAAAACAATATGTTATTTTTGGTTTAGGAAAGTTCCGAATGAAAGTTTTTGCCCGCGAGGCCGCTGCATCCCTTGTCACAAGCGGGCAAATAGAGGATTCTATGTCCACCGACAGGAGGTCGGCGTTGTGAAGGAGATATTAGGATGATGTCGCTTCATGACGAAAGGAACCCGCCGGGATGGCGCACAGGGAAGGCTTCACAGATGAAGCAAGGATAACTCAGGAAGAGTCAGGGACACCTCCAGGATGGAGAATGAGAGCCGTAACAGGAGTACGGTGGGTCAGGAAGACTTAAGGAGTTAGCGTCAGGATGATGCAGGACACCATCAGGATGATGGTAGCAGGAAGCCATGGCGATGGATTGTTGGTCAGGAGACCAGAGGACAAAGTTGTCACGGACGAGCAGGGAGCACGAAAAGTAGCCGGATTAGCTGCGAAACGAACCGGGAGCACTGTGTAAACAGTGCTCCCTTTTTTTATGCCTTTTTCACGGGCAGAGAAGAAGTGTTATTCTGTACCGCTCTTTTCCACTGAAGTATGAGGTTTCCATGGAGCGCCAGAAGCTGGTTCGCCGCCATTTACTCACCCTTGAGCAGATCCTGCGCGATCACTCCCTCTGGCAGGGCCTGCCTCCCGATCCTGCGGCATTTGAGAGCACCCAGCCTTTCTGTCTGGATACGCTGCAGCCACATGAATGGCTGCAATGGGTGTTGATTCCTCGTATGAACGCCCTGCTGGATAGCCAGCATCCGCTGCCTGAAGCCTTTGCCATCGCGCCGTATTTCGAAATGGCGCTGGAGCCTACGCACAGCGTTCGCGAGCCGCTGCTTGCCGTTCTGCTTGAGCTGGACGCCTTGTTTGACGTGGAACAGGGCTGATGCTGGAGATTATTTACCAGGATGAGTGGCTGGTTGCGGTAAATAAGCCGTCGGGCTGGCTAGTGCACCGCAGCTGGCTGGACAGGCACGAAAAAGTGGTGGTGATGCAAACCGTTCGCGATCAGATTGGTCAGCACGTCTTTACCGTGCATCGCCTCGACCGGCCAACATCCGGCGTACTGCTGATGGGGTTATCCAGCGAGGTCGGACGCCTGCTGTCTCAACAATTTGAGCAGCACCAGATGCAGAAACGCTATCATGCCGTCGTGCGTGGCTGGCTGCAGGATGAAGCCGTTCTGGATTATCCGCTGGTTGAAGAGCTGGATAAAATCGCCGATAAGTTTAGCGACCAGGATAAAGGACCGCAGCCCGCGGTGACGCATTACCGGGGCTTAGCAACGGTCGAAATGCCGGTGGCCGTAGGGCGTTATCCTACTGCTCGCTACAGTCTGGTGGAGCTTGAGCCAAAGACCGGCCGAAAACATCAGCTTCGCCGTCATCTTGCGCATCTTCGCCACCCAATAATTGGCGATTCCAAACACGGAGATTTGCGCCAAAACCGCGGTGCGGCGGAGCATTTTGGCTGCCAGCGGCTGATGCTGCATGCCAGCCAGCTCTCGTTAAATCATCCCGTAACCGGGGAGCCGCTGACGCTGACAGCGGGTCTGGATGAGACCTGGATGCAAATGCTGACAAACTTTGGCTGGCGCGGCCAGCTGCCGGCTGTGGAAAATAGTGAGTGCGATCCGGCGAGCTGCCAGGATGAGCCTTGTCTCTAATTCTTAAGGAGTTACCGATGGCCGAAGTGGGTATTTTTGTAGGCACGATGTATGGCAACGCGCTGTTAGTGGCGGAGGAAGCCGAAACCATTCTGAAAAAACACGGGCATCAGGCAAAGGTGTTTGAAGATCCCGATCTCACGGAGTGGCAGTATTACCGCAACCATTATGCGCTGGTGGTGACCTCCACGACCGGACAGGGCGATCTGCCGGACAGCATTGTCCCGCTGTTCCAGGCCATTAAAGATCAGTTGGGGTATCAACCTGAGCTGCATTACGGGCTGATTGCCCTCGGCGACAGCAACTACGATCGTTTTTGCGGCGGCGGTAAGCAGTTTGATGCCCTGCTGCAGGAGCAGGGGGCAACGCGCATCTCGGACGTGCTGACGATCGACGCCAATGACCATCCGGAGCCTGAGATCGTTTCCGGCCCTTGGGTTGAGCAGTGGGCGACTTTACTGAAATGAGTGAAGGCAGTGCGGGCAAGTCTCGCTTTCCCGCACTGCAAACGTCTTAGTTCAGCGTCGTGTCATGATCGCGGCGATAGGCGCCGGGAGAGGTGTTGAACCTTTTCCCGAAGGTACGGGTAAAAGATTGCTGCGAATCAAAGCCGTAGCGTATTGAGATATCGAGGATTTTATCCTCGGTATTTTTCAGATCTTCCGCCGCCAGCTGCAGCTTGCGCTCACGGATATAGGCGCCGAGGCTTTTCCCAGCCCAGTCGGAGAACATCCGTTGCAGATACCATTTCGAGTAGCCGGACTGCCTGGCGACTTCATCAATACGCAGCGGACGCTGCATGTTGCCATCGACCCACTCAAGCAGAGATTCCATAAAATCTTTAGGCATGGACATATCATCTCCTTCGACATCTTGCTCGTTCGATAATTGATAGTGCTATTCCCACCAGGCGTCGAAAGCCTGGCGTGTTTGACTGACTTCCAGTATTTGCCCCATTTCCGGCGTAAGCAGGCGGTAGCTGCGGCCCACGCTTGCGGCAGCGATGCGGCGGAAGGGCTCGTCCCAGCTATGGTTTGCCAGCGCAAATCGACCCGCATGCCCCGGCACCATGGTTTTAGCGCCCAGCTCTTCCGTTGCCTTTGCGGCTTCTTCCGGCATCATGTGAATGTACTTCCAGCCTTCGTCGTACTGGCCGTTTTCCATAATTGCGAGATCGATATCGTTAAACTGCTCGCCGATTTGCTTAAAGTGTGGGCCATAGCCGGTGTCGCCGCTGTAATAAACTTTCCGCTGCGGGGTGACCAACATAAAGCTGGCCCACAGCGTTTTGTTGCCGTTTAAGCCTCGGCCTGAGAAGTGGCGGGCCGGCAGAGCGTGGATCGTTAACGCGTCATCAATGGAGACTTTTTCCTGCCAGTCGAGCTCATGAATAAGCGCTGGTTCAAAGCCCCACGCCTCAAGGTGTGCGCCAACGCCAAGCGGCGTCACGATCTGTTTAATTTTTGGTTTTAGCGCGCGCAGCGTGGGGTAATCCAGATGATCCCAGTGATCGTGAGAGATAACCAGGGTATCGATTTCCGGCATATCTTCCGCTCGCCACGGATAGTCGCCCGCAAACGCCTTGTTCAAAAAAGCGAAAGGCGCAGCGTAGTGGCTGAACACCGGATCGATAAGAATGCGTTTGCCTTCGAGCTGGATAAACCACGACGAATGCCCAAGCCACACCACCAGATCCTGCTGCTTATCAAGCGCAGCCAGATCGGTTTCGATCAGCGGCAGAGGGCGATCGGGTTTCACCGTATCTGGACGGGAGGAGAAGAAATCCCACAGCGCCGCCAGCCGACCTCGTTTGTCGGTCATCATCGGCGTCTCCTGCTGATTGTGGAACTTGCCGTCACGGTACTGAGGCGACTGCTCAATGCGTTCGAGACGGCTGCCCTGCGGCAATTTGCCGAATTCAGTCACCGGGAACAGCGCAGCGCTGGTGGCAGTAAGGCCTAATAACATAATCACGACCATGAATTTTAGGGTTAACGAACGCTTGCCCGAATGAGCGGCAGCCATAAAGGGTTCTCTTAGAAATCGTGCGGTTCACGTTGCTATTGAGTGAGTAAACACTCATTATAGACGGGCGAGGTCAACCGTCAATAAATTTTACGGTATGATAAAGAACATAACGTTCAGCGATCGCGGCGATCGTGATGGCTGAAATCCCTATCCCTGCAGATAACTGGCTTGTGAGGAACTGTGGCTCGTCCAAAAAGTGAAGATAAACGATTAGCATTACTCGATGCGGCTACCGACGCGATAGCGGAGCTGGGACTGGGGGCGGCAACGTCTTTAATTGCCAGAAAAGCAGGCGTGGCCGAAGGGACATTGTTCCGCTATTTCCCGACCAAAGACGAGTTGCTTAATGCCGTTTATCTTCATCACAAGCAAGACCTCGGCAGCATGCTGATGAAGACCTACGATAGGCATGCGCTGAGTAAAGAGCGCTCCAGAACGGTGTGGGGAAACTATATCGACTGGGGGCTGGTGAACATCAATGCCCGCAAAGCGATGCGCCAGCTTGCGGTATCCGGCAAGATCACGCCTGACACGCTGGAGAAGGTTTATCAGGCCTACCCGGATCTTCGCGAGCTGTCGAAGGAATGCGTCACCAACGAGGCGCTGACCGGCATTGAAACGGCCTTTGCCGACGCCATTTTTTTTGCGCTTGCGGAAACCACCATGGAGTTCGCGGGACGGGATGCCTCGCGCAGAGAGGAGTACAAGTCAGCGGGCTTTGACGTCATGTGGCGGGGGATGACCAAAGGTTAAGCCGCTGCCTGTTTGGTCGAAAAGATAAAGAGGGATGCCGGGCATTCCCTCTTTGTGTGTAGTTCCGCGATCAGCCCTGGTACTGCTTCGCCTCACGGGCAACGTTATCCATTTCGTCCAGCAGCTCCAGAATTTCAGGCTCCATCTCCTCCGGTGCTACGCCGTTGCGTAACTCGTGCTCCAGCGTCTGGCAGAGCTTTTTCATGCGCGGAACGCCGCTGTAGCTGCAGCTCCCGTGCAGCTTGTGAATAATATCGACCAGCCCTTCTGGTTTGTCACCCACCAGCTGTTCTTCGAGGATATTTCTCACTTCCGGCAGAAACTCCAGCAGCATTTCAAGCATCTCACGCGCCAGGTCTGCTTTGTTGGCGGCCTGATGCAGGGCCAGGTTCCAGTCCAGCGTTTTATTGATGTTAATCGCCGGAGGCGGCGGCTCTTCCCGCGGCGCAGGAACCTGCCCGATGTTGCCGGGATGGTAGCGCATCAGCAGGCGATGCAGTTTTTCCTCTTCAATCGGCTTAGCCAGATAGTCGTTCATGCCGGCGCTCATCAGCTTCTCCTTTTGCCCCGCCAGCGCGTGAGCGGTAACGGCAATCACCGGGGTTTGCTGATGGTGCGGCAGCTGGCGAATCAGTTCGCAGGCCCGAATTCCGTCCATCTCCGGCATTTGAATGTCCATCAAGACGATATCAATATTCATTTGCCTTGCGCGTTCCAGCGCCTGCGACCCGCTTTCGCACAGCACGACCTGCTGAACCCGGTCTTCCAGCAGCGCGCCGATCAGCTTCAGGTTTGCAGGGTTGTCGTCCACCGCCATCACCGCCATCGGCAGCTTGTTACTCTGCTCAATAAACGGCAGCGTCAGATTCGTTTTAGGGCAGCTTTCAAGCAGCATCGGGAACAGGCGGGTGGAGGTAATGGGTTTTATCAGGCAGCCCGCAACGCCCTGGCGTTTGAGCTCTTCCGCACCCACCTGGGTATGACAAGGTAGCGCCAGAATCAGGCAGTCTGACATGGTCACTGCCTTGGCGAGCTTTGGGTTCTCCAGCGTGAGCGTTTCCGTAAAGGTGACGGGAATGCCGCACAGCAGGATATCAAAATGCTCGTCGGGCAGCCCGGACAGCGACGGGCTGTGGATCACTTCCAGCGGCGTGTTCTGCAGCAAATTCAGCGTGCTTTGCGCGGCGGTGGCGTTCGGCTCAACGTAGCCGAGACGTTTCCCCGCCAGCTTGTCCATCGCCTGCCTGTCATTGACGGCGTTCGGGTTCAGGTCGAGGCTGATATGGAACCAGAAGGTTGAACCACGATTAGGTTTGCTGTGGAAGGAGATATCGCCGCCCATCTCATTGACCAGTTTCTGGGTGATAACCAGCCCCAGTCCCGTACCGCCGTGGCGGCGCGAGATACTCGCATCTGCCTGACGGAAGGCCTGGAAAAGACGCGACTGCTCCTGCTCAGGGATGCCGATACCGGTATCGTGGATCTGCATCTCAATCTGAACCTTGTTGTTCCCCTCGGCTCGTTTTTCCACCAGCAGATCGATATTGCCGGTTTCGGTAAACTTAATGGCATTGCCCACCAGATTGGTGACGACCTGCTGCAGGCGCAGAGGGTCGCCAATCACATTGTCCGGGACGTCATTTTTGATGTTTAGCGTCAGCTCAAGGCCTTTGTCGTGGGCGGAGTGCGCCAGCAGCGTCACCACTTCATCGAGGGTGTTGCGCAGCGGGAACGGAATAGACTCCAGCATCAGCTTGCCCGCTTCGAGCTTGGAGAAGTCCAGCACGTCGTTAATGATGGTGAGTAAATTATTGGCCGAGCGTTCAATGGTGTAGAGATGGTCGCGCTGGGTCGGGTTCAAATCCGTTTTTAACGTCAGACGGGTAAAACCAATCACCCCGTTAAGCGGCGTACGCAACTCATGGGACATATTTGCCAGGAATTCGGATTTAATGCGGGCGGCTTCCTGCGCGCGCTTCTTGGCAAGATCGAGCTCCACGTTCTGAATCTCCATCTGTTCGAGGGTCTCGCGCAGGTCGGAGGTAGCCTGGTCAACGTTGTGCTGCATCTCTTCGTGGTAGGCGGTCAACGACATCGCCATCGAATTAATGCCGTTTTTCAGCATATCCAGCTCGCCCAGCATAAAGCCTTCAACCCGGCTGTCGAGCTGGCCGCGGCGGATGCGGTCAACGGTATTCACCATGTTGCGAATTGGCCCGGTGACGTCGCGCATCAGCCGGTAGGCGAACAGCATTGCTATTCCTATACAGAACAGCATCATCAGCGTGGAAATGAAAATTTCGCGGTACTGCTGAAGCCGGACCGATTTGAGATCCAGCTCCATAGCGACATAGCCGAGCATGCTGTTGCCCTGCTTGACGCTGGCTTCAGCGGACTCATCCGGCGAATACCTCTCCGAAATAATCGGCATGCGCAGGATCATCAGGTCGCCGATTCGGCTCACAGTGAGATCGGTCGGCAGCTTTTCGCCATCGGGCAGCCTCAGGCGCGCCGCGTTGTGCTGAAAATTAGAGGTGACGAACAGGTTGTTGCTGTCATCGTAAATTGAAATGCCGCGCACGATCTCCGAATGGCGTCGGTGCAGCACGCTGACCAGCTGGCGAATTGATTCCCGGCTGTGGAAGTTCATTCCATACTCGCTGGAGACCGCCAGCGGTTCGATAATGCTGGCGCCGGCATCCTCCAACTGGCGCTGCAAGTCATTGTAACGATGGACAACGAAAAAGATGCTGAGCAGCAAGCCGACCAAAAGCGTCGGGGCCAGGATCAGGATCATCATACGTGCACGCAGGCTGTAGTTGGTCATGGGGTTCCGATATGGGACAATAAAAGCAACAGTGGCATTTGAGAACACATCTACTTACATCATGGCGCAATTCTACTCTGCAAAGCGACGCGATACGAATCGTGAATTAATAACCGTGACCGTCAACGACCTCGATCCGTTCGGTCAGGGCGTTGCGCGTCACAAAGGCAAAGCGCTCTTTATTCGCGGCGCATTACCCGGCGAACAGGTTGAGGTTCGCATTACTGAAGATAAGCGTAGCTACGCTCTGGCTGAGGTAAAGCGCCGCTTAAACGACAGCCCGGAGCGGGTAAAACCACGTTGCCCGCACTTTGGCGTCTGTGGCGGCTGCCAGCAGCAGCACGCAAGCGTCGCGCTGCAGCAGGAAGCGAAGTCTAAAGCCCTTGGGCGGATGATGGGTGAGCGCGAACATCCTCGTCAGGTAGACGAAATTATTTCCGCCGCGCCATGGGGATACCGTCGTCGCGCACGGCTGGGGTTGAATTATCTGCCGCGCACGCAAACCTTACAGATGGGTTTTCGTAAGGCGAGTGATAAAGCGCTGGTGGATATTCACCATTGCCCCGTGCTGGCGCCCCGGCTTGAAGCATTGCTTGAACCGCTGCGGCAGTGTCTGTCGGGATTAAGTATCGTTAATCGCCTTGGCCACGTGGAGCTGGTTCTCGCCGACGGCGGGCCGCTGATGGTGCTGCGCCATCTGGCGCCGCCCGATGAGGATGACCGGAAAAAACTGGAACAGTTTTCGCATTCCCACGAAGTGGCGCTATTTCTTGCGCCTGACAGCGACAATCTGGAGTCGCTGGCAAAGGAAGAGCCCTGGTATCACTCAGACGGGCTACGCTTAACCTTTAGCCCGCGGGACTTTATCCAGGTTAACGATGCGGTAAACCAGCAGATGGTCGCCCGGGCTATCGAGTGGTTGGAGGTGCAGCCGGAGGATCGGGTGCTAGATTTGTTCTGCGGTATGGGGAATTTTACCCTGCCGTTAGCAAAACGAGCCTCGGCGGTAGTGGGCGTTGAGGGTGTTGCTGCGCTGGTGGCGAAAGGTGAATATAATGCTCAGCATAATTCGCTGAAAAACGTGACGTTCTTCCATGAAAATCTGGAGGATGAGGTGACGCGTCAGCCGTGGGCGCAACAAGGATTCACTAAAATATTGCTCGACCCGGCGCGCGCCGGTGCGGCGGGCGTTATGCAACACGTTATCAAGCTGGCGCCGAGTCGCGTGGTGTACGTATCCTGTAACCCCACCACGCTTGCGCGCGACAGCGAAGCGTTGCTGGCCGCAGGGTATCAAATTAAGCGACTGACTATGCTCGATATGTTCCCCCACACCGGGCATCTGGAGTCTATGGCGCTCTTTGAGCGTATTTAAAGCGGTTAATCAGGTCTATTTGCCTGAGTGTTAGCCCGACAGGAGAGGATAATGGTTGCGGTAAGAAGTGCACATCTCAACAAAGCTGGCGAATTTGCGCCCGAAAAATGGATTGCAAGCCTCGGGATTTCAAACCAGCAGTCGTGTGAACGCTTAGCCGAAACCTGGGCGTATTGTGAACGCCAGACCAAAGGACATCCCGACGCCGAGCTGCTGCTGTGGCGCGGGGTAGAGATGGTCGAAATCCTCTCGATGCTGAGTATGGATAACGATACTCTTCGCGCCGCGCTGCTGTTCCCGCTGGCGGATGCCGGCGTGGTCAGTGAAGAAATAATGCTGGAAAGCGTTGGCAAGCAGATTGTGACGCTGATTCACGGCGTGCGCGATATGGACGCTATCCGCCACCTGAAGGCGACCCACAACGACTCTGTATCTTCCGACCAGGTGGATAACGTTCGCCGAATGCTGCTGGCGATGGTGGATGATTTCCGCTGCGTGGTGATTAAGCTTGCCGAACGAATTGCTCATCTGCGCGAAGTGAAGGATGCGCCGGAAGACGAGCGCGTGCTCGCCGCCAAAGAGTGTACCAATATCTACGCGCCGCTGGCGAACCGCCTCGGCATCGGCCAGCTCAAGTGGGAGCTGGAAGATTACTGCTTCCGCTATTTGCACCCGGCGGAATATAAGCGCATCGCAAAACTGCTGCACGAGCGCCGTATCGATCGCGAGCAGTATATTGACGATTTTGTTGCCACGCTGCGCGCTTCGATGAAAGAAGAGGGCGTGAAGGCTGAGGTTTATGGCCGGCCGAAACATATCTACAGCATCTGGCGTAAAATGCAGAAAAAGCACCTCGCCTTTGACGAGCTGTTTGACGTACGTGCTGTGCGCATTGTCGCTGAACGCCTGCAGGATTGTTATGCCGCGCTGGGGATAGTCCATACTCATTTCCGCCACATGCCGGACGAGTTTGATGACTATGTCGCCAACCCGAAACCGAACGGCTACCAGTCTATTCATACCGTGGTGCTTGGCCCTAACGGCAAAACGATCGAGATTCAGATCCGCACCAAGCAGATGCACGAAGAGTCCGAGCTGGGCGTTGCCGCGCACTGGAAGTACAAAGAGGGCAACGCACGCAGCGGCAGTTCTGGTCATGAAGATCGTATCGCGTGGCTGCGTAAGCTTATTGCCTGGCAGGAAGAGATGTCCGATTCCGGCGAGATGCTCGACGAGGTCCGCAGCCAGGTGTTTGACGATCGCGTCTATGTGTTTACGCCGAAGGGAGACGTTGTCGACCTGCCTGCGGGCTCGACGCCGCTGGACTTTGCCTACCACATTCACAGCGATGTGGGGCACCGCTGCATCGGGGCTAAGATCGGCGGGCGCATCGTGCCGTTCACCTATCAGCTGCAGATGGGCGATCAGGTTGAAGTGATTACCCAGAAGCAGCCTAACCCGAGCCGCGACTGGCTTAACCCAAACCTGGGCTACATCACCACCAGCCGCGGGCGCGCGAAGATCCATAACTGGTTCCGCAAGCAGGATCGGGATAAGAACATTCTCGCCGGGCGTCAGATCCTGGATAACGAAATTGAGCATCTGGGGATCAGCCTGAAAGAGGCGGAAAAAACGCTGCTGCCGCGCTACAACTTCAACGAAATTGAAGAGCTGCTGGCGGCTATCGGCGGCGGGGATATTCGCCTCAATCAGATGAGTAACTACCTGCAGGCGCAGTTCAATAAGCCAAGCGCCGAAGAGCAGGATGCCGCCGCGCTGCGCCAGCTGAAGCAAAAAACTTATTCACCGCCGCAGTCCAGCAGTAAAGATAACGGGCGCGTGGTTGTTGAGGGTGTAGGTAATCTTATGCACCACATCGCCCGCTGCTGCCAGCCGATCCCCGGAGATGAAATCGTTGGTTTCATCACCCAGGGGCGTGGGATCTCGATTCACCGTGCGGACTGCGATCAGCTGGCCGAGCTGCAGTCCCATGCGCCGGAGCGCATTGTCGATGCCGTCTGGGGAGAGAGCTATTCCAGCGGCTATTCGCTGGTGGTTCGCGTGACGGCCAACGATCGTAGCGGCCTGCTTCGCGATATCACCACGATTCTGGCGAACGAGAAGGTCAACGTGCTTGGCGTTGCCAGCCGCAGCGATACGAAGCAGCAGCTGGCCACCATCGATATGACCATTGAGATCTACAACCTGCAGGTGCTTGGACGCGTGCTGGGTAAACTAAGCCAGGTGCCGGACATTATCGATGCCCGCAGGCTGCACGGCTAATTTATTGCCCCTGGCCTCGCAGAGAACCATTCTACTCAATCCCGTCCCCTCTCCGTTTAGGAAGAGGGGACGGTGAGGGTAAAAAAACAAGGAATAACAATGACTCAAATCGACCGCCTGCTTGGGATCATGCAGCGCCTGCGCGATCCTGAAAACGGCTGCCCGTGGGACCGCGAACAGACCTTTGCCACCATCGCCCCTCATACCCTCGAAGAAACCTATGAAGTGCTCGACGCCATTAACCGTGAAGATTTTGACGATCTGCGCGGCGAGCTTGGCGACCTGCTGTTCCAGGTGGTGTTTTACGCGCAGATGGGGCAGGAAGAAGGGCGCTTCAACTTCGAAGATATCTGCCGTGGTATCAGCGACAAGCTTGAGCGCCGCCACCCGCATATCTTTGCTGACGGTGACGCCGCGACCAGCGGTGAAGTGCTGGCGAAGTGGGAGCAGATCAAAATTGAAGAGCGTGCGCAGAAGGCCCAGCACTCAGCGCTGGACGATATCCCTGAAGCGCTGCCTGCGCTGATGCGTGCCCAGAAAATCCAGAAACGCTGCTCAAACGTCGGCTTTGACTGGAAGACGCTTGGCCCGGTGCTGGATAAAGTGCACGAAGAGATCGACGAAGTGATGTTTGAAGCCCAGCAGGTGGTGGTGGATGAGGCGAAGCTGGAAGAGGAAGTGGGCGATTTATTGTTCGCTACCGTTAATCTGGCGCGCCATTTGGGAACCAAAGCCGAAGTGGCGTTACAAAAAGCTAACCGAAAATTCGAGGCGCGTTTCCGAAAAGTGGAGGCAATTGTCGCCGCCCAGGGGCTGACGATGGAGCAGGCCGGGCTGGAAATCATGGAAAATGCCTGGCAGGAAGTGAAACGCCAGGAAACTGATATCTAACGTGTTTTTGCTATCAGCTGCACTTTTTGGCGCTTTTTATTTAACAACCGATTGATTTGCGTCAAAAACATTTATCGCGGAAGGGCTATTTTCTTAGCCTGACTGCGGTGCCGGATTGATTTCCGGGGAACAGAATGAATGTTTGTGGCGCCCATGCTGTTCGGGTATACTACTTTCCCGTCCTGGTTATTCCATCGTCTTTAAACCTAACTTCTCAGGTTCAGCATGACAACGAACTATATTTTTGTGACCGGCGGGGTCGTTTCCTCTCTGGGTAAAGGCATTGCCGCAGCCTCCCTCGCAGCTATTCTTGAAGCCCGTGGCCTCAACGTATCCATCATGAAACTCGATCCGTACATCAACGTCGATCCGGGTACCATGAGCCCTATTCAACATGGGGAAGTGTTCGTTACCGAAGACGGCGCTGAAACCGATCTGGATTTGGGTCACTACGAGCGTTTTATCCGTAACAAGATGAGCCGCCGTAACAACTTCACCACCGGCCGTATCTACTCTGACGTTCTGCGTAAAGAGCGCCGTGGTGACTATCTTGGCGCGACCGTGCAGGTTATCCCGCACATCACCAACGCCATTAAAGAACGTATTCTGGAAGGTGGTGAAGGCCACGACGTGGTGCTGGTTGAAATCGGCGGCACCGTCGGTGACATCGAGTCCCTGCCGTTCCTTGAAGCGATTCGTCAGATGGCGGTAGAAGTGGGCCGCGAGCACACCCTCTACATGCATCTGACCCTGGTGCCTTACATGGCCGCAGCCGGTGAAGTGAAAACCAAACCGACGCAGCACTCCGTAAAAGAACTGCTCTCCATCGGTATCCAGCCAGACGTGCTGATCTGCCGCTCTGACCGCGTTGTGCCGGCCAACGAGCGCGCGAAGATTGCATTGTTCTGTAACGTTCCGGAGAAAGCGGTAATCTCTCTGAAAGACGTCGATTCTATCTATAAAATTCCAGGCCTGTTGAAATCACAGGGGCTGGACGATTATATTTGTAAACGATTCAGCTTGAACGCACCGGAAGCCAATCTGGCAGAATGGGAACAGGTTATCTATGAAGAAGCCAACCCAACGGGCGAAATCACCATCGGTATGGTTGGCAAGTACATTGAACTGCCGGATGCCTATAAATCGGTGATTGAAGCGCTGAAGCACGGCGGGCTGAAAAATCGCCTGACCGTGAACATCAAGCTGATTGATTCACAGGATGTTGAAACCCGTGGCGTAGAGCTGCTGAAAGGCCTGGATGCTATCCTGATCCCTGGCGGCTTCGGCTACCGCGGCGTTGAAGGCAAAATTGCCACCGCTCGCTATGCCCGCGAAAACAACATCCCTTACCTGGGTATTTGCCTGGGTATGCAGGTTGCGCTTATCGAGTTCGCCCGTAACGTGGCGGGCATGGATAACGCCAACTCGACTGAATTTGTGCCAGACTGTAAGTACCCTGTGGTGGCGCTGATCACCGAGTGGCGCGATGAAGAAGGCAACGTTGAGGTCCGCAGCGAGAAGAGCGATCTGGGCGGCACCATGCGCCTCGGCGGGCAGCAGTGTCAGCTGACCGACGGCAGCCTGGTTCGTGAGATGTACGGTGAGCCAACTATCGTTGAACGCCATCGCCATCGCTATGAAGTCAACAACATGCTGTTGAAACCGATTGAAGCAGCTGGTTTACGTGTTGCAGGTCGTTCCGGTGATGACCAACTGGTGGAAATCATTGAGGTGCCAAACCATCCGTGGTTTGTTGCCTGCCAGTTCCACCCGGAATTCACTTCGACTCCGCGTGACGGGCACCCACTGTTTGCAGGCTTCGTGAAAGCCGCCGGTGAGTACCAGAAGCGCCAGGCGAAGTAAGCAGAGTTAGAACGGCAACGCGCGACATTCTCGCGCGTTGTTTGTCTGGAGTTTTAGTTTAACGTTGTGACTTGAGGAAAACCTACTATGTCCAAAATTGTGAAAGTGATCGGTCGTGAAATCATCGACTCCCGCGGTAACCCGACTGTTGAAGCCGAAGTTCACCTGGAAGGCGGTTTCGTTGGTCTGGCAGCGGCACCATCAGGCGCTTCTACCGGTTCACGTGAAGCTCTGGAACTGCGCGATGGCGACAAATCTCGTTTCATGGGTAAAGGCGTACTGAAAGCTGTTGCTGCGGTTAACGGCCCTATCGCTGAAGCCGTGCTTGGCAAAGATGCTAAAGACCAGGCTAACATCGATAAGATCATGATCGATCTGGATGGTACCGAGAACAAATCCAAGTTTGGCGCTAACGCTATCCTGGCGGTTTCTCTGGCTGCTGCTAAAGCCGCTGCTGCCTCTAAAGGCCTGCCGCTTTACGCTCACATCGCTGAACTGAACGGCACCCCAGGCAAATACTCTATGCCTCTGCCTATGATGAACATCATCAACGGCGGCGAGCACGCTGACAACAACGTTGATATTCAGGAGTTCATGATTCAGCCTGTTGGCGCGAAAACCCTGAAAGAAGCGGTACGTATCGGTTCTGAAGTGTTCCACAACCTGGCTAAAGTGCTGAAGTCCAAAGGCATGAACACCGCTGTGGGTGACGAAGGCGGCTACGCGCCTAACCTGGGTTCTAACGCAGAAGCGCTGGCTGTTATCGCTGAAGCGGTTAAAGCCGCGGGCTACGAGCTGGGTAAAGACGTTACTCTGGCGATGGACTGTGCAGCGTCTGAGTTCTACAAAGACGGCAAATACGTGCTGGCCGGCGAAGGCAACAAAGCGTTCACTTCCGAAGAGTTCACTCACTTCCTGGAAGAGCTGACCAAACAGTACCCAATCGTTTCTATCGAAGACGGTCTGGACGAATCTGACTGGGCTGGTTTCGCATACCAGACCAAAGTGCTGGGCGACAAAATCCAGCTGGTGGGTGACGATCTGTTCGTCACCAACACCAAGATCCTGAAAGAAGGTATCGATAAAGGTATCGCTAACTCCATCCTGATCAAATTCAACCAGATCGGTTCCCTGACCGAAACTCTGGCTGCGATCAAAATGGCGAAAGACGCTGGCTACACTGCGGTTATCTCTCACCGTTCCGGCGAAACCGAAGACGCGACCATCGCTGACCTGGCTGTGGGTACCGCTGCAGGCCAGATCAAAACTGGTTCTATGAGCCGTTCTGACCGTGTTGCTAAGTACAACCAGCTGATTCGTATCGAAGAAGCACTGGCTGCACAGGGCACCCCAGCGCCGTTCAACGGCCTGAAAGAAGTTAAAGGTCAGTAAGTTCTTACTGCTGCTTTAGACTTTGCAAAACCCGCTTCGGCGGGTTTTTTTTCGTCTGTCGGATAACCCCATTCCCCTGCAAGCCTGTTTAAAACTTAATAGTTGCACTCTCCTTTTATGAGGGCCAGGCTAATCTGAACATTCACAACAGGTCAGGAGACCGATTATGAAAGCAGCAATTGTGAGTCAGAACCATTCAGTCGATATCATTGATAAACCCGTGCGCGCGCTGGAGCATGGTGAGGCGCTGTTGGCTATGGAGTGCTGTGGGGTATGCCATACGGATTTGCACGTTAAAAATGGAGACTTTGGCGACGTCACCGGTACAACGCTGGGGCATGAAGGCATCGGCGTTGTGAAGGCGATCGGGCCTGGCGTCAGCTCGCTGAAGGTAGGCGATCGGGCAAGTGTAGCCTGGTTCTTCCGCGGATGTGGTCACTGCGAATATTGTAATTCCGGTAATGAAACGCTGTGCCGCAGCGTAAGCAACGCAGGCTTTACCGTGGATGGCGGTATGGCCGAAGAGTGCATCGTGGTGGCGGACTACGCCGTTAAGGTTCCGGATGGCCTGGCTTCGGCGGAAGCGAGCAGCATTACCTGTGCCGGGGTCACCACCTATAAAGCGGTGAAGGTGTCCCATATCAAACCGGGCCAGTGGATAGCTATCTATGGTTTAGGCGGTCTCGGCAACCTCGCGCTGCAGTATGCCAAAAACGTCTTTAACGCCAAAGTGATTGCGATAGACGTCAACGACGCTCAGCTTGAGTTTGCCAAAGAGAGCGGTGCCGATCTGGTGATCAACTCCCGCCAGGAAGATGCGGCAAAAATCATTCAGGAAAAAGTAGGCGGCGCCCATGCTGCGGTAGTGACTGCCGTTGCAAAAGCGGCCTTTAACTCTGCCGTTGACGCCGTACGTGCCGGTGCCCGCATCGTGGCCGTTGGCCTGCCGCCGGAGTCCATGAGCCTCAACATTCCCCGTCTTGTTCTGGACGGTATCGAGGTCGTGGGCTCGCTGGTCGGCACGCGCCAGGATCTTACAGAAGCATTCCAGTTTGCCGCTGAAGGCAAGGTTACGCCGAAGGTCACGCTGCGTCCGCTGGAGGACATAAACGCTATCTTCCATGAAATGGAGAGCGGCAGGATAAAAGGCCGCATGGTCATCGATTTTAAACTGAAAAAATAAGCAATAAGGCCGGGACGATCCCGGCCTTTACGCCCCCATCTTCGACATCGCCATCGGGTGATACGCAGGCCGCGTGTTCGCCGAGAGAAGGTTGAGTCCTCTGAAATAGCTGCGACCTGTCGGTATTAGGGTCCCCTGTGGTCGTGAGCGGCGGGCGATTCATTCAGTCTGTGCTTAAAACATGATCTCAGCCAGCAGTTCTGCGATAATCGCTTTTTGCGACTATGACCGAGATGATTATGCAGTACCCGATTAACGAGATGTTCCAGACCCTGCAAGGGGAAGGCTATTTTACCGGCGTGCCCGCCATTTTTATTCGTCTGCAGGGTTGCCCGGTAGGCTGCGCCTGGTGCGATACCAAACATACCTGGGATAAGCTCGCGGATCGCGAAGTTTCGCTGTTCAGCATCCTGGCCAAAACCAAAGAGAGCGACAAATGGGGCGCCGGAAGCGCCGAAGAGCTGCTGGCGGTGATTGGTCGTCAGGGCTACACCGCGCGCCACGTGGTGATCACCGGCGGTGAACCCTGCATTCACGATCTCACCCCGCTGACCCATCTGCTGGAGAAAAACGGTTTCAGCTGCCAGATAGAAACCAGCGGCACCCACGAAGTACGCTGCACGGCGAACACCTGGGTGACGGTTTCCCCGAAGGTCAACATGCGCGGCGGCTACGATATTCTCTCCCAGGCGCTGGAGCGTGCGGATGAAATTAAGCATCCGGTAGGGCGCATGCGCGATATTGAAGCCCTCGACGAACTGCTTGCCACCCTGACGGATGAGAAGAGCCGCATCATCGCCCTGCAGCCTATCAGCCAGAAAGAGGACGCGACTCGCCTGTGCATTGAAACCTGCATTGCACGCAACTGGCGCCTGTCGATGCAGACGCACAAGTATCTGAATATCGCCTGATGCGTTAAGCCGGGCGCAGTAAAGGCTCCCGGCTTTCAGCGCGTGGTTAAGCGTTGGACCAGCTTTGAATGGCGTCTTTGTTGTCCAGATCGCCGTGCAGCACCTGATACGATTTTTTCAAAATGACATCGGTATGCTGCGTCAGCTCCCTGAAGATCCCCTTGTTTAGCGCCTCATAGCGTTTAGCGTTGCTTTCTATCGGCATAAAGACATCTTTGACCCGCACCATTTTTCCAACAGCAGTCTCATAGCTGGTGTACAGCCCCAGCCCGACGGCGGTATTGATGGCGGCGCCCAGGCTGGCACAGCCGTTGATGGCGTTACGCCTGACCGGCAGATTGAACACGTCGGCAAAGATCTGCATAAACAGGTCGCTGTTGGAGCCGCCTCCCGTGATGATCAGATGTCTGGCAAAGCGATCAATCTCAGTGCACATATTGTCGTAGTTGTTTTTCAGCGTCAGGGCGATGCTTTCAAGAATGGAGCGATAAATCCACGCGTAGTCCATGCTGGAATCAAAGCCAATCATGATCCCGCGCTTGAACGGCTCCCACGGGTTGGTCAGCCAGTCCAGCACCGTCATCAGGCCGTTGCAGCCTGGCGGCACCAGCGCGGCCTTCTTATTCAGCAGTCCTTCCGGCGACAGGTTTTGCGCTTTTGCATCCTGAATCAGCGACTCGCCCAGCATGTCCCGCAGCCAGCTCACCGTCCACATCCCTTTACGAATACCGTAACCTTCATACAGCAGCGTTTCCGGAATGGAGGACATAATGGGCCACCAGGCCACAGGCGCGTTTGGCAGCGTTTTGCCGCTCATCATCAGTGCGATATAGGTGCCAAGAGAAATCACCGCCGTCTCGTCATCCAGCAGCCCGGCGCCGAGTGCCTCTACCGGTTTGTCGCTGGTGGTACAAACCACCGGCAGGCCAGCCGGGAAGCCCGTTGCCCCCGACGCTTTCTCCGTGATATTGCCGATGACCGTGCCCGGCATTTGCACGTCAAACAGCATGGCGCGCGGTATGTTGAATTTCTTCAGCACTTCGTCATCGTCGCTCCAGGACCACGTTTTGTAATCCACCGGCCACTGGCCAAAATAGTTGGCGATATTGTCCTTAAACTCGCCGGTTAAGCGGTGCGAGAGATAGCCTGAAAAGGATGTCACCCAGGCCACATCAGGGTTGGTGTGCTCGTAGGGGCGGGTGACGCGGGCATCCTGCCAGCTGATCAGCGGCTCTGCAGGAGTGCCATCGGCTTTTAATAATGCGCGGCAGCACCGTATGGAGCCGAGGCCAATCCCGACGATGGCGCTCTTGTCGCCGGTGAAATGGCTCATCAAATCCTGCCCGGCGCGGCACAGCGAGTCCCACAGGTCGTCGTCGGGATGCTCGGCGGTATCCGCGTCTGGCGTGTGCATCGGCTGAAGCTGCCCCTTACCTTCGCAGACGATATTGCCCTCCAGATCGTACATCACCACTTTTGTACTCTGGCTTCCACCATCAATCCCAATGATGTATTTCTTCGACATTGCCTTTCTCCTTCAATTTTCCCTCATCGCTCGCCCGTTGCGGCCAGCGATGCCAATTTTTCCTGTGCCAGGTCGGCTGCACGAATCTTTCGAATCAGCAAAAAGGCAAACACGATAACCATGCCCAGCGCGACTAATCCCATCAGCCACATATTGCGATAGGCCTCCTCAGGAGGGAGGGTGTCCTGCCAGTAGCCGACAACAGGGTAAACGAACACGTCCGGCAGAAAGCCAATGACCGAGCAGATACCCACGGTCGTCCCCATAATCCAGGAGGGCGTTCTGGCTTCACCGGGACAGGCCCAGTAAAGCCCACGTGAGGCGTAGCAGGTGAAGCCCAGCAGCAGAATAAGGCCAATGCCCATGGCGACAGACTGTGGATTGGCATTTGTCGCCAGTAGCGCAGCCAGTGCTAGGGCTCCGACGATAGAAAGCAGCTGTACAACTCGCGTTGGCGACTTGATTCTGCTGTAGGTGGTAATAATGCCGCCAAGCGGGCCACAAATGGCGCGGAAGATTTTATTTATCACGATGCCCATGTAGCTGGCGGCCACCAGCGACATGCCATACATCTCCGTCAGATAGTTGGTGGAGTAGCTCAGGATGGCATAAATCGTATAGACCCCGAAGATCACCATGCTGCAGTACCAGGTGGTGCTGATGCGCAAAACGGAGAGGATATCTTTCAGCTGGAAGGCCGGTTTTTTAGCCTCCTGTGCCGCCTCCGTGCGGCCGGTAAAACCGTCGCTGACGAAGAACCAGCACAGCACGCCGAGGGCGATATACACGCCGCTGTAGATAAGGATGACGGTTCTGAGGCTGTTAGCATCTTCCGGAGCGAAGCGCGAGAACGCCCACATGGTGAAGACTGCCAGCGCCATTACGCCGACGCCGCGCAGGCCCTCCATCCAGCCCATAATTTTGCCCTGTTCGCTGTGATCGCCCAGCAGGGAAGCGGCCTTGATGGAGACCGACCACAGCATCAGAATGGTGGTCACGGCGAAAGCGACCTGAATAACGATCATCACCCACAGAGGGGGGTAGAAGGCCATAACGATACCCAGCAGGCCGGTAGCAATCATCGCCAGGGTCATCATTATGCGGTGGGAGAACTTGTCGGCAATAATTCCGCTGGGCGCGTATAGAATAATTGCGGTTATTCCGAAAGTGCTCATAATTAAGCCTATTTCGATATTGCTAAATCCCATAAATTTTGCCATCGGGATTTGATAAATATACCTTAAATAAGCAAGGTCAAAACTTACACCACCACTGATACTTATTATTGCCAGCGTTAGCCAGCGACGAAAATTTGAATCACGCATGGTGTGCTCTCAGTCATTAGGGTTGTTAAAGACAAAAAAAAGAGAAAAGCAACCAATCCCCGCCAGGGGCTGATTACTTTTCTCATGGGCTCTAGTAATTGCGGAGATTATTATCATGCAGCACGCTTTTTTAGTGTGAGAAATATCACGCTATGGATTTTCATCAGCAATAATTTTGCCTTTAAAGCTTCTCGTTAATGAGTTGTGAGATTGATCACATAACGCCCTCCGCCGCTGTGATACTTATTTTAGCCAGTTACTAGAGACGATGAGAAAAGTAACTTCCCTTTCGGGGGGAGCTTGCTTTTCTCATTTTTTTTGCGTTTAAAAAACTTAAGGGGTTCATCATGTCGCTCAGCGCACTCAACGAATTCTCACTGGACTTCTTCTCGCTAAAAGGGAAGACGGCGATTGTCACCGGCGGTAACAGCGGGCTGGGGCAGGCGTTTGCCATGGCGCTGGCGAAAGCCGGAGCGAATGTGTTTATTCCAACGGTGGTGGAGGAGAAAGGCGAAACGCGTCAACTTATTGAGCAGCAAGGGGTAAAAGTTGCTTTTATGACCGTTGATATTACGGAGAAAGGGGCACCGGCCCAGGTCATCGCCCAGTGTCTGGAAACCTTTGGCTCAGTGGACATCCTGGTCAATAACGCCGGCATCTGTAAGCTCAACAAGGTGTTGGACTTTGGTCGCGCCGACTGGGACCCGATGATCAACATCAACCTGACCGCAGCGTTCGAATTAAGCTACGAAGCGGCCAAAGTGATGATCCCGCAAAAACACGGTAAAATCATTAATATCTGTTCATTGTTTTCTTATCTTGGCGGCCAGTGGTCTCCCGCATATTCTGCGACAAAACACGCGCTGGCCGGCTTAACAAAAGCCTATTGTGATGAATTAGGTCAATATAATATTCAGGTGAACGGTATAGCGCCGGGCTATTATGCCACCGATATTACTACTGAAACTCGCAAAAATCCGGAAACCAATAAACGCGTACTTGACCATATTCCGGCAAACCGCTGGGGCGAAACTCAGGATCTGATGGGGGCGATGGTTTATTTATCCAGTCGCGCCTCGGATTATGTCAATGGTCATTTATTGGTGGTCGATGGTGGTTATTTAGTCAGGTAATTCTCGCAGGGTGGTTCCTGCTTTCTCTTATTTCTATCTGTATTCCCTTATTTGTCAGGAAGGAGTTGTCATGTCTTTATCTCGCGAAGCCATTGTGGAGCAATTAAAAGAAATTGTTGGCCCACAGCAAGTTATTACCGATGAAAAAGTATTACAGAAAAACAGTATCGACCGGTTCAGAAAATATGCGGATATTCATGGCGTGTACACTCAGCCGCTGCCGGCCGCGGTGGTGAAACTGCAGAGCGCTGAGCAAGTTTCGAGCGTGCTGGCGTTTCTGAACAGCAACCGGGTCACCTGTATTCCGCGCACCGGGGCTTCGGCAACGGAAGGGGGTCTGGAAACCGTGGTGAAAAACTCCGTGGTATTGGATGGTTCCGGGCTGAACAAAATTATCGATATTGATATTGAAAACATGCAGGCGACCGCCCAGTGCGGCGTGCCGCTGGAAGTGCTGGAAGATGCGCTGCGCGCAAAAGGCTACACCACGGGCCACTCTCCTCAATCCAAGCCGCTGGCGCAGATGGGGGGGCTCGTCGCAACGCGCAGTATCGGCCAGTTCTCAACCCTGTACGGCGCAATTGAGGACATGGTGGTTGGCCTGGAGGCCGTATTCCCCGATGGCAGCATCACGCGCATTAAAAACGTGCCGCGCCGCGCGGCTGGCCCTGACATCCGCCACGTGATTATCGGCAACGAAGGAGCGCTCTGCTACATCACCGAAGTGACGGTAAAAATCTTTAAATACATGCCGGAAAACAACCTGTTCTACGGTTACATTCTCGACAACATGAAAACCGGCTTCAACATCCTGCGGGAGGTGATGGTGGAGGGGTATCGCCCGTCAATTGCCCGCCTGTATGACGCTGAAGATGGCACCCAGCACTTCACCCATTTTGCCGACGGTAAATGCGTGCTGATCTTTATGGCGGAAGGCTCTAAGCGCCTGGCCGAGGCGACCGGGGCTGGTATCGAAGAGATTGTTGCCCGCCATCCGGAGTGCAGGAAGGTGGACAGCAAGCTTATCGAAACCTGGTTTAATAACCTGAACTGGGGGCCAGATAAAGTGGCTGCCGAGCGGGTGCAGATCATGAAAACCGGCAACATGGGCTTCACCACCGAAGTGTCCGGCAGCTGGAGCTGCATTAATGAGATTTATCATAATGTGATCGAGCGCATTCGTAACGAGTTCCCTCACGCTGGCGACATCACTATGCTGGGCGGCCACTCTTCCCACAGCTACATCAACGGCACCAACATGTACTTCGTTTACGACTACAACGTGGTGGACTGCAAGCCGGAAGAAGAGATCGACAAGTACCATAACCCGCTAAACAAAATCATCGTGGAAGAGACAATTCGCCTTGGCGGATCGATGGTACACCACCACGGGATCGGTAAACACCGCGTGCACTGGTCGAAGCTGGAGCACGGCACGGCGTGGCCTATCATGCAGGGCCTGAAGGATCAGTACGATCCGAACGGCATCATGAATACCGGCACAATCTGGCCGATTGAAAAATAACTCTACCGGTCGGCGCTCAGGTGCCGACCTCTTCATTTACGGATCGACAAAGGAATAAGTATGCACGCCGAACCGGTTCGTATGGATGATCTTCCGCTCAATCGCTTTCATTTACGCATAGCCGGGCTAACCTTCGGTGCGCACCTGACGGACGGCTATGTGCTGGGGGTGATTGGCTTTGCGCTGGTGCTGATCGCGCCCCAAATGGGCCTTACGCCGCTTCAGGAAGGGCTGGTGGGCGGCTCGGCGCTCCTTGGGCTGTTTCTTGGCAGCCTGACGCTGGGCTGGATCTCCGATCATGTTGGCCGCCAGAAAATCTTTAACTTCAGCTTCGTGCTCATCACCCTGGCCTCCTTTTTACAGTTTTTCGTCAGCAACGTAGAGCAGCTGATCCTGCTGCGAGTATTAATAGGCATTGGGCTTGGCGGCGACTATTCCGTGGGCCATACCCTGCTGGCCGAATTTTCCCCACGTAAACATCGCGGCGTACTGCTCGGCGCGTTTAGCGTGGTCTGGACGCTGGGCTATGTGCTGGCAAGCCTTGTTGGTCATCAGCTGGTGGACAGCGGGCCGGATGCGTGGCGCTGGCTGCTGGCCTCCACCGCGTTGCCTGCGCTGGTCATTACTCTCCTGCGCTGGGGCACCCCAGAGTCGCCTCGTTGGCTGCTGCGCCGAGGAAGGGTTTCCGAAGCTCATCAGGTTGTGCGCCGCTGCTTCGGCGAGCATGTTGTGATCGGCGATGAAATTGCGGTGCCGACCTCCCGCCATCTCCGCACGCTTTTTTCCGGACAATACTGGCGACGCACCGCGTTTAATAGCCTGTTTTTTGTCTGCCTCGTTATTCCGTGGTTTGCGATTTATACCTGGCTGCCGTCCATTACCGGGCTGCTGGGCATGCAGGATGGCCTGACCGCCAGCCTGCTGCTGAATATGGTTCTGGTGATCGGTGCGATTGCGGGCCTTGTGCTGACCCACCGTTGTTCACGGCGCGGCTTCTTAATCGGCGGCTTTCTGGTGCTGTTTTTCAGCCTTACCGCGCTGGCGCTGGTGCCGGAGCAACACGGCACAATTATCCTGCTGCTGTTCTTTATTTTTACTCTGACTATTTCTGCTGTCAGCAATCTGGTGGGCGTGCTGCCGGCGGAGAGTTTTCCGACCGATATCCGCTCGTTTGGCGTTGGTTTTGCAACCTCGATGAGCCGTCTGGGATCGGCAATCAGCACCGGCCTGCTGCCCGTGGCGCTGGTCTACTTCGGCGTGCAAAGTACCATGCTGTTGCTTAGCGCCGTCCTGCTGCTGGGCCTGCTGGTTTCCGTCCTTTGGGCGCCAGAAACGCGAAATATGAGCCTTGTTGCGGCCTCCGGGAACAAAGAGCAGCCGCCGGGAGTGAACCATGAACATTCTGTTAGCCTTTAAGGCCGAGCCCGATCTCTCGATGCTGGCGGAAAAAGAGTGGCTGGCCGCAAAACACAAAGGGCCGGATATCTCGCTAACTCGCCCTTGCCTGGGCGAAGATGAGCAGGCTGCCGCGGAGATACTGCTGCGTCATGAAGAGGGTCTGAAGCTCACCGCGATCAGCATTGGCAGCGAACGTGCGGACAGCTTTCTGCGCCAGTTTAAGGCGCTGGGATTCGGGCGGGCGGTACGGCTGAGACGGGACGGCGAACTGACTTTTGCACCCGCGTCGGTTGCCGCTTTACTGGCTGCCTGGCAGCGGCAAAACCCACAGGCGCTGGTGGTGCTTGGGTCGCGCAGCGCCGAAGGTAACAGCGGCCAGACGGGCTTTTACCTCGCCGAACAGCTTGGCTGGCCCTGCTTCAGTCAGGTCTGTGATTTTACGGTAAACCCAGAGCTTGAGCTGGTTGAGCTACAACAGCGATGGGCGAGTGGAAAACGAAGCCTGACCGTGCGTCTGCCAGCGGTATTGATGGTTGAAAGCCGCGGCGAATACTGCCTGAGAACGCCAGGCCTGCGGCAAAAGCTGGCGGTAAAGGCTTCAGACGTGGAGGTTATGCCCGCGGCAACGCTGGGCGACGAGGCAAATGCGCCTTTCCCGGTCGCACTGGAGCACCCTCAGCGGCAGCGAAGCGGCCTGATCATTCAGGGAAGCGATGCGCGTGAAAAGGCCCGCATCCTCTACCATGACTGGCTACGTAAAAGGCTGCAGCCATGAAAATTGCCCTGATTCTGCCCGAAGCCGGGAAGGCGGCCGCGATGAATGAGATCGGGCATTTCCTGTCGCGCAGCGGGATTGAAAAAGTCCAGCCTGAAGGGTGGCTGCTGCCGGAGGCTGAATGCATGGAGCCGCAGCTGGATGCGCTTTACGCGCACTATGCGCGGGCACCAGCGGATATCTTGCTGTTTCCTTCAGGCTGGCAGGGCGCAGAGCTAGCGACCCGGCTGGCATACCGCCTGAAAGGAGAAGCCTGCACCGCTGCCGCTGGAGCCGATTTTGACCAACGTCTGGTGAGTAAAAACGCCTGGGGCGGTGCGCTGGTAGCCACTCTCCGGCTGCAAAATAATCCCTGGTGTCTGAGCGTAGCCGCAGCGCCTGGGGCAGAGAGCTGGCAGCCAGAGATCGACTTTTTTCCGATTCCTGTGGCGGAACAAAAGCCGGACTGGCTGGTGGAATGCACGGCTGTTGCCGATGAGAGGGCCTCCGGGCTGGCGGAAGCTAAATTTGTGCTGGCCGTAGGGCGCGGAGCAGGGAGCTCGCAGGCAATGGAGCAAATTGAAGCCTGCGCCATCGCGATGGGCATGCAAACCGGCGCGAGCCGCGAAGCAGTTATGCACGCCTGGTGCAGTATGGACAAGCTGTTGGGGATGTCCGGCATTCAGATTGCCGCAGATGTTTGTCTTGCGGCAGGCGTCTCCGGCGCACCAGCTTTTATCAGCGGCATTGCCCACAGCCGGTTTATTGTCGCCGTTAACAGCGACCCACAGGCGGCAATCTTCCGCCACGCCGACGTCGGGATTGTGGACGACCTGCTGCCGGTGCTGGCCGAGCTGCAAAACTGCGTCAGGGAAGATATTTAGCCAGCTGCCAGACGCCGGTATTGGTGGTGGCGATGGCCAACGCGCCTGCGCCAAGGGCATTGTTGGCATCCTCCGCGTCGCACACCAGGCCACCGGCTATCACCGGCAGGTCGATTTTTTCGGTTACCCACTTCAACACTTTCGGCATGCAGCCGGGCAGTATTTCGATGCAGTGCGGGTTTGACTGCGCCACCTGCTTATCGATGTTGTGGTAGGAGATGGAGTCGACGATAAACAGCCGGTGAATAGCGAAGAACCCCTGCGCCCTGGCCGCCTTCACCATCGATGCTTTGGTGCTGATCACGCCGTCAGCCTGGGTCACAAGCTTCAGGAAGTTAATCACAATCTCTTTATTCGACGTCCCTTCCAGTAAATCGACGTGTACCAGCGCGTATTTATTCGCTTTTTTTATCTGCTGCACAATGCCGGTGATGGTGCAGATATTGCCGTACAGCACGGAAATCACCTGGCAGTCGGACTCCAGCGCCAGCTGCAGGCTCTGGTTATCTTTTACCGCTGCAATCAGCGGGTGTTGCTTGAGTAGGGACATCAGGGTCACAGCCAGAACTCCATCTTTTACAGTTAACCAAAGCGTAATTGAATGCCGCAGCCGGCGGGCGGGTAGCGCCAGCGGCTGAGGGTTTGCTCGTCGCAAAGCAGGCGGCAGGTGCCGCACTCCAGGCAGCCGCTATTATCGATCTGCAGGCTGCCGTCTTCCCGCTGGCGGTATAACCCGGCCGGGCAGGCGCGGACCAGCAGGAGAAGGCTCTCTCTGTCGGGGCTGTCCACGGGAACAATGTGTGGCATCTCCGAGGGTTGCCAGGCATTTTTTGCCAGTTTTTCATTCAGGTTCACAAACTGCGCCCTCCACGAAAAATGTCCTTAATCAGCCGGGAAATACCAGCCCTGCTGGCGTGCTTCCAGAGCAGGCTGCTGAGCCGTGGCGGCGGTAAACTTCTGGGATCAAAGATATCACGCTGCAGTTCGGCCAGCAGGTGCGGATAGTCCTGAAACAGCCCTGGCGTTTGTAAAAAGTCGGGCATCCTGCGGTAGCGTTCCAGCACGGCCCATAGCGTCGAGCGCTCCAGCTGCCTGCGATAAGCCCGTGCGAGATCGGTACTCCCATCCTGCTCCAGCGAGGCAATCAGCGTTTGCGCCGCAGCGCGGGCTGAGAGAGCTGCTAAATCCATGCCGCGCACGGTGAAGCCGGTATTGATACAGAAACGGGCGCTATCGCCGACCAGCAGATAGCCAGGGCCGGCAAGGCGTTCAGGGAGTCCGTTCAGGCCACATTCCGGGATGAGATGCGCAGCGTACTCTACCAGCTCGGCGCGGCGTAAAAGCGGGCGAAGTGTCGGGTGCTGCTTAAAACTTTCCAGCAGGTCAGGCAGCGCTTCAGGGGAAGCGCGAAGGGAGGCCAGCGGGCAGACGATGCCGACAGAAAGCGAATCGTTATTGGTATAGAGGAAACCGCCAGCGGGCTGTGCGCCGCAGATGCCACCGGTGAACAACCAGGCGGCACCTTCGTTGCCCTCAAGCGCGAAACGGTTTTCCAGCTCCTCCCTCGGCAGGGCAAGCACTTCTTTTACGCCGACGGCAACGCTCTGCTCGGGAAGCTTGTTGAGCAGCTTATGCTGCTCGGCCAGCAGAGTATTAGCGCCCTCGGCGATAACCACTGCTCTGGCGCTTAATGTTTCACCTTCAATGACCACGCCCCGTACGATGCCGTTTTCAACGTGCAGGCTATCGACCTGGGTTGCCGTCAGGCACTGCGCTCCGGCTTGTTCAGCCTGCCGGAACAACCACGGATCGAGGCGCGCGCGCAGCACGCTGTATGACGAAGCCGAGGTGTGCTGAAAGTTTAGCGTTGTTGCGCTGTCCGTCGTTAAGGCGGAGATCTTTTCATGGGTAATAGCGCGCTCAAGCGGTGCGGCGTGAGAAAAGTCAGGGAAGAGTGCGTCGAATGCCGCAGTATAGAGTCTGCCGCCCGACAGGTTTTTACCTCCGGGCTGACTGGCCCGTTCAAGAAGCAGAACATTGAGCCCGGCGCGGGCGCACTCTGCCGCGCAGCAGCAGCCTGCGATCCCTGCACCAACAACGATAATATCGAAATCTGTAGCGGCCATTCCGTGCACCTTTTAATTGCGACGGAATAGCTTAACAAAGCGGGAAGAAAATTAGCTTGATGGGGAGCGCAGACAGGAAAAGTCCGGGTTGATTTCCGGACTTTTTATCTTATTCGCCGCGGTAGACGCAGCCAGCGGTGCAGGTCTCTTTAATCATCACCGCGCTCAGAAGCGGAACGACAGGCTTCATCTGATCCCAAATCCACTTCGCCAGCACTTCGCTGGTGGGGTTTTCCAGCCCAGGGATATCGTTCAGATAATAGTGATCGAGGCGATCGTAAGTTGGCTTAAACGCCGCTTTCAGCTCGGAGAAATCCATGATCCAGCCGGTATAGGGATCTACCTCGCCGGTGATCTCCAGGCGCACCATAAAGGAGTGGCCATGCAGGCGACCGCATTTGTGGCCTTCCGGCACGTGCGGCAGGCGGTGAGCGGCTTCAAAGGTAAAATCTTTAAACAGGGTGGTGGACATCATTCGACTCTCTGGAATTCAAAAAACCGCCGCATGATAGCGGAATGGACTATTTTTCGCATTAACTAAACGGGCCGCCGCCGGGCGACACGGCGTAAGCAGCGTTATGTTGGCTAAAATCTCATATTCATCAGTTAGTTAGTTAATCACTTTTAACACTATGATTTACCTGAAAAAACGATTAGTCGTTTTAGTTATTTATTATTTCCATCCCTTCTTTAATTGTTGATAACCTGCTGGTTAACCTTGACTCATTACAGTCTGTAAGCCCTTTTTTTGCCCTTTGCTACTGGAAGCTAAATACGTATGACTTCTCAGGTTCCACCGAGCGCTTTGCTGCCGCTAACGCCGGACCAGCTGGCACGCCTTCAGGCGGCGACCACTGATTTTTCGACCACTCAGCTGGCCTGGTTATCCGGCTATTTCTGGGGAATGATTAACCAGCAGCCCGGTTCGGTCACGGCGGCGCCAGCGCCTGCGGCTGAAGTCCCGGTTATCACGCTGATTTCCGCTTCCCAGACCGGCAACGCGCGCCGCGTGAGCGAGCAGCTGCGTGACGATCTGCTGGCGGCGAAGCTGAACGTTAATCTGGTGAATGCGGGCGACTATAAATTCAAGCAAATTGCCCAGGAGAAGCTGCTGATTGTCGTCAGCTCCACGCAAGGGGAGGGGGAACCGCCGGAAGAGGCCGTGGCCCTGCACAAATTCCTGTTTTCGAAAAAGGCACCAAAGCTGGACGGTACTGCATTTGCCGTCTTTGGCCTCGGCGACAGCTCGTATGAATTCTTCTGCCAGTCCGGCAAAGATTTTGACAGCAAGCTGGCGGAATTGGGCGGTGAACGCCTGCTGGAACGCGTCGATACCGACGTCGAATACCAGCCTGCGGCGCAAGAATGGCGCAGCAAAATTGTCGAGCTGCTGAAGTCTCGCGTCCCGACAGAAACCCCGGCGCAGGCAACCGCGAGCGCTACGGGCGTAAGCAACGAAATTTTCACCAGCCCTTACAGTAAAGAATCTCCGCTAACCGCCACGCTCGCGGTTAACCAGAAAATCACCGGCCGTGACTCCGATAAAGACGTGCGTCATATCGAAATCGATCTTGGCGATTCTGGCCTGCGCTATCAGCCTGGCGATGCGCTTGGCGTCTGGTACCAGAACGATCCGGCGCTGGTCAAAGAGCTGACCGATTTGCTGTGGCTGAAGGGCGATGAAAGCGTCACCGTTGACGGCAAAACGCTGCCGCTCAGCGAAGCCCTGCAGTGGCACTTCGAGCTGACGGTGAACACCGGCAATATCGTCGAAAACTACGCTCAGCTGACCCGCAATTCGGCACTGCTGGAGCTGGTAGGCGATAAAGCAAAATTGCAGCACTATGCGCAGACGACGCCGATTGTGGATATGGCTCGCTACGCACCGGCAGAGCTGACGGCTGAACAGCTGGTTGGCCTGCTGCGCCCGTTAACGCCGCGCCTTTACTCGATTGCCTCTTCGCAGGCGGAAGCCGAAACCGAAGTCCATATTACCGTGGGCGCTGTGCGCTATGAGATCGAGGGCCGTGCCCGCAGCGGGGGCGCGTCAGGCTTCCTGGCCGACCGCCTTGAAGAGGACGGCGAAGTGCGCGTGTTCATTGAGCACAACGATAACTTCCGCTTACCGGCTAACCCGGAAACTCCGGTTATCATGATTGGCCCAGGCACCGGCATTGCGCCGTTCCGCGCCTTTATTCAGCAGCGTGATAACGAGGGTGCGAGCGGCAAGAACTGGCTGTTCTTTGGTAACCCGCACTTTACCGAAGATTTCCTTTATCAGGTGGAATGGCAGCGCTATGTCAAAGACGGCCTGCTGACGAACATCGATTTAGCCTGGTCCCGCGACCAGCAGCATAAAATATACGTACAAGACAAACTGCGCGAAAAAGGCGCGGAGCTGTGGCGCTGGATTCAGGAAGGTGCCCACATTTACGTCTGCGGCGACGCCAACCGTATGGCGAAGGACGTTGAGCAGGCGTTACTGGAAGTGGTTGCCGAACACGGTGGCATGGACACCGAAACGGCGGATGAATTTTTAAGTGAGCTGCGCGTTGAGCGCCGTTATCAGCGAGATGTCTACTAATGAGCGAAAAACACCCTGGCCCTCTGGTGGTCGAAGGCAAACTGGTCGACGCCGAACGGCTAAAGCGCGATAGCGATTTCCTGCGCGGCACTATCAAAGAAGATCTGCAGGATGGCCTGACCGGCGGCTTTAACGGCGACAACTTCCTGCTGATCCGTTTTCACGGTATGTATCAGCAGGATGACCGCGATATCCGCGCCGAGCGTGCTGAGCAAAAGCTGGAGCCGCGCCACGCGATGATGCTCCGCTGCCGCCTGCCGGGCGGGATCATCACCACCCGGCAGTGGCAGGCCATTGATAAGTTTGCCGAAGATAAAACGATCTACGGCAGCATCCGCCTGACCAACCGCCAGACGTTCCAGTTCCACGGTATTCTGAAGAAGAACGTGAAGCCTGCGCATGAAATGCTGCATGAGGTTGGCCTGGACGCGCTGGCAACCGCCAACGACGTAAACCGCAACGTGCTGTGTACCTCTAACCCGGTGGAGTCTGAGCTGCATCAGGAAGCCTATGAATGGGCGAAAAAGCTTTCTGAGCACCTGCTGCCGCGCACCCGCGCCTACGCCGAGATTTGGTGGGATAAAGAGAAAGTCGCCACCACGGATGAAGAGCCGATTCTGGGGCCAACCTATCTGCCGCGTAAATTTAAAACTACGGTAGTGATCCCACCGCAGAACGATGTTGATCTGCACGCCAACGACATGAACTTCATTGCGATTGCGGAAAACGGCAAGCTGGTTGGCTTTAACCTGCTGGTTGGCGGTGGCCTGTCCATCGAGCATGGCAATAAAAATACCTATGCCCGCACGGCAAGCGAATTCGGCTACATTCCGCTGGAGCATACTCTGGCGGTAGCGGAAGCGGTGGTGACTACCCAGCGCGACTGGGGGAACCGTACCGACCGTAAAAATGCCAAAACCAAATATACCCTTGAGCGCGTCGGCGTTGAGGTGTTTAAGGCGGAAGTCGAGCGTCGCGCGGGTATCAAGTTTGAACCCACTCGCGCTTATGAATTTACCGGCCGCGGCGATCGTATTGGCTGGGTTAAAGGTATCGACGACAAATGGCACCTGACGCTGTTTATCGAAAACGGGCGCATCCTGGATTATCCGGGGCGACCGCTGAAAACCGGCCTGCTTGAGATCGCTAAGATCCATAAAGGCGATTTCCGCCTGACGGCAAACCAGAACCTGATCGTTGCCGGCGTGCCGGAAAGCGAGAAGGCTAAAATCGAGAAGCTGGCTACTGAGCACGGACTGATGAATGCGGTAACGCCGCAGCGTGAGAACTCAATGGCCTGCGTGGCGTTCCCGACCTGTCCGCTGGCGATGGCGGAAGCCGAGCGCTTCCTGCCTGAGTTTGTCACCAAAGTTGAGCAGGTGATGGATAAACACAAGGTGCCGGATGAGCACATTGTGATGCGTGTCACCGGCTGCCCGAACGGCTGTGGCCGCGCAATGTTGGCTGAAATTGGCCTCGTGGGTAAAGCGCCAGGGCGCTATAACCTGCATATTGGCGGCAACCGCATCGGGACGCGTATTCCGCGCATGTACCGCGAAAATATCACCGAGCCGGAGATCCTCAGCTCGATTGATGAGCTGGTGGGGCGCTGGGCGAAAGAGCGCGAGGCCGACGAAGGCTTTGGCGATTTCACCGTGCGTGCCGGGATTATTCGCCCGGTGCTCGATCCGGCCAGGGATTTGTGGGACTAGTTTTTATCCCCTCACCCTAACCCTCTCCCCAAAGGGGAGAGGGGATTATTCGCTTTCCCCCCTCTCCCTTCCAGGGAGAGGGCCGGGGTGAAGATCATTTATCACTAAGCGAGGCACGTATGTCCGGACTCGATTTAAAAGCGCTGAACGAACTGCCCAAGGTCGAGCGCGTGATGGCGCTCGCCGAAGTTAACGCTCAGCTGGAAAAACTTAGCGCCCAGCAGCGAGTGACCTGGGCGCTGGACAATTTGCCAGGGGAATTTGTCCTCTCGTCCAGCTTCGGCATTCAGGCCGCCGTCTGCCTGCATCTGGTGACGCAGCAGCGTCCTGATATCCCGGTGATCCTGACTGATACCGGCTATCTGTTCCCGGAAACCTACCGGTTTATCGACGAGCTGACCGACAAACTGAAGCTGAACCTGCAGGTGTTCCGTGCGACCGAAAGCCCGGCGTGGCAGGAAGCGCGCTATGGCAAACTGTGGGAGCAGGGCGTCGAGGGAATTGAGCGTTACAACGAGATCAATAAAGTTGAGCCGATGAACCGCGCGCTGAAAACGCTTGAGGCGCAAACCTGGTTTGCTGGCCTGCGCCGTGAACAGTCGGGCAGCCGTGCGCATCTGCCGGTTCTGGCGGTGCAGCGTGAAGTCTTTAAAATTCTGCCGATCATCGACTGGGATAACCGCACGGTGTATCAGTACCTGACTGAACACGGGCTTAAGTATCACCCGCTGTGGGATCAGGGCTATCTTTCCGTAGGCGATACCCACACCACTCGTAAGTGGGAGCCAGGAATGGCAGAAGAAGAGACGCGCTTCTTTGGCCTGAAGCGCGAGTGTGGCCTGCACGAATAAACCTTCCCTCGCCTGAAGGGCGAGGGGAAAATCACTTCCCGGCTTTCGCCAACTCTGTCACCAGCGGCAGCAGAATGCGCACCGCATCATGGCTGCGTCGCTTAATTCTGCCCGGCAGCGCTTTATCCAGATACTCCAGATTGTCGAGCGTCGCGTTGTGCCAACTGGTGCCGTTGGGGAATGCCTTATTTTTACCGCGTTGCTGGTAACCGTCTTTCGCGCCCAGCGCCCAGTTGGTTGCTTCAACGTAGAGTACGGGGATCCCGGCTTTATCGAAGGGGTCGCCATCGCTGCAGCAGCCAGTGCCTTTCGGGAATTTCGCGTTCAGCCCGGGGTTGCTGGCCGCCTGGATCCCGGCGCGATGGGCAAGGGCCAGCGCCCTGTCGCGGGTGAGTTTGCGCACTGCCGCAGGCGTTGACGTCCCGCTATTAAAATAGAGCTTATCGCCCACAATCAGGCTATCCAGGTTGATCACCAGCAGCGTGTTGGCCTGCTCCTCTTTGCTCATGCGCTGCAGAATGTTCTTCGCCCCCAGCGAGCCGATCTCCTCTCCGCTGGTGGCGATAAAGCGGATGCCGTAGCGGGTGGGAATATCTTTCAGTCGTTCAGCCAGCTCGAGCATTACGCCGAGGCCGGAGGCGTTATCGTCTACGCCCTGCAGGGTCAGGCCGCCGAGGTTGTTGTCCACGTCTTTATCGTTAAGCGGCGTATAGGTATCCAGATGCGCCATGATAATAATCTGCTGCGGTTCCTTACCTTCACGCGCTGCAATCACGCTGCTGGTGGTGACGTTATGCCAGTTCTGGTGGCCTGCCTTCGTGGTGTAAAGGTAGCGGGTATTAAACTGGCGAATATCGCTCTGGTAACCCCAGCTTTTAAACTGCTGCTGAAGATAGTCTGCGGCCAGCATTTCGGCCGGGCTGCCGGTCATTCGTCCCGGGAAATAGGTGGCGATATGGCGAGTTTGCTGGTCGGCAATATCGCCTTGCTGCGGGACCCTGGCCACGGAGGGAAAACTAAAGCACGCGCCCAGCGCCAGGCAAATCACCGAGCGGCGCAATGCGGAAAACATAGTACGTCCTTATTCATCTTTATTTGTCGGAAATTTTGAGCGCCATTAGTATGAAACTGTGAGCCAGGTTAAACAATTTCATTTGCTCTTAAACCCCGGAAAAAACGGTCGGTTAAGCACATTTTGTTGTTAGCTTTGCGATAGCGTTATTCTTTTCGGGAACTAGTCATTCCAATTCGTAATTTCATAACAAATAAGCCCACGACTTATAGTCCCCTTAGATTAAATCTCAAGCGGCTGCGATGAACGGCCGCGGCGCATCTGCTTAAGGGAAGGTTATGGACCAGAAAAGACTCACTCACTTGCGGCAACTGGAGGCTGAAAGCATCCATATTATCCGCGAGGTCGCTGCCGAATTTTCTAATCCGGTGATGATGTATTCCATTGGTAAAGACTCTTCGGTCATGCTGCATCTGGCCCGTAAAGCGTTCTACCCAGGCACGCTGCCGTTCCCGCTATTGCACGTCGATACCGGCTGGAAATTCCGTGAAATGTACGAGTTCCGCGACCGTACGGCGAAGGCCTATGGTTGCGATCTTATCGTACACCGCAACCCTGAGGGCGTGGCGATGGGCATCAACCCGTTTGTTCACGGCAGCGCCAAGCATACCGACATCATGAAAACCGAAGGCCTTAAGCAGGCGCTGAATAAATACGGTTTTGACGCGGCCTTTGGCGGCGCGCGTCGTGATGAAGAGAAGTCGCGAGCGAAAGAGCGTATCTATTCCTTCCGCGATCGCTTCCACCGCTGGGACCCGAAAAACCAGCGCCCTGAGCTGTGGCATAACTACAACGGCCAGATCAATAAGGGCGAAAGCATTCGCGTATTCCCGCTCTCCAACTGGACCGAGCTGGATATCTGGCAGTATATCTATCTGGAAAATATCGACATTGTTCCGTTATACCTTGCGGCACCGCGCCCGGTACTGGAGCGCGACGGTATGCTGATGATGATTGACGACGATCGCATCGATCTGCAGCCGGGCGAGGTGATTGAACAACGTATGGTGCGCTTCCGTACCCTGGGCTGCTGGCCGTTGACCGGCGCGGTGGAGTCCACCGCGCAGACGCTGCCGGAGATCATCGAAGAGATGCTGGTCTCCACCACCAGTGAACGCCAGGGACGCATGATTGACCGCGACCAGGCCGGCTCTATGGAGCTGAAAAAACGCCAGGGTTATTTCTAAGGAGCCGCCAGATGAACACCACTATTGCACAACAAATCGCTGACGAAGGCGGCGTAGAAGCCTATCTGCACGCCCAGCAGCACAAAAGCCTGCTGCGGTTTTTGACCTGCGGCAGCGTCGATGACGGCAAAAGCACCCTGATTGGGCGCCTGCTGCACGACACGCGCCAGATTTATGAAGACCAGCTCTCGTCGCTGCACACCGACAGCAAACGTCACGGTACGCAGGGTGAAAAACTCGACTTAGCTTTGCTGGTTGATGGCCTGCAGGCAGAGCGTGAGCAGGGCATCACGATTGACGTGGCCTACCGCTATTTCTCCACCGAGAAGCGCAAGTTTATCATCGCCGACACGCCGGGGCACGAGCAGTACACCCGTAATATGGCGACAGGCGCATCCACCTGCGACCTCGCGATCCTGCTGATCGATGCCCGCAAAGGCGTATTAGATCAAACCCGTCGTCACAGCTTTATCTCCACGCTGCTTGGGATCAAACACCTGGTGGTGGCGATCAACAAAATGGATCTGGTGGCATTTAGCGAGCAGACCTATGAGCAGATTAAACAGGATTACCTGACCTTCGCCCAGCAGCTGCCGGCGGACCTGGATATTCGCTTTGTTCCGCTTTCCGCGCTCGAAGGGGATAACGTAGCAAGCACCAGCGCCCAAATGCCGTGGTACAGCGGCCCGACGCTGCTGGAGGTGCTGGAAACGGTTGAGATTGTCCGCGGCGTAGAGCAGCAGCCAATGCGCTTCCCGGTGCAGTACGTTAACCGCCCAAATCTGGACTTCCGCGGCTACGCGGGGACGCTTGCTTCAGGCACCGTCAGCGTGGGCCAGCGCGTCAAAGTGTTGCCGTCAGGCGTGGAGTCGAGCATAGCCCGAATCGTGACTTTTGATGGAGATTTGCAACAAGCCGGCGCGGGTGAAGCGATAACCCTGGTGCTGAAAGATGAAATCGACATCAGCCGGGGCGATCTGCTGGTGGCGGCGACGGAATCGCTGGCTGCCGTTCAGAGCGCTAAAGTTGACGTGGTGTGGATGGCGGAGCAGCCGCTGGTCCCGGGCCAGAGCTTTGATATCAAAATCGCCGGGAAGAAAACCCGCGCCCGCGTCGACAATATTCAGTACCAGGTTGAGATCAACTCCCTGACCCAGCGTGTCGTAGAGAGTCTGCCGCTGAACGGCATCGGGCTGGTGGATTTGACCTTCGACGAGCCGCTGGTGCTCGATAAATATCAGGCGAATCCGGTGACCGGCGGACTGATCTTCATCGACCGCCTGAGTAACGTCACCGTGGGTGCTGGCATGGTGCGTGAGCCGCAGGAAGAGGTGTATCAGGAGCCTTCGGCCTACAGCGCGTTTGAGCTTGAGCTGAACGCCCTGGTCCGCCGTCACTTCCCACACTGGGGCGCTCGCGATCTGCTGGGAGGCAAGTAATGGCCGACCATGATGAAAACGTGGTCTGGCATGCTCACCCGGTGACGCGTGAGCAGCGTGAAGCCTTGCACAAGCACCGCGGGGCGGTGCTGTGGTTCACCGGCTTGTCCGGCTCCGGGAAATCAACCGTTGCCGGCGCGCTTGAACAGGAGCTGCATAAACTTGGCGTAAGCACGTACCTGTTGGATGGGGATAACGTGCGTCACGGGCTGTGCAGCGATCTTGGCTTTAGCGATGCCGATCGCAAAGAGAATATCCGTCGTGTCGGGGAAGTGGCAGGCCTGATGGTTGACGCGGGTCTGGTGGTGCTCAGCGCATTTATCTCGCCGCACCGGGCCGAAAGGCAAATGGTGCGCGAGCGAGCCGGGGAAGGGCGGTTCTACGAAGTGTTTGTGGATACGCCGCTTGCGATCTGTGAAACTCGCGATCCTAAAGGCCTCTACAAGAAGGCCCGGGCAGGAGAGCTAAAGAATTTTACCGGCATTGACTCGACGTACGAGGCGCCGACAAAGGCGGAAATTCACTTAGACGGCGAACAATTAGTAACAAATTTAGTGGCCCAAATATTAGACCTGCTGCGTCGCGACGATATCATCAATTGCTGAAGACGCCCGGAAGCACAACGCTTCCGGCCATCAAGGCTATGAAATCAGTTATGCGCAACAGCACGAATATCGTTATTTCTCAGGCTGAACCCAGCCCGACCGTCGAGGAGACAACCTGGTCATTACCCGGGGCGTTTATCGGCTTTTTGTCGTGGCTGCTGGCGCTAGGCATTCCCTTCATGATGTACGGCCCCAATACCCTCTTTTTCTTCCTCTACACCTGGCCATTCTTCCTGGCGCTGATGCCGGTCGCCGTGGTGGTGGGGATAGCCGTACACTCGCTTTTGCGCGGCAAGCTGCTGTTTAGCTGTCTTGCTACGCTACTCTCCGTTGCGCTAATGTTCGGCGTGCTCTTTATGTGGCTTATGGGCTAGCCGTGCCGAACTGCGTCAAACCGTAACAGACTATTTATGGGCAACGTTAAGCTAAACTTGCTGCAATCGCGCATGAATCCGCGTTATGTGGTAAATTCTGGCGCGCTTTGGCGGGTGGAATTGCTTGCCGCAGTGGAGTCGACGAAAAAGTTGTGGGATGATTGTGCCGTTTTTCAGGGGGCAGGATGGGTAAACTAACGCTGCTGTTGCTGGCCTTGCTGGTCTGGCTTCAGTATTCGCTGTGGTTCGGAAAAAACGGCGTACATGATTACACGCGCGTCAACGAAGATGTTGCTGCGCAGCAGGCAACTAATGCCAAACTAAAATCTCGCAACGATCAGCTTTTTGCCGAAATTGACGACCTCAACGGTGGCCAGGAAGCGATTGAAGAGCGCGCGCGCAATGAACTCAGCATGACCAAACCGGGCGAGACATTCTACCGCCTGGTGCCGGATGCCTCTAAACGCGCAGCCAGCGGTAATACCCCTAATGCCGGGCAAAATAATCGATAACTTAGCTTAAGTGAAAGACATGGCAGACTCCTCCCCGGACGTAATTGCCGTGGTACCGGCCGCCGGTATCGGCAGCCGTATGCAAACGGAATGTCCCAAGCAGTACCTACACATCGGCGATAAAACGATTCTCGAACACGCGGTGGCCAGCCTGATGGCTCATCCGCGCGTCGGCCAGGTGATCGTCGCGCTCAGTCCCAAAGACACTTACTTTTCCTCTCTGCCGCTTGCAGCCCATCCTCGCGTCACCGTGGTGACCGGCGGGAAGCAGCGAGCGGATTCCGTTCTTGCTGGCCTGCAGGCCGCAGGGAATGCGCAATGGGTACTGGTTCATGATGCCGCGCGTCCCTGCCTGCATCAGGACGACCTGAAGAATCTGCTGGCAATTACCGCCACCAGCAGGGTCGGCGGTATTCTGGCGGCGCCGGTTCGCGACACCATGAAGCGGGGCGAGCCGGGCAAAGGGCTGATTGCCCATACGGTCGATCGCGAAGATCTCTGGCATGCCCTCACGCCACAGCTTTTTCCCCTCGAACTTTTGCGCAGCTGTCTGCTGCGCGCGCTGGATGAAGGCGCAACCATCACCGATGAAGCCTCAGCCCTGGAATATTGCGGCTTTCATCCAGAACTGATTAGCGCCCGCGCTGATAATATCAAGGTGACTCGCCCTGAAGATCTGGCGCTGGCGGCTTTCTATCTTACGCGGTTAACCCAAACGGAGAATCTATAATGCGTATCGGACATGGTTTTGATGTTCATGCTTTTGCAGGCGTTGGCCCGATTATTATTGGCGGCGTTCGTGTCCCGTTTGAGAAAGGACTGCTGGCTCATTCCGACGGCGATGTTGCCCTGCATGCACTGACCGATGCGCTGCTGGGCGCCGCTGCGCTGGGGGATATCGGCAAGCTGTTCCCGGACACCGATCCGGCCTTTAAAGGCGCGGACAGCCGCGAACTGCTGCGTGAGGCATGGCGCCGCATTCAGGCGAAAGGCTTTACGCTCGGAAACGTGGACGTCACGATTATCGCTCAGGCACCGAAAATGGCGCCGCACATCCCGCAGATGCGCGTGTTTATCGCCGAAGATCTCGGCTGCCATATGGATGACGTTAACGTCAAAGCGACCACCACCGAGAAGCTTGGTTTTACCGGGCGCGGCGAAGGCATCGCCTGCGAAGCCGTCGCGCTGCTGCATAAGGCCAGCAAGTAATGGATATGCAAAACCTGACGTGGCTGCACGGTAGGCCGCAGGGCAGCGGCGTTATCAAGGCCAGCCCGGAAGACTTCGTGGTGATTGAGGACCTGGGCTTTGGGCCGGACGGCGACGGCGAACATCTGCTTTTGCGGATCCTGAAAAGCGGCTGCAATACCCGTTTTGTGGCCGATGCGCTGGCGAAATTCCTCAAGGTGCATGCTCGCGAAGTGAGCTTCGCCGGGCAGAAAGATAAACATGCCGTGACCGAACAGTGGTTCTGCGTTCGCCTGCCGGGTAAAGAGATGCCCGACATGAGCGCCTTTACGCTCGAAGGTTGCCAGGTGCTGGAGTTTGCTCGCCACCGCCGTAAGCTCCGCTTAGGTGCTCTGAAGGGGAACCGCTTTACCCTCGTCCTGCGTGAAGTAAGCGACCGTAACGAAGTGGAGCAGCGCCTGCAGGCCATTGCAGAGCAGGGCGTGCCTAACTATTTCGGCAGCCAGCGTTTTGGCATCGGCGGTAATAACCTGCATCAGGCGAAACGCTGGGCGGAAAGCAATGCACCCCTGCGTGACAGAAATAAACGCAGTTTTTGGTTGTCGGCGGCCCGCAGCGCGTTGTTTAATCAGATTGTTAGCCAGCGTCTGAAAAAAACAGACTTTAATCAAGTTGTTGATGGCGATGCGCTACAATTGGCAGGACGTGGCAGTTGGTTTGTGGCGACCCCAGAAGAACTCCCCACCCTGCAACAGCGAGTGGATGACGGCGAACTGCTGATCACGGCTTCGCTGCCGGGCGACGGCGAGTGGGGAACGCAAAATGCCGCGCTAGCTTTTGAGCAGCAGTGCGTGGCAGACGAAGAGGTTCTGCTGGGCTTGCTGAAGCGCGAACGTGTCGAAGCGGCGCGTCGTGCGATGCTGGTTCAGCCTGAAGCGCTGAGCTGGAACTGGTGGGATGACGTTACCGTCGAGCTGAACTTCTGGCTGCCGGCGGGCAGCTTTGCCACCAGCGTTGTCAGGGAACTCATGAACACAGCGGGTGATTATGCGAATATTGCTGAGTAATGATGACGGGATCCATGCGCCGGGCATTCAGGTGCTGGCGAAAGCGTTGCGTGAATTTGCCGAGGTGCAGGTGGTGGCGCCGGACAGAAACCGCAGCGGCGCATCCAACTCGCTGACGCTGGAGTCATCGTTAAGAACCTTTACCCTTGCCAACGGCGATATCTCCGTGCAGATGGGCACGCCGACGGACTGCGTCTATTTGGGCGTCAATGCTCTGATGCATCCCCGCCCGGACATCGTGGTTTCAGGCATCAATGCCGGGCCAAATCTCGGTGATGATGTTATCTATTCCGGTACCGTTGCGGCCGCGACGGAAGGGCGTCATCTGGGGCTTCCGGCGCTTGCCGTTTCGCTTGATGGCCATCAGCACTATGAAACTGCGGCAGCCGTCACCTGCTCCATTCTTCGGGCGCTGGCCCGGGAGCCGCTGCGTACCGGCCGCATTCTTAACATCAACGTTCCTGACCTGCCGCTCGATCAAATCAAAGGCATTCGCGTGACCCGCTGCGGCAGCCGTCACCCTGCGGACCAGGTGATCCGGCAGGAGGATCCGCGCGGCAATACGGTGTACTGGATTGGCCCGCCGGGGGAGAAGCTGGATGTCGCGCCGGGTACCGACTTTGCTGCCGTCGACGAGGGCTATGTTTCGGTGACGCCGCTGCACGTGGATTTAACCGCGCACAGCGCCCATGAAGTCGTTGGCCACTGGCTGGAAAAAGCCGGAGTTGAGGCGCAATGGTAAGCAGACGCGTACAAACCCTTCTCGATCAGCTTCGTGCCCAGGGCATCAAGGATGAACAGGTGCTTGAGGCTATCGCGCAGGTACCGCGCGAGAAGTTTGTCGACGAAGCGTTTGAACACAAAGCCTGGGAAAATACCGCGTTACCTATTGGCTCTGGTCAGACTATCTCCCAGCCGTATATGGTGGCGAGGATGACCGAGCTGCTGGAGCTGACGCCCCGGTCGAAAGTGCTGGAGATTGGCACCGGCAGCGGCTATCAGACAGCGATTCTGGCGCATCTGGTGGGGCACGTTTGCTCCGTTGAGCGGATCAAAGGGCTGCAGTGGCACGCCAGGCGCCGCCTGAAGCAGCTCGACCTGCACAATATTTCGACCCGTCACGGCGATGGCTGGCAGGGCTGGCAGGCGAAGGCCCCGTTTGACGCTATCATTGTGACGGCGGCACCGCCGGAAATTCCAACTGCGCTGCTGTCGCAGCTGAACGAAGGCGGCATTCTTGTTTTACCCGTGGGCGACGACCAGCAGTTTTTAAAACGCGTCCGTCGCCACGGAGACGAATTCTCAATCGACACGGTAGAAGCTGTACGCTTTGTGCCCTTAGTGCGCGGCGAATTAGCATAACCCGGAAATATCCGGTTTTCTTGTTGCTGATTCAGCGTAACGTAGCCGAATTCAGCAAAAACTGGCGTGGTTTACGCCAATTTTCTACAGTGTTTTCATGAATATCTGGTTGTTATCATTTGGGGGATAAATGAGCGCGGGAAGCCCAACTTTCACTTTACGCCGGGCGGCAATGCTGACGCTAACCAGCCTTTGGCTGGCAGGCTGTACAAGCAATAATAACACCCAGGCACCTATTAGTTCGGTTGGCGGCAACGGCAATGCTTCTGGCTCCTCATCCGGCAGCCTGCTGGTAACTAAGCCACCGACAATGTCTGCCCCGGTTCAACAGCCGCAGATCCAACCGGTTCAACCCGTCCAGCAGCCGCAGATTCAGCCTGCTCGTCAGCCTCAGGCTCAGGCCGTTGTTTCCGAGCCGGTGCGCACGGAAAATGGTCGCATTGTCTACAATCGGCAGTATGGGAACATTCCTAAAGGCAGCTATGCGGGCGGCAGTACCTACACCGTTAAACGCGGCGATACCCTGTTCTACATTGCGTGGATTACCGGGAACGACTTCCGTGACCTGGCGCAGCGCAATAACGTAGCGGCTCCTTACGGCCTTGAGGTTGGGCAAACTCTGCAGGTCGGGAACGCCTCCGGGACGCCAATTACCGGTGAGAATGCGGTGACCGCAGCGGATGCTCGCGCGCAGGGCGTGGCGACGCCAACTGCACAAAACTCCACCACGGTGGTTGCTTCTAAACCGACAATTACGTATTCTGAGGATTCAGGTGAACAGAGTGCTACTAAAATGTTACCAGGCAATAAGCCAGCTGCGACTGTCGTCACAGCACCGGTAACGGCACCTGTGGTTAGCTCTACCGAACCTACCGTCAGCAGTACGTCTAACAGCTCGCCAATCTCTACCTGGCGCTGGCCGACCGACGGTAAGATCATCGAAAACTTTGCGGCAACCGAAGGGGGCAACAAAGGTATCGATATCGCCGGCAGTAAAGGACAGGCAATTATCGCGACCGCCGCAGGGCGTGTGGTATATGCCGGTAACGCACTGCGCGGTTACGGTAATCTAATCATCATCAAACATAACGATGATTATCTGAGTGCCTACGCCCATAACGATACAATGCTGGTCCGGGAACAAGAAGAAGTTAAGGCGGGGCAAAAAATAGCTACCATGGGTAGCACCGGAACCAGTTCTACACGATTGCATTTTGAAATTCGTTACAAGGGGAAATCCGTAAACCCGCTGCGTTATTTGCCGCAGCGATAAACCGGCAAGACATTCATTGAATGTATTGCCCAGGGATCACGGGTAGGAGCCACCTTATGAGTCAGAATACGCTGAAAGTTAATGAGTTAAACGAAGACGCGGAATATGATGAGAACGGAGTTGAGGCTTTTGACGAAAAAGCCCTTGTAGAAGAGGAACCCAGTGATAACGACCTTGCAGAAGAGGAGTTGCTGTCACAGGGAGCAACACAGCGTGTACTCGATGCGACTCAGCTTTATCTTGGAGAGATCGGATACTCTCCATTATTAACGGCCGAAGAAGAAGTCTATTTTGCTCGCCGCGCGCTGCGCGGTGATGTAGCCTCCCGCCGACGCATGATCGAAAGTAACCTGCGTCTGGTGGTGAAGATTGCCCGTCGTTACAGCAATCGTGGTCTGGCGCTGCTGGATCTGATTGAAGAGGGCAACCTGGGGCTTATTCGTGCGGTGGAGAAGTTCGATCCGGAACGTGGATTCCGTTTCTCAACCTACGCCACATGGTGGATCCGCCAGACCATCGAACGGGCAATCATGAACCAAACCCGTACGATTCGCCTGCCGATTCACATTGTGAAAGAGCTGAACGTTTACCTGCGTACCGCTCGCGAACTCTCCCACAAGCTCGACCATGAGCCAAGTGCGGAAGAGATTGCCGAGCAGCTGGATAAACCGGTTGATGACGTTAGCCGTATGCTGCGTCTCAACGAGCGCATTACCTCGGTAGATACCCCATTGGGCGGTGACTCTGAGAAAGCGCTGCTGGATATCCTCGCGGACGAGAAAGACAACGGTCCGGAAGACACCACGCAAGACGATGATATGAAACAGAGCATCGTGAAGTGGCTGTTCGAACTGAACGCTAAGCAGCGTGAAGTGCTGGCTCGTCGATTCGGTCTGCTGGGGTATGAAGCTGCGACGCTGGAAGATGTGGGGCGTGAAATCGGCCTGACTCGTGAACGCGTTCGTCAGATTCAGGTTGAAGGTCTTCGTCGTCTGCGTGAGATCCTGCAGACTCAGGGGCTGAACCTCGAAGCGTTGTTCCGCGAATAATCGACCCTTCAAATAAAAAAGCGGTGATGCAAATCACCGCTTTTTTTTATGCGCGCCGTTTTTACACGGCTACACCAGACTCTTAAGTCGGTATATCCACTCCAGCGCCTGACGCGGAGAGAGTGAATCCGGGTCCAGATTCTCCAGCGCCTCAACGGCAGGAGAGGTCTCTTCCGCAGCGACCAGCAGCGACATCTGCGTACCGTCTACCTGACTTGCTGCCGCGTTGCCGGAGATGTTCTCCAGCTCGCGAAGCTTCTGGCGCGCGCGCTTGATGACATCTTTTGGCACGCCAGCAAGCGCCGCGACGGCCAGGCCATAGCTTTTACTGGCGGCGCCGTCCTGCACTGTGTGCATAAAGGCGATGGTATCGCCATGCTCAACGGCATCCAGATGCACGTTAGCGACGCCTTCCATTTTCTCCGGCAGCGTGGTCAGCTCGAAGTAGTGGGTGGCGAACAGCGTCATCGACTTGATGCGGTTTGCCAGGCTTTCGGCGCAGGCCCAGGCCAGCGACAGCCCGTCATAGGTCGATGTACCGCGCCCAATCTCGTCCATCAGCACCAGGCTATGTTCCGTGGCGTTATGCAGAATGTTGGCAGTTTCGGTCATCTCCACCATGAAGGTCGAGCGGCCTGAAGCCAGGTCATCCGCCGCGCCGACGCGGGTAAAAATGCGGTCAATTGGGCCAATTTCTGCGTGCTCTGCCGGCACAAAGCTGCCGATCCAGGCCAGCAGCGCAATTAACGCGGTCTGGCGCATATAGGTACTTTTACCACCCATGTTCGGGCCGGTAATGATCAGCATTCTGCGCTGCGGCGAAAGGCTCAGCGGGTTGGCGATAAACGGCTCACTGAGCACCTGCTCCACCACCGGATGGCGACCACCGACCAGCTTAATGCCGGGTTTATCTGTCAGCGTTGGGCAGGTGTAGTTCAGGGTATAAGCACGTTCGGCCAGGTTCACCAGCACGTCGAGCTCCGCCAGCGCGGTGGCGCTTTTTTGCAGCGCTTCCAGGTGCGGCAGCAGCAAATCAAACAGCTGGTCATAAAGCTGTTTCTCCAGCGCCAGCGCTTTGCCTTTGGAGGTCAGGACTTTATCTTCGTACTCCTTCAGCTCAGGAATAATGTAGCGCTCGGCGTTTTTCAGCGTCTGGCGGCGAACGTAGTTGATTGGCACCAGATGGCTTTGGCCGCGGCTAACCTGAATGTAGTAGCCGTGCACGGCGTTAAAACCGACTTTAAGCGTGTCCAGTCCCAGCCGTTCACGCTCGCGGATTTCCAGTCGATCCAGATAATCCGTCGCGCCGTCGGCGAGGGCTCGCCATTCGTCCAGCTCTTCGTTGTAGCCCGGAGCGATAACGCCCCCGTCGCGAACCAGCACCGGCGGTGATTCAATAACGGCGCGCTCCAGAAGCTCGCGCAGCTCGACAAACTCTCCCATCTGTTCACGCAGGGTCTGCACATAGTCGGTGCTTACGTCTGACAGCATTTCCCGCAGCGCGGGGAGCTGCTGGAAGGCGTAGCGCATGCGGGCCAGATCGCGTGGGCGTGCGGTACGAAGGGCCAGACGGGCGAGAATACGCTCGAGATCGCCAACCTGGCGTAGCGTAGGCTGAATTTCTGCGGTGCGTTCCTGCAGGGCGGCAATCGTCTGCTGGCGGCTGGTAAGCACGTCGACGTTGCGTACCGGCATATGCAGCCAGCGTTTGAGCATACGGCTGCCCATCGGCGTGACTGTGCAGTCGAGCACCGAGGCCAGCGTGTTTTCCACGCCGCCGGACAGGTTCTGGGTGATCTCCAGATTGCGGCGTGTTGCCGCATCCATAATGATGCTGTCCTGCTGCCGATCCATGGTGAGGGAACGGATATGCGGCAGAGAAGTGCGCTGGGTATCTTTGACATATTGCAGCAGACAGCCTGCGGCGCAAAGTGCGTGATGGGCGTTTTCGACGCCAAACCCGGTCAGGTCGCGCGTGCCAAACTGCAAATTCAGCTGCTGGCGCGCGGTTTCAATCTCAAATTCCCAGAGCGGGCGACGACGCAGGCCGCGGCGACCTTCAATCAGGCTCATTTCCGCAAAGTCTTCCGCATACAGCAGCTCTGCAGGGTTGGTGCGCTGAAGCTCCGCCGCCATGGTTTCACGGTCTTCCGGCTCGGTCAGACGAAAGCGGCCGGAGCTGATGTCGAGCGTTGCATAGCCAAAGCCTTTGCTGTCCTGCCAGATGGCCGCCAGCAGGTTATCCTGGCGCTCCTGCAGCAGCGCTTCATCGCTGATGGTGCCCGGCGTGACGATGCGAACCACTTTACGCTCCACCGGCCCTTTGGTGGTGGCCGGGTCGCCAATTTGTTCACAGATAGCCACGGACTCGCCGAGATTCACCAGCTTCGCCAGATAGTTTTCTACCGCGTGATGAGGCACACCCGCCATCGGAATAGGTTCACCCGCAGAAGCCCCGCGTTTGGTCAGAGAGATATCCAGCAGCTGAGAGGCGCGTTTTGCGTCGTCATAAAACAGTTCGTAAAAGTCACCCATGCGGTAAAACAGCAGGATGTCACGGTGCTCGGATTTAAGACGCAGGTACTGCTGCATCATGGGGGTGTGGGCGTCGAAATTCTCTAGTGTACTCATCAGTTTATGATGTCCATGTTCTTAAATTTTAATGAGTTAGTGATATTTGTTGTTGTCATTGAGTTTCACGTTGTCTCATTGGGTCTCATGAAATCCTGCATTTATGTTCATGACTGCATAAGGTGCATGATAACGGAGTCTTTATGGCAGGAAAACAAGAGGGAAAGCCACTTTCGTTTAAAGCGGTAGAAATGATGAAGCCTGGCGACCAAGACAAGGCTGACGTTGGCGAAAATCGTGGCTTAGGTGTCTCCTGTGGTACAACTGGGGTTAAGTCTTTTTTCTACCGTTACACAAGTCCTCTGACTGGCAAGCTTGCTCAGGTTAAAATTGGTAACTTCCCGCAGACTTCTCTCTCCGCTGCACGTCTTAAACTTCACGAATTAAAGCTTCTCCGACAGGAAGGTCGTTGTCCTGCGACTGAACTCAAACAAGATAAGCTCCAGCGTGCGATTGAGGCTGAACAAGCTAAGATCCCTGAATTGACCGTACAGGGATTAGTTGAACTGTATCTTACCGAACGTATTGAGGATCGTAAAACGAAGGACGGGAAGGTTATTCCCGGCGCCAGAAAGCCGAAAGGGCAGGCTGAGGTTCGTCGTACTCTCTATGGTGACGCCGTTAAAAGCTTAGGAGCCCGAAATGCTGCTGAGATTACGCGCCAGGATGTTATTAATTTAATCAATGGCATTGTAGCTCGAGGTGCAACCGTACAGGCTGGTAATGTACTGAGGGAGCTTTCACTTGCATATGAATTTGCAATTGGCCTTGGGCGCTTTGATGACAGTTTTGCGAATCCAGCGCTGTTAGCAAAATCCAGCTTACGACAGACCAGAATCAAGCTCACAAATGGACGAGGAACACGAGTACTGAGCGAGGATGAACTTGCAAAATTTCTTAAATGGCTTCCGGGTTCGGCTTATACGCCAACGATCAAAAACGTGTTACGTCTGACCCTCTGGACCGGGTGTTGTACCGGTGAAGTCTGCAATATGGCATGGAAGGATGTTGATCTTGAAAAAGGCACCATTCATCTTAGAGAAACCAAGACTGGGGTAGAGCGTTACGTTCAGTTATCGGATCAGGCGATCGACTTTCTCAAAGTTCTACGCCTTACCTCTGACAAATATCTATTCCCTTCTCAGGCTACTAAGAAGCCAATCCAGCAGAAGTATCTAACTGAAAACTCATGGCGTTTACGTGAAAGAGGTCATATGCTTGATATACCTCATTGGACGCCGCACGATTTGCGTCGTACTTTACGAACAGGACTCTCCCGCTTACAGTGTCCTAATGAGGTTGCAGAGGCGGTATTGGGGCATACGCGGGGCGGCATTGAAGGGATCTATAACCTGTATAAGTATGATGCTGAGTGCAAGCAGTGGTTACAGGCTTGGGCGGATTATTTGGAGGCTATTTCCATGGGCAATAATGATGCTAAGTTAGTTTTCTTTTAAGGAATGCATACTAGAAATTCGAGGCCAATTTATTCTTTATTATTGTTTTTAAAAGAAAAAAAATAAAATTTATGATGTCTTAAGAAGGTGTTCTATGAGAATAGTAGTTGCTCAGCATAAAGGTGGGGTTGGGAAAACGACGTTAGCCGTTCATGTTGCAGGAGTGTTGAAGTCTGAGTATTATAAATCATACCTAATTGATTGTGATTCTCAAGGGGATGCATTTCGATTTTTTAGTGGGGCAGTTCCGCAGTCATCACTTGAGCATAAGCGTGGAATGGATAATGTAGATGTCTTATGGAATCCAGAACGGCTAAAAATGAGCAACAAAAACGCATTTTCGGGTTACGAGCATATCGTAGTTGATATTGATACACGTATAGAAAATGCTTTATCAGTCATCCTCGAAATTAATCCTGATATTGTACTTTTACCAGTTAGTAATCAGTTTTTATCACTTAGCCATGCAGAAGATTCCGTAGCTTTAATTCAGAAGTGTGAAGGTATTTTTGGTTACAAGGTGAAAAAACTAATCGTTGGAATGGGAACTCACTTCACAACAGAGAAATTACAAGGGTATGAAAGATTAAATATTGATTATATTTCAGATTTTGATAGGTGTCATTCTGAGAGGAAGTATATTTGGGATTTAGATGATGAATATGAATATTTGTATGGTGTTTTTAAATTAGGAGTGCGGTAATGGCAGATAATAAATATCAGCAATTTTTAATGAAAAGTGCACTTGAAAAAAAAGAAGGAAAAGAGAGTTCTTTCGAAGTTTCAGAGGTTAACGTTCCGAAAAAAACTAGTGATAAAATTAAATTGTTAATGGAATCATTAGATATCACTGTTGATTTTGCTATTAACATCTCTATCAGTTATGCATTGTATAATCATAATTTAAATAATGTAGGGGATTTGGAGTCAGAAAACGGTGATTATGTATCAGTTCCTTTTGATATAAGCCTAAAAAATCTAGGGGAAATAAAAGAAATAGTTGGGGATAAATGTGATGAAATTGAGATTGTATATTCTAAATGTGTGGTGAATAGTGTAGACATTTTTTGTGAAAAATTGAACCTGGAGGTTGTGCCATCAACACCAAAACCAAAGATGAGATTTAAATGAGTAGGCAATCTTATTTTATTATTAATGCAATACTGCAGTTGAGCAATGCAACAAAGCAGGTTATGGGGCAGCGGATTGCATATTTTTTAGGGTTAAATCCAGGGCCAAGAGGTGCTGATGATGGAATTGACGGTTCAATCAATATAAATGGAGTAAAAATTCAATTTCAATCTAAACTGAGAGCAAGCAATTTAGACAAAGATGATGCAAGGGCTCTGTATGCTGACATTGCCTATCATAAACCTAATGTTGTAATTATGTTGTCTGGGGTCGGTTATAAAGAAACATTCACCCAAAGGTTATTTTTTTACGATGACATAAAAAGTATCAAAGTTCATCTTCTTATATTACGAGATATTCTGGAGCATACGGATGCTTTCTCTAGAGCTTGTGCTGACCTCCCAGCGTTGAGATTTTTAGATGAGGAAATTAAAAAGGAAATTGGGTGATGACGAAATATCTTAAGTTTGTATGTAACTATTAATTTCAAATTATCCTTTTGGATGAAATTTTATCACTTCATCCAAAATGAATCCTGAGGTTAGCTAAGGTGATTATAAACCATATACATTTATATAAAATTGTCCCTTGTCATCCTCTGTTTTCTGTATCCGATACGTAATTGGCAATGAATTTTTCATGTTTGGTTTGGCGAAGGTTAAATCAGCCGCACACTGATAAACATCCAGACCTGATTCATGGCTAATTGTTCTGACATTTTCTACAGAAATACGCACATCCTTATCCAATGTCATCCCTTTCGCCATTGTCTTTCTGGCAATATCTACGACCAGATTTTTAGCATCATCACTATTGCATTTTGGTGTTTTCTCGCCGCAGCCAGCCAACAAACCAGCCGCTATTAATACCAGAAGCATTGTTCTTTTCATCTAAGATTCCTTCGTTAATTAAGGCATTTATTACTGCTTATTAAATAGACCATCCATTGTGCCTGCCGCAGAAATCCCACAGTAGCCTTCGCAACCACGAGTCATCACGCTGGCCTTACCGTTTTTCAGTTCACTAACTACTGCGACACACTGGCTGGTATTGTCATTCCAGACCCAGCGACGCTTCTGGCTTTCTCCGGCAGCTATTTGCTGTGCTGTCCCCTCCATATTGCATACGCCCGAACCATCCCCCGTTGAGGCATTAATGTTGAATTCAGCATTGCCCTTTCCCGGATGCAGGGTTAGAACCGCTCCGGGTTTTACGTACTGCTCTGCTGCGACAGGTAGCGTTATGGCTGTCATCAATAAGGCCAACAGTTTTCTATTCATTATTTGATTCCCTGCTAAGTGATACGGATGTTTTTGGTGATTTTCCCCAGTGCCAGCGGTCTGCGTTTTTCCACAAAGAAATAAACGACGTTGAATGCGGACTTGCGATGATTCCCTCGACCAAGAGAGGGCCAGTTGCGGAAAGATTCGATCTGTTCTTCTAAGTAGGGCGTGTCAGAGAAGTCAAACAGCACAAGCAAGGCTTTGCCGTCGTGCTTCATCAATTTCTTTACTTCTGTACTGTTGACGGTCGCGGAGACATTGGAACGTGCCGCAGTTGGTTTACGTACTGCAAACTCAACGGCTACATCATCAATGACAAAATCAATGTAACCGTGCCCGGATACAGTTCCTGACAGCTTGCTTTTTACTTCCGGTGAGACATTATCTGCAAACCAACCCAGCAAATAGCAACGTACCAAAGGCAGTAATTCCCGCTCGCTACATTCGTGCAGGCGCAGGGTTTTGACGAACTCCCTGCGATAAAGAGAACTGAAAAAATACTCAAAGCATTCCGTTATTTCTGTGATGGTGGTTGCCACAATGTTCTCCTTTTTGCCCACTTTTGCTCTGCTGCTCAGTTGAATGGGCTTCCAATCCAGCTTAGTTGATCGATTGCAGCTGTTTTATGTCTATAAGTGACTCAATGGTTAATTTTATGTCCATTAGTGATGTTCATGCAAGAGTAAAAAAGCCACAGAATTCCTCTTATGGACGTTCTGGAGATAAAATGATGGTAAAACTGATGGCAGATTCAGCTGATAAGCTGGTAGGGCAGCGTATTCAGACTAGACGTAAAGAAGCAGGGCTTACTGCTGCCGATCTTGCAGAGACTATCGATATCTCTCAACAACAACTTTCCCGCTATGAACGCGGAACGAATAAGATCAATATTGCTCATTTAGTCAAAATTGCCGTTACTTTAAAAACTCCAATCAGCTGGTTCTTTATTGATTGTATGGAGGATTTAAATGTTTCTGATATCCCGATTAACTATGCCACTGGGCTTGACATTGAATTAAAACAACGTCTCGAGCAAGTCTGGAATAAGCTAGACAACACTAAGAGGAAAAGCTTAATTATGTTTTTAGATGAGTTTATAAAATAACAACCAAATTAGTTCCTGAGTGAAACTATTTGCATTAAAAGCATGACCCTGGTAAAATAACATTGCTGGATAGTGTCATATTGTCCAGTAGCTGATACAAACTAATTGCCAACTTAGCATTTCATTTTATTATCCCATCCTGATGGGAGGGCGTCTATCGTCTAAACAGTCAGTATGGCAATGGTCAATTATTGGGTTGTATCATCAATTCAAATGCATATTTGCCGGAATAAAAACGATGAGTGTTATCCATCAGGAAGGGCTAGCTATGCCCGTCGATCAGGAATTAATAAATATCATAATAAATGAAGCGGGAAATCCTCCGCCGCATAAAGCCAAAATTACAGCCGTCAGTCTGTTATTTAAAAAACTGTGTTACAGCACTGAAAAGGGCGGTTACCATCCTGTCGAAATACGGCTTGTTTCACGCAATGATGAATGGTATTTCGATTACATCACCGACTTCAGTTATATGGGCGTGATTTACCCAGAACTGGAAAAGGAAATTGATATTAGCTGGAGTCAGCAATATGTCTTTCTGGCTCATGTTGGTGACCTGCCTGTTAACGCCGGAAGGGAGTTATTTGAACTCTGGCAATCCAACTTTATTCAGTATCACGCCATGAACATCTACACCATTACCGTCCTGTGGGAAAGCTAATCCCTCTGCACTAACTATCACTACTGACATGGAGAATTATCTGTGACGACTGACAGAGGGATACGTGCGTCTCAACAGGGCGAACTGGACTGTCTATGCGGTGCTTACTGTGTGGTTAACATGCTGAGCTGGTTGTATGACGGCAGGGTGAAACGACGTCCGTTAATGAACCGGCTTATTCAGGCTTATCAGCAGCGCTGGCCTTTGCATGAATGGCTGACTGAAGGGATTGAAGAGGACCGTCTGGACTGGCTGATAGCTCAGGTGCTGCAGAAAGGACATTACAGCCGCCAGTTCCCGGTTCAAATCACCAGACCCTTTTCAGGGAAACGGGGGTTATCAGACGGGCGACTTTTCAGGGAAATGCAGCGGTTTCTTGACGTCACTGACTATTCCCGCTTGATTATGCTCAGCGACCAGTTTCACTGGTCCCTTCTGGTCAAAATAGATGAAGAAACGCTCTGCTTCTTCGACAGTAACGGGCGAACCACCATGCCCCGTAAAGCTTTCTCCCTGCGTACTGGCGTAACCCGCCGCCAGCTGTTTCCCGACGCCATTTACTTCATTGAACGGGAGTTCTGACATGGCCATGTTTACCCAGCGTGAAACCCGTATCCTTGACCAGGCGCGTGACATTATCAGCCGGTACTACCAGCGCGGGGTTCAACTCTGTTCCCCTAATGATGTGCGACGGTGCGTAATGGTTGAGTTGGCACCGCTTGAACATGAAGAGTTTGGCATCATCCTGCTCGATAATCAGAATCAGCTACTGCACAAGGAAATCCTGTTCAGGGGGACGTTAAACACGGTTAGCGTTCACCCCCGCGAAGTTATCAAGCGTGTGCTGAAACATAACGCCGCCGCCGTCATCCTTGTCCACAACCACCCCAGCGGCGAGCTTGAACCCAGCCGCTGCGATATCAGGTTGACTAAAAAGCTTCAGGAACTGCTCGAAATGCTGGATGTGCGGCTGCTTGACCACTTTATCGTGGCGGGGACTGAAACGGTGTCTATGGCTGAACGGGGGCTAGTGTGATGCTGAAAGTTACCTGGTTTAATGTACGTTATTGCGGGTTACGTTCATGAGCAGGGCTGCATTACGCCAGATTCAGCCAGTGGTGCAAACTAGCATGTTCGATGCGTATATTGGCGGTCTTGCACCATCGGGACGGCGGGGTATCACCAGCCTGTTAAACCGCAGCGCCAGCATACTTAAACACGGTATGGATGCAGATAACTATCCGTGGGAACAGCTTAACTACGCCGCCGTCGCTAAAGTACGTGCGGCACTGCTGGATGACGGTTACGCTGTGTCGTCGGTCAACATGGCGCTGTCAGCACTCCGGGGTGTGGTGCAGACGGCCTTTAATCTCAACTGCATGGATGCCGAAACGCTGGCACGTATCCGATCAGTGAAGCGCGTGAGCGGTGATATCCAGCGCAAAGGAAGGGCTCTAGACAAACAGGAAATCCGTGCGCTGATTCATGCCGCAAAACAGCATCCGCAACCGGTACGGCGCTACCGTGATGCCGCTATTGTGCTGACGCTTTGTGGAACGGGCCTGCGGGCCGGGGAACTGGTTAAACTTGAACGCCGGGACTATGACAACGGTATCCTGACGGTGAGGCAAGGAAAGGGGCGCAAATACCGCGAAATTCATGTGGCGGATGCGGTGGACAAGGCCATCCGCGCATGGCTTAAAGTCAGTGCAAACGAAGCTGAAAACGCACTGTTCAGCCGTATTCAGCGCAACAGTAAGGTGGCCAGCCAGCCTCTGACAACAACCGGGTTAACGGGTATCCTAGAGCAGTTACAGCATACGTCAGGCATAGCGCGGTTTACTCCACATGATATGCGGCGCACCTTCATCACCCGTTTGCTGGAGCAGGGCGTGGATATCAACACCGTCCGCCAACTGGCAGGCCACAGCGACATATCCACGACAACCCGCTATGACTGTCGTGGTGAGAGCATGAAAATCAGCGCCAGTAAACGCATCAGGTGTTTTTAGCTGTTGAGCCGTTTCCTGACGCGGCTTCAGTTTTATCTTCAGCACTCAACCGCGCATACTTTTGATTCTGGACTTTAATCAGTGCATTGATATTTTCAGGCTGAAGCATCCACGCAACATCCTCACGTGCCCATTCTTTACCGTCAGAGAGACGTTTTAACCGGGGTTTCCATATTCCATACTCATTAAGTTTTTTTGCTACCGAAGCACATTTCTCACGATCTGACTCTTCCGTATAAAGCTTGTCAAAACGACCTTTAACGAGCTGGTAAACAGTGTAGATTTCCAGTGCCTTAGGGGATCTGGCCGGAACTATCATGGGGGGCTCCTCCAGCCCATAAATCCCGTTTAGCTCTCCCTCATTGAGCAGGTCATTAAACATGTGATTCACGCAGGCACTCAGCACATCCGCCGCTTTCTCTGCGTCGAATTTATCCGGGCTAAAACCCGCTCCCGTCAGTTTTCGGGCAATCAGTGCCAGTTTTTGCCGGGTATCCCGTCCCAGATAAAGAGCTTCTTCTCCAGAAATTCAAAGACCTCGTTACTGCTTTTCCGTTCCCGGTGGCATTTAGCGTCAGCCTTGTTGCTTTGGTTACCAATCACAGGTCACCTCCATGAGAGTGTTGTGTTCAAAATATCACCATTGAGCCTCAGTGGCCAATAGCCCTTGATGTGATCGTTTTGGAGCCAGAAAAAGCTGATCTCGGATGGCATAAACATGAACGATGCCCTGAACGTGCTCAACGAAGGCAGCGTTGGGCGAATCCTTGCGTTTTTTGGTGGTTGTAAATAACCCCGCTCCTGAAGCAGCTCAAAGGAGCACAAGCATGAACACCAACCGTATTTTGCGTAAAAAAGAGGTTCTTCATCTGACGGGGATCTCGTCAGCGACGTTGTACCGACTCATCTCGAAAGGAGTCTTTCCTTTGTCAAAGAAGCTAACGGGTGACAGTGGCCGGGCGGTGGGTTGGCTGGAGAGTGATATCAATAACTGGGTTAACAGTCGTATGCAGGCGGGAAAATAAATGAAAGAGATAATAGCTAAAACAAGTTCTGCGAAAGAAATAGCAGTCCCCTGGTTTGAAACCATGGGGAAACAGGTTGGGTTATCGAAACGTGCTACCGCTGCCATATTAAGGGAACAACAGTTGCGGATACGTAAGCTTAACCGGGTATCTGCACGAATTTTGTCTGATGCCATCAAAAGAGGGGAGCACTGGTGGAAGGATGAGTGCAACATATACGGTAAAATAGCGTGTATTCTTGACAGGTGTAAATACATCCCATGTGGAAGTGGAGCCTGTGCGCAATGTAACGCTGCTAAACAATTACATTACCAGGGCGTTTCGGTGGGGAATAGTTTACCGGGTCATACGACGTTAAATTTAGATTATTTAAGGCCGACTGATGATGAATATTCATCTGGCTGGACTGCAAATGACTTAGTTGAACGGCATCAGGATGGTTTTTAATCCTCAACAGGATATATCAATTTTGCCTGAATAAAAACCGGACACATTACCCTGTTGCTTTACTCAGTTGGCAGGGTAATGAATACAACCAGGAATATTAAATGAACGAATCTTATTACTTCAGAACATCAGACCCGGATTACATTCGCCACGCACCGTCAAGGCTTGAGATTTTAAGTAAAGCATTTCCCACTATTATTACGCAGCAGGAAAGTGAGCATGAATTGCAGCGTCTTATTCATTTACTAAAACTGAAAGGCAGCAATCGCTGCTATGACGTCATTGCCCAAAAACTCAGGCAGTGCAGAAACGGATCTCCATGCAACAGTCTTATATGCCCGCATTGCCAGCGGGAACGCATTCTGGCGCAACTGGCTATGTTGCATGTCTTGCCGGAGAATTCAGCAGAATATGTGGGAGTGGTCCTGTTTTTCAACAAGGATACGCAAACTCCGCCGCCATGGAAGAACACCGATGCGCTCAGGGCGCAAATCGGTCGTTATAAGCAGAGGATAAGCCGGGTACTTAACCGCCTGGGGTACGCCGGTCCGGCCACAGGCACCTTCAGTATGATGCGACATATGCCTGATGGCCCAGAAGAGCATATTTTTTGGATTCCACAGTTATGTTTATTCCTGCCCAATGACAGCACGTTGATTAAAGGGCTAAAAGCGCATATGTCGCGAAGTGGTGGGGCATTCGTTGATGCATCGGTTGTCAACACGCCGGTGATTGTGCTCAGGTATAAAGACCCCGCTAGGCTGCTTTCATGCGCCCTGGATCCCGCCTGGCACACAACGGATTATACACTGACTGATAAAGACGTTCTTGTTAAGTCAAGAATGGAGCCACTGAAAGGCCGGACACTGTTAAAAAGCCTGCTTGCCCTGGACTCACTCGGAACAAATATTGTTTCTTTTTCATTTGGGCAACCTCCAGGGAAAGTGCCCTGATCTACCGGTAATGCAGCAACTGCAATGCATTTTTGCTGTTGATCAAATTGCAGTGGAACGACGAATAACATCGGCAACCACTGCAATTTCGTTGTTGTAAAACTGCAGCGCTGACGGGTGATCCTGATGGCGTTGATGCACTTTAAAATTCCAACTGTTCCGATTTTAACGTAACCGTCTGTTTTCTGCAGAGTCTTACGGATGCCTCTATGCACCCGATCCTTGCCATTAACTGACGAGTTAGCGCATATGAGAGGGCTTTCTACATTTCTGCCAGTGAATATTCTACACACAATGGGGGAGCGGTCAGCGAACACCATTGCCATTGAGCGCAACGGAGAGCTTGGGGACACGCAGCATAACGGAGGCTTCATTTCCTTCTCCTGCCATAAAAACGACACGGCGAACGAGCGCAGCGAGTGAGGGAAGGCGTCAGCCTGACTAGGGGGAGAGATTTGCGACCGGAGTGGAGCAAATCATGGGCGGAGCCCATCCTCGCGACTGGGGTTTTGACTTTCAAATTGCCCGACTTAAAAACTGGTGAAATGGTCTGCGTAAGAGTCCGCGTAATTATCGATGCAACAACACCATGCTGAGACGGGACCGTGAATACAGAAAAGGATTATCCAGTGAAGATCCCTAAGTGGGTTTATGACCGTATTACTGAAATAACGGATTATGTCGTGGGGGATACGCAATGGGCGGTCACCCGGCGGCAGACATTACGGTGGTTCTTGGCCCACATATGGCTGGAAACAGACGATGATGGATGTGGACTGACCCCACAGCAGTAGACATTTCCTGTCCTCACGACGAGGCCTGTTCGAAGGCCTCCGGACTGACGCCGCCGAGATGACTGTGGCGCCGGGCCCGGTTGTAGAAGACTTCAATGTAATCGAAGATATCGGCCCGGGCCAGATCCCGGGTTTTGTATATTCTCTTTCTGATGCGTTCTTTTTTCAGTGAACTGAAGAACGATTCGGCCACCGCATTGACGCTCCTATGTCAAGAGCGGGCGATTGGCATAGGCGAGATCTGATAAAATCAATGGATAGAGTTCACGGACGATGTAGCGCTTCAGGCATCTCAGGATCTCTTTGGTCGACAGCCCTTCACCAGTCCTTCTGTCGACATAGATTCTTGTGCGCGGATCACTACGCATACGCACAAGGGCTATTGTCCACAGGGCGTTATTAGCTTCGCGTGAGCCGCCGCGGTTTAATCTGTGCCTGACAGTTTTTCCCGATGATGCTGGCAACGGATTTACGCCACAGAGCGATGCCAGAGCCGCTTCATTTTTTAAACGTTCGGGGTTATCACCTGCAACGGCCAGCAGTGTTGCAGCCGTCTGTGGTCCTACCCCAAACTGGCTACGAAGATGACTGGCATATTTACGGGTCAGTTTATCCAGTGATTCGTCCAGTTCATTCAGCTCTTCAGTCAGGGCCATCCATCGTTTCGCAAGGCTTCGAAGAGTGTTGCACAGGGCTATCCGCAATGGAGAATACTCTGATACCTCGCTGTTAATGCAGGCGGTAACGCATTCGTGTGGTTTCGATTTCCAGAGTTTGTCGCGGACATCCTGCGGGGCACTAACCAGCAGCGCACGAAGCTGATTAATCGCCTGCGTGCGGGCTTTTACTGCACTGCGTCGGGCAACACTGATAATCCGGAGAGCTTCACACGCGCCGGACTGCATTTTGGGTATGGCCTTGCTGCTCCCTGAAAGAACTGACCGGGCTGCATTTTCTGCATCCAGGGGATCTGACTTCCCTTCAAGGCGACGTTTTGAGCGATCTGGCCGATTAACTTCAACCACATAAATGCCATTCTTAATGAGATAACGTGTTAATGCGGCACCATACGTTCCGGTTCCTTCAATGCCAGCTCGTTCGAGACACCCAAAAGAACGAGCCCAATCAAGTAGTTCCAGATAACCAGTTTGATTTGTTTGAATAATGTGAGTGCCAAGCAGTTTACCTGCCTGACTGATAACAGCACCGACATGAATATCAAGGTGTGTATCAACCCCCAGGATCACGCTTTCAGAAGATTTGTGGTCGTTTTGCATGGTTTGCCCCCAGATATTGGTAGCACAACCATCCCCATCGCAGGACAGGACACTCGGGATGCAGTACAAAGCTCCTATCAGGTCACAAACGCTGGGCCCGGTTATGCCCGGGAAATACCAGAACAGACGACAGGTCAACACAAAGGCATCAGAGCCAATCCCAGCACGGGTCAGTCCAATCCGGTATTTGAAAGTATATTAGAATGAGTATCCCAGCAGTTGCCACGCCGACTCATACTGGGTGCCAGATTATTGGCCCGACAGAACCGTTGCCAGTCGTCGCTGCCGTACTGGCTGCCCTGGTCTGAGTGCACGATGACCTCGCTGTCCGGTTTACGTCGCCAGACCGCCATCATCAGCGCATCCAGTGCCAGTTCGCGTGAGAGAGTGGGCTTCATCGACCAGCCGACCACGTTACGGGCGAAGAGATCGATAACCACCGCCAGATACAGCCAGCCCTGCCAGGTGCGGATATAAGTAATATCGGTGACCCAGATCTGATTGGCCCGGACAACGGTAAACTGTCGCTGCACGCGATTAGGGGCAACAACGGAAGGTCTGCCGGCGATACGGCGAGGTGCCTTATAGCCGCGAACGGCTTTGATCCGGTTCAGTTGCATAATACGACCCACCCGGTTTTTGCCGCAGGTCTCCCCGATTTCGTTCAGGTCGCCATGAACCCGCCGGTAACCGTATACGCCTCCGCTCAGTGAATATGAGTCGCGGATAAGCATCAGCAGACGCTGGTTATCTTTATCACGCGCCGAGACCGGGTTGTGCAGCCACGCATAGAACCCGGCCCGGGCAACATTCAGTACCCGACACATCGTCATGACACCCCATACAGTGCGGTGCTCATTGATAAAGCGGTACTTCAGTCGGGCTCCCTTGCAAAGTACCGCGCGGCCTTTTTCAGGATATCCCGTTCTTCTTCGGTGCGTTTTAGCTGCGCCCGTAGTTTCAGGATCTCGCTTTTGGCTTCCAGTAAATCCCGGGCATGCTGTTCGCTGTTATCAGGTTTGATAGCCCGTAGCCACTTGTAGAGGCTGTGTGCAGAAACACCCAGACGGTCAGATACTTCGGCGACGGAATAACCGCGTTCCGTTATCTGACGGACGGCTTCTTCCTTAAATTCAGGTGTAAATCGTGGTGTGCCCATACGCTCCTCCTGTGCTCAAACTATAGGGCAGGATCGTCTACCGGGGTGGGGTCAGTCCAAACTATAGGGCAGGATCGTCTACCGGGGTGGGGTCAGTCCAACTATAGGGCAGGATCGTCTACCGGGGTGGGGTCAGTCCATATGACCATCATTATCGTCTGACATTTGGAGGGCGGTATTACGATCAGGTGTTCCAGAATCTACCCAATGAGTTGAAAGCGAAGTTTCGTTGCGGGTTACTCAACTATGACATCGAAGCCTGCAATCTGGCCTGTCTGAACCATCTGTTCAGGGAATATGGTGTTGATTACTGCGTGGATGCTTCTATCTATGCGGAGATGATGGAACATACCGGGCTGACCCGGAAACAGTGCAAGTCCATAGTCCATACCACCACCTACATGACCCTGGCCCAAAATCAATGCAGTGCTAAATCAGAGATCTTCGTCTTTTTGCAGACTCCGGATAAATTCAGCCGGAGTCATGTCATTTAATGATGAATGCGTTCTCTCATGATTGTATTCCCTGCGCCAGTTGTCGAGTTTGTCCTGTGCATCTTCCAGTGACAGGAACCAGTGAATGTTCAGGCATTCATCCCGCAGACTACCGTTAAATGATTCAATAAACGGATTATCTGTCGGCTTTCCGGGACGAGAGAAGTCCATTGTCACCCCGTTTTCATACGCCCATTTATCCAGACTCTTCGAGATAAACTCGCTGCCGTTATCTGTCTGAATACGTACAGGCTGACGTTTACGCAGTACCCGTAACCCTTCCATCACACCGACCACATCCTCACCCTTCAGCGACTTTCCGGCTTGGATCGCCAGACATTCACGACTAAAATTATCCACTACAGTTAACGCCCGGAAACGCCGTCCGTTAAACAGGTTATCCGACACGAAATCCATACTCCAGCACTGATCGACACCGGTCAGGACGGGACGCTGTTGGCGATGTGCTGCACTGACATGCCTGCGCGGACGTTTTCTCCGCAGGTTAAGTCCTTCCAGACAATAAATCCGGTGTGTTTTCTTGTGGTTAACAGGCCAGCCTTCCCGCCGTAACTGGATATGAATACGCGGGCAACCGTAGCGGATCCGGGTTTCCGCTATCTCCCTGATGCGCAGGGTTATCGCCCGATCATCCCGCCGACTCTGCCAGTGGTAAACGGTTCTGCTCTGCATCAACAGTCCGCATCCCCGCCGGACACTGATACGGTAAGCTTCCCGCAGAAAATGTACCACCTGACGCTTCTGAGCCGGCCTCAGAACTTTTGCTTCAGCACCTCCTGCAGCATCTCTTTATCCAGGCTCAGATCAGCCACAAGCTTTTTCAGTCGCTGATTTTCATCCTCCAGCTGTCGCAAACGACGGAGTTCTGTTACGCCCAGACCGGCAAATTTCTTCTTCCAGTTAATGGGATGGACTACCTCCTCCCTCTGCGGTTAACTGTACGAAATGTACTCACCAGGAGAATCACCATGAATATCGTATTTCTGGGTATTGATCTGGCTAAAAACGTTTTTCAGCTTTGCGGGTTAAACCAGGCAGGCAAACCGGTTTATACGAAGCGCACTGGCCGAAATGAATTACTCCAGACCCTGGCAAATATACCGGCCTGTCTGATCGGGATCGAAGCGTCCACAGGGGCATTTTACTGGCAGCGTGAGTTTGAGAAACTGGGGCATAAAGTAAAGGTTATCAGTCCTCAGTACGTAAAACCCTTCGTCCGCGGGCAAAAAAATGACGGTAATGATGCACAAGCCATCGCAGTGGCTCTGATGCAACCGACAATGCAGTTCGTGCCACCAAAAAGCCCGGAACAACAGGATATCCAGGCTTTACACCGGGCAAGGCAGCGTATTGTTAATCACCGTACCGCAACAGTTTGTCAGATAAGAGGGCTGTTACTTGACCGGGGGATCCCCATTGGTAGCGCAGTCTCCAGAGCCCGCCGGGCTATTCCCCTGATCCTTGAAGATGCAGAAAACGGTCTGAGCTCCTGTATGCGCAGAACAATTGCAGAGCTCTATGATCTCTTTAACGATCTCGAGCGTCGGATCCATTTTTTTGATAAGGAAATTGAAACAGTATTCAGGCAGTCAGAAGCCTGTCAGCGTATAGCCAAAGTTAAAGGCATCGGCCCTAAAACGGCTACGGCAGTTGTTGCCGCTATCGGCAAAGGAACTGAATTTAAGAATGGCCGTCACTTTGCTGCATGGCTTGGCCTGGTTCCGCGTCAGCACTCGAGCGGCGACAGGCTGGTACTGATGAATATGACAAAAAAGGGCGACAAGCATCTGCGGACACTTTTTATTCATGGTGCCCGCGCTGTCGTCAGGGTTGCCACGAATAACAATGATGGTTATATGAATCAGTGGGTTAACCAGTTAAAGGAGCGGCGCGGTTTTAATAAAACGACCGTGGCGGTCGCTAATAAAAACGCGAGAATAATCTGGTCGATGCTGAGAAATGAAACCGAGTATCAGATAGTGGGCAGTTAATATCTTTCCAGAAAAAGTTGCAGTGTACTGAGAAATGGTGACAGGTTGCACCTGCACAATCGGAACCTGATTTTTATACTGGCCTCAGAGGCCGTCCAGTTGTTGAGGCGATTGTGTGCGGATTACCCATTTGGGCACAGATTTTCCTGATGCCGGATAGATGTAAGCAACAACCCAAAACCAGATTCGGTACTTGCAAAACGGAGGTAGTCCATAGATATAAAAAGTGGCCTCAGAAATACCCATCTTTCTGCAGACTTCTCCGACGCGAGTACCGGTTTCGGCCTGTTTCAGCGCAAACGCGATCTGTTCTTCGGTATAACGGGTCTTTTTCATGGCGATGTGCCTCTCTGTGAGATGGAAGAAAGACCGAAGACTTCAGTTTAGACTGGCACTGTTTTCAGGGAAGAGATCATACAGAATTGGGCGTGTGACTATCGGTATTAATGATGGCCTTGGAGCAAAAGTTTATCAGTGGTGCGGTAATAGGAGGAAAAAGGCGCTGAAGATCCTGCGTTGGTGGAACCAGTATGTCAGCCCGTTGAGATGCTCACTTGAGTCATTGCTGGAGCGTGTGCATGACGCACACCGCAAAAGTTGTTCATCACCGCGTAACTATCACAGGTACGCCAATGAAGTCGGATTAATACTGGATCTGAATAGTGAGGAGTATCAGCGTGAAAAGACTCACCATCAGCAATATGCGCGAAATAAGGCACTGTTGGCGTTTATGATCTGTGGTGTGGAGCAGGCGTTTATCCGTGAGGTTGTGAGGTTGAATCCTGGCAAAGTCTGTATGCTCGATCACGATGGGGTAGTGGCAACGGGCGCGCTTTCACTGCCGGACTGGCATGGTTTCACAATGAAAGAAAAGGAGTAAAAGGCTACTGCATCAGAATTGAACTGGGGCGCAGAATTCAGTAAGCCACAACAATATGAACGGAGAAGCCAAGGTGAATGAAAAAAGAAATTACTGTACTATCGCAGCACTTATCTCGGATTGAAGCTTAGTCAATCTATTTTCATCTTGAACAGAACAGATAAAAATTATGTCAGAGATCGGCGCAGCGCCCGAGCAGGGCCAAATCGTCAAACTACGCCACAAGATATGGGCAGTAACCGCAGTAAATATCACCAAAGCTCAAACAAAACATGTGATACATAGGCTCTCTCTGGAATGTCTGAGTGATGATGCGCTTGGCGAAAATATCCAGGTGATTTGGGAACGAGAAATCGCTCCTGCAGTTGTCGAATCAACCTCTTTGCCTTGTATCACAGGTCACGACGATCCGATCCTCTTTGATGCATTTATTCGTTCTCTTCAGTGGAGCGCAAGCTCGTTGGCTGTTGGCGATATTCTGCAAGCCCCCTTCCGTGGTGGTGTACAGATGGAAGAGTATCAGTTGGCGCCTGTTATCCGCGCGAATAATATGCCCAAGGTTCGACTTTTGCTGGCAGATGATGTTGGTCTGGGTAAAACCATTGAAGCGGGCTTAGTCACTCAAGAACTGATCCATAGCCATCGAGCAAGTCGTGTACTCATTGTTTGTCCGGCGCACTTACGAATTAAATGGATTGATGAGATGGCTGAAAAGTTCGGCCTCGAGTTCAAGATCATCGATCGAGATTCCGTTCTAAAAATGCGGAAGGAGTACGGACCTAGTATTAACCCTTGGGCCAGCTTTCCTCGTCTTGTGACATCAATTGATTATCTCAAAACAGAGCACCCTCGCCGTTTGTTTGATGAGTTTATTCGGCGAAGACTAGAAGAAAGTCCTAACAACAGGCCCTGGGATTTGCTGATCCTCGACGAGGCTCATAACGCAGCACCGTCTGGCAAAAAACAATATGTCCGAGACTCTGAGCGCACATCGCTGTTGCGTTCGATTTCTGAACAATTCGAACACAAGATGTTTCTCACCGCTACACCCCATAATGGTTATCGTGAGAGTTTTACGGGCCTGCTGGAGATTCTGGACAATCTTCGTTTTTCTCGTGGCACTGGCCTTGATAAGACGCAGCTTTCAGCCGTTACGATTCGACGTCTGAAAGAAGACATCATCAACCCAGACGGCTCACTGCGTTTTCCAAAGCGTGTAATCATGCCTAGAGATGAAATAATAGACCCACAGCTGTATGTCACACTAGGCCATGAAGAACAACGTCTATTCAATCTTCTAAATACTTACACTGAAAGCCGATTGACCTCTGTCGACAAACGTTCTGAACGCCCTCTACAGTTCATCCTAACGTTGCTGAAAAAACGAGCTTTATCTTCACCATTGGCGCTACGCGAGAGCCTTATCGTACACACAGAAAATGCTGGCATTAAGGGTGAGCTTGGTATTGGCGAATCATTGTTTAACAGCTTCGAGCAAAAAGAATTGGAAGATTGGAGCGATGATGAAGATAAAGAGGACAACCTAGAGGCTGCGACAAGAGCCGCCTCCAAATTGATTTTAGAGCTGTCAGCAGATGAGAAGGAAATGCTTCAGCGTATGTTTGAAATTGTTGATACGCAGGTATCACATTTTTCAATTCAGGAAGATAGCAAGGCGGCAGCGCTAATCGGGTGGATCAATAGAAGTCTTCGCGATGGCGATCAATGGAATGGCGAACGTGTCATTATCTTCACAGAATATAAGCACACGCTCAATTATTTAGAACGGATTCTTGAAAAGCATGGATTCCTTGATTTCACCAGAACCATCATTGGCGGCATGAAAGACTCTGATCGGCAAAAGATCAACGATGAATTTCAATCACCAAACAACGAAACTAATATCCGTATCTTACTCGCTACGGATGCTGCCTCTGAAGGCGCCGATTTTCAGAAGCACTGCCGGAATCTGATTCATTATGAAATCCCCTGGAACCCGACCCGACTTGAGCAGCGTAACGGCCGTGTAGACCGTCACGGGCAAAAAGCAGACGAAGTTCGCATTCATCACTTTGTGTTTAAAAACCAAGAGGACTCCGAGTTTCTTAAACTTATCGTCGATAAAGTCGAAACTATAAGAAATGATCTAGGCAGCGTTGGTGCTTTAATAGCAGATAACGTAAGAAAGAAAGCGCTGGGACAAGCTGTTAACCTTGCTGCCATTGATGATGACGCTCGCAGACGGCTTGCACGAGAAGAAATGGCGCTAGAAGCTCGGGATAATGAAAGCGTCACGCAAATGGTCGATGCTTTGAACCGAACTCGCAGTGCACTTGATATCTCTGAAAGTAATCAGCTTGACCTGCTATGCCAAGCGTTGAGTCTGGAAGGCTGTACTGAAGCAATCATGGATTTGGGTGATGGCGAGTTTTCATTAATACACGTGCCAACGGCTTGGACAGAATGTAAAGCCTACGTCAGCACAGAGTACCTACAAAAGCGTTTTTCATTTAATCGAGACAAAGCTCGTGCAGATGATGCAGTGGGTATTGTTCACCTTGATCACCCACTCATGCGACGGGCAATTTCTACCTTTCGTGTGCAGATGTGGGGAGTTCAATCAACCAAAAACCAGTTAAACCGTGTAACCATCACAGAATCCTCCGAGATTATTGTACCTGTCATCATTGCCTGGGGACGTTTAGTATTGCTGGGGCCAGAAAATAATCGACTCCACGAAGGATTAGTCCGCTGTTCGCTCTTAATTCAGGAGAACACTCTTGTCCCGCAAGCAGTTTCTCGACCGGATGATGCGATTTATTTTACGGGCCATCTAGAGAGCGTAAAGGCACTTATTGCACCGCTTATTGAAGCTATTACGCAACAGCTTTCGAACGCTGCCACAGAAGAAACTAAAGTATTAATCACTACTCTAAATGAGCGTGGCGAGGTGGCCCGTAAACATGCACAAAGCCTATCGACAGAACGAGTTATGGCAATTCGTAAGGCTATCAAAGATTGGCAGAGTCGCTCTTTGGAGATGCAGTTACAGTTTGTGTTTGATGACGAAGAGCAAGATCAGCGAGAGCAGGATTTAATTGCCCTACAATACAGACTTGAACAGCTTGAACAAGAACGAGAAGCTGAGCCAAAACGCCTACGAAATTTGTATAAGGTTACAAACAAAAAAATGTATCCGGTTGCACTAGAGGTAATTTTGCCTAAGGGGATTTACTGATGGCAATCAATAAACGTATCGCAAACCGGCAGCACCGCTGGCTTTCCAGTGTTGAAATTACCGGCGTCGTATTAAGCGAACCCGTTCTCGCTGATGTAGGCAATTTTCGCTCGCTCGATAAGGCAGAAATTGCAGTATTCAGAAAGCAGCGGGAAATCTGGAATCTGCCTAAGGGTATGGTGGCAGGAAATGGCCAGCCCGCTTGGATTAACTTTATCCTCGAAGACTTTCTCGGTCTCAAAGACAAAGACTACTGGCAGGTAGGGGCGGCAATTCCAGCTGACAGGGTGGTTAACCTGCACGAACAGCAGGAAGTTCTACGCCCAACTCGCGTATTGCTCGATGAAGGCAACATGGTGATGTTGGTGCTGGAAGTGCCACGCGAGCAATCACTGGATAAGCCTTGGCTGCAAGACAAAGGCCGCTGGAAGGCATCGCCCACCACCAAATTCGAACGCTTATTGCGTGAAACAGGTGCTGAACTCGGCTTGCTTACCAATGGCGAAGCCTGGCGCTTGGTGGTGGCGTCACCTTCAGAATCCACCTCATGGATGACCTGGACAGTTCAAACCTGGAATGACGACACAAATACTCTAGCGGCGTTTAAGGATTTATTAGGTGAATCACGTTTCTTTGCAGGGCCGCGCGATCAGGTCATTCTTGAACTGATTAAAAAAAGCCGTCAGCGCCAGTTGGATGTGGCAGATCAGTTGGGTAATCAAGTACGCGAAGCCCTACAAATTCTGGTACATGAACTGGATAGAACCGATGCCGAGTTGGGCGGCCAATTTCTGGAGGGATACAGCGAAGCGGAAGTATTTGAGTCTAGCGTTGCCTTTATCATGCGCTTGCTGTTTACCCTCTATGCCGAAGAAAATGGTTTGCTGCCCCATGGTAATGTAACTTACGACAGGGCCTATGGCGTATTGCACCTACTCACTGAGCTTGAGGAAACTAGCCGTCTGGCGCCAGAAAAACTAAAACATTCCTATGCTGCCTATGCACGCCTGTTAGCTAGCGCGCGTATATTACATGATGGCAGTGTAGACCCGGATATCCGCATTGCCGCTCACGGCGGCCAATTGTTTGACTCTGACTGTTCACCATTGTTGGAGGGCCGGGCGAAGAATGGTAAATGGCTAACAGAGGTGCCGGAACCGCCTAAGGTCAGAGATGCGGCTATCCGCGATATTCTGCGCAGCCTGAAATATGCCAAAGCCGATGGTGTGCGCCAACTGGTGAGTTATCGTACGCTGGCTGTCGAGCAAATTGGCCATATGTATGAAGGATTGCTTGATCGCCGCGTGGCCAGAGCACCGATCAACCAAACTCTGCTGCTATTGCAAGGAGGCCCGAAGATCGACGAACCCGCTCCCGTGAATGCAAGCGAGTTTGTCGGGCTTAACGAAGCTGCGCTGATCAAAGCCTTGGCCCAGTTCACCAGTAAAACGGCAGGCACTATTAAGAAGGTATTGGAACGCAACGAAGAGCGACAAACATTGGTGAACCTCGGCACCGATGATGCTGAGTTGCTAGCGCAAGCAAAACCGGTTGAACGCTTTCTGCGACCTCTGGGCATAGTGCGGCCCGGTGGCCTGTACGTCACCCACGGCCAAGAACGCCGGTCCAGCGGGGCTCACTATACGCCGCCAACTCTGACCGAGCCGGTGGTACGCCGCACTTTAGAACATCAGGTCTATGTGAACGTGGAAGAAAAACCCGGTTTATTGGTTGAACCAAGGTTAATTAAAAACCCGCAGGAGATTCTGGCCCTTAAGGTCTGTGACCCAGCCATGGGTTCCGGTGCATTTTTGGTACAAGCCACCCGTTATTTGGCTGAGCGACTTGTGGATGCTTGGGAGCACATAGCAGCTGAACAGCTAGACAGCATTTTAACCATGCCCTTTGGTACCCTTTCGCAGGGGGAGGCCAGCGAAAACCTGATGCCGGAATCTCGTGAGGAACGTGTTGTATTCGCTCGTCGTTATGTGGCGGAGTATTGTATCTACGGTGTTGATATCAACAAGCTCGCAGTTGAAATGGCTAAGCTATCGCTTTGGTTAACAACGTTATCCAATGATCGCCCTTTTACTTTTCTAGATCATTCACTCAAACATGGGAACTCTCTTGTTGGTCTTACTCCGGCGCAGATTAGTGAATTCACTTGGAAGCAGGTTAGTAATAAGTTCGGCCCGCTGCTTGCGAGTATGCCTGAGCAAGAAGTCGAGGAGGCAGAGCAACACCGCAAAGCGATTCATAACATTGCCGATCAAGATTTCGTCAGCAAAGAAAAAGAAAACCGCATGGCCGAAGAGGCTCTTGCCTGTATTCGCATGAAGGCAGCCTTGGCGATTGCGGCTTTTTTTGATGGTTCTAACGCCAAGCAGCGTGAAGCCAAATTAATCGAATACCGTGACTGGATGGAGGTCTTGGAAAAGAATGAAAAGGCTCCTGCTGAAATAGAGAGAATAATTTTAAGACTTACTACCGGTGACAATCCTATTAATCCATTTTGTTGGGAAACAGAGTTTCCTGAGGTTTTTCATCGTGAAAGTGGTGGTTTTGATGCTCTGATTGGTAATCCTCCATTTATTGGGGGAAAGAAAATAAGCACAAATCTTGGGAAGGAAACCGCTGACTATCTAAGTCTATACAAAAATGGAAACAAAGGTGCTTGTGACTTAGTCACATACTTCTTGCTTAGATGTTCCTTCGACTTACTTAGAGGCTCGAAACTCTCGAGCATAGGACTTATTACGACAAACACTATTTCTCAAGGGGATACTAGAGAGCTGGGGTTGCTTCGGATGTTGAACTCAGGTTTCGAGCTGTATCATGCAATACCGTCTTTGACATGGCCAGGAAAAGCTAATGTAATTGTTTCAATCATTCACGCTAAAAGAGGGCCATGGTTTGGTGATCGGACTTTGGGGGATGTCAAATGTGAGCTTATATCTTCCTACTTAGATTCGATCGCGTGTAACGAAACTCCGGCTCCAATTAATAGGAATTCCGGCCTGTGCGGAACAGGGGTGTACGTTTATGGCAAAGGATTTGTTTTATCACCTGATCAAGCAGATCTTTTTCTGGTTGATCAAAAAAACAATGATGTCATTAAGCCATACTTAGTAGGTGACGACATAAACAACAAATCCGGATCAATTCCAAGTCGTTTTTGTATAGATTTCGGGGATCTAGATATAGAGGACGCAAAGACATATGAACAAGTATTTAACCATGTTACAAAAACAGTAAAACCTGAGAGAGATAAGTTAAAAGGTCAAATACACGAGAGTCGCTACTGGATTCATTGGGATCGTCGAGAAGAATTTTTTGAGCTGTTAAAAAAGAAAGAGTTTTCTTTCGGTCGTTCAAGAGTCAGTAACTTACATCTTGTAGAAAAAATCGATAATGCATGGATCCCTTCTGACGCTGTCGTAATTTTTTCCACAGATGAGTACTCTGTGTTTGGAGTTTTGCAGTCAGTTTTTCATCAGGTTTGGGCGGAAAGATTTTCCACAACAATGAAAAATGATTTGCGCTATTCTATTAGCGACTCTTTTGACAACTTCCCCTTTCCTGACCGAGATGCGTTAAATTCTATCGAAGACAATGCTAAATCTTTCTATTTCAATAGGAGAAATATTCTCGGAGAAAAAAAACTATCCCTTAGAGAGCTACAAAAATTGGTCGATGACCACTCTTGTGAAGATGAGGTGATAAAGGATTTTCGTAGATCTATAGTCTTTCACAACGAACTTGTAGCTAAGGCTTATGGCTTTGACGATTTGGATTTGGAATTTGATTTCAGAAATGCTGGATGGCTTCCCCACAATCCGTTTGGCTATACCATTAAAATGGCTACCAGAGATGAAATTATCAAAAGACTGCTAGGCCTTCACGAAAAGCAAGTTCATCACTGACCTAAATAATCGATGAGTACTTGTTTCAACCTCAATAATTCGAAATGATCGGCAATCCGTTCACTGGGTTGCCCCTGCGCCCGAACGCCCATTTCCATATTGCGATCCAGCGCATACATGGTGAGATTGGCTGAAGTGACTAAGGCGTCGTGACGATCGGCGACTAGCACCTTGGCGTGTAGTTTAAGGTGCTTATCGTCAGCGGGGATTCTCCACGTAAGCAGTTTTGGCAAGGCAACCCCTTTGGGCCACAAGGCGATTAAGGTATCGCGGTTGTTTTTGCCGTAGCCTTTTTCGCCCTCGTCCAGCACCATGGTGACCTTTACACCTCGCGCGACGGCATGAGCTATCAACTCGATGATGTCATTGATGATGCCTTCGTAATCCTCCTTTCCCGCCAACCAATAGCCCACAACCAAAAGTTCTGACTCCGCGGCAGAGATAATATCCTGTACCACCTGACGGGTGGCGCGCAGGTACGAACCTTCCACTTTGGGGCCGGTCCAGACCACTTCGGTTTGCGTAGCTTCGCCTTCTGTTAGCAGCACAGCCTCTTTCAGCGCAGCCAACTGCAGGGCAAAGGCACCATTAGTGAGTGCCGAACATTCATTAGCCCAAATGGCGATCACATTTGAAAGTGCGCTTTGCACTGCACCACGCCCAGATGCAAGTTTGGCGATGGTGGCGGAGCCCGACTGTGCGCTTAGTACACACCTCTCCACCCCAGAGAGCACCTCGCCAAAGGCACCTGCATTTATCAACTGGCGTACTGCCTGCGCTAAAACATAGGCAGATTTATCTCTGATAGCAGACATGGCTACTCCCCGTTATTTGAAGTAGGCCATATTGCTGTATGCCATGGTGGGCATCAGGAAGTTGCGATCCAAAAAGCGGTTAAATGCCTCACAAGAAGTCTCTGGTGCCAGCACGCAGGCATGGCAAGCAGCCCCGTTAATGGTGGCATGTACATCGGGTTGGTGGTCTGCACACAGAGGGTCTGATGAGCAGCGTTTAGCATTTTCCAATGCGTTGTGTATTAAATTCGGGAAACGTTCTTTAGTGCCAAGATCCACCAGACCACCTAAGCTGCCTTCGGAATCCGCGCTGGCGGTGTACAACAGTATTCCGGCCATTTTGCGCTCGGGATCGGTACTGCTGTAGATACGCTCACGAACCGACGATTCGGAATAGCCGCAATCCAACGCCAATTGGCGCATGAGTACATGGGCCAGACTGTGCAGCAACACATAACGCGCGCCGGGGAAGTCATCTGCATCCACACCCCGCTCAGCGGCCCATTCTTTGTATTTTTGCTCGATGGCGGCAGCGCGCTTTTGTACGGCAGACTCCTTTTCCCAGGCAGTTAAGGCTTCTTCTTTTAACTCCAAGAAGATACCTTCACCACGTACCTCGACGGCTGGCAACCAATCCTGCCGCTCTTTATAGATGGGCGCACGCGAGGCTCCCATACCGTCGTCATCCATGCCCGAAGCGTAATCGATGCGGGTAAAGCTGGTGAGTGCGCGCACTTCCAGAAGTTTGCGGGCCAGAACGATGCGATCAACTTTATCAGCGAGGAAATCGGGCACTTCGCCGGCTTCGAGAAAAAAGTCGTATTGATCGCCTTGGTTGCTGCCTTCGATATTGCGGAAGGCGTTCCACTCCGGCAGACGCAAATCAATCTCATCAGTTTCTATTTCGCCACGCTCTTTCAACAGGGTTTGCCAAATATCTTCGGCTTTGAACTCTGTTAGCGCTGGAAACATTTCCATATCCAGCAGTGTTTGCAGTTTTTCCTGTGAATCGATCTTTTCAACCTGATGTTGCGGACATTTCTTCAATGCCTGGCCAATCGGGCTGGCTGCCTCTTTAATTGATAAGGCGCTGCGCACCAAGGGGAACCATCCGTTTGTGGCACCGCGTTGAATCGCCCGTAGCTGACCGGCGTGTTTACACTCATGCGGATCTTTGTTTTTTATCCCCAGCCAAGGACGCTTGCGGGTACATTCACCCAAGGCAAGACTGCGGTTTTCGCCAAACGCATCACTTACGCTTCGTTTCTTTCCACAAGCACAATAGACCCATATATCTGAAACCGAGCCGGTCGTACCAGAATAAACCAACTGCATGCGCTGCCTGCACGGATCACCAGCATCACGATGCACGTAAGCATGCCATGGGAAATCATCTATATGCCCACTCGGGCAAGCCACAACGAATGGCGCAGGTACAGTAGGTGCCCGCTTACCTTTACCACGTCCCGAACAGTTTGGAGCTTTACACTCAATTTCTTGCGTGATGTCGTTGTAACGGCATAGGTGATTGAAATTAGGATCTCCGCCATATTCCTTTTTCAGTTTTTCGGTTCTGTTCTCCGAAGAGGGGTATCCATATTTCAAACCTTTATACTCAGACAAAGTTGCGCAATTCGGGTTGCTACATACTTGATACCTTGGAAAAACACTAACAGGCACGGTTCCTTTTTTATATCCAAACCCACTACTTACAGGCTCAGCTTGAAAGAATCGGCTTACTCTAAGGGCTCGCTCTAATCGAGGCTCCCGAATCACCAACTCCTCCTGAGGTTGCCAGGTATCTATGCCAGAGACGATGACCGACAAAGTTTGTAGATCGACAATCGCACCGGGGCCAAATGTGGTGATTACCTGACTGGGACGAACGTCGCCAATCGCTCTTTTACTCGACATCCGTGTTACTCCTCATCACTCAGATAAAATGCCGCTGTTGGCTCAACTTCCCGCAGTGATCCGGGGGTATACCATTGGCCTTCGTTATCAGTACCCGACGTTTTCAGCAAAACCCGGGCATTGTTTGGTGGGCGCTCGCCACTTTTCAGCCAAGAATAGCGCAGCAGGTCATCTGCATAGTGTGCCCAATCATCTCGGCTGGACATCAGGCGTTCGTTAACCAGTTTGGCGTTTTTCTTGCCGACCAAGTCAGCTGCGCGCAAGGTAATGTCGGTGATCATCAAATCTGTTCCAGGCACTGCAGGATCAAAATTCTGAGCCTGCACTTCTCTCGCCATATTTTGGCCACCCAAACGCTGCATCGCAGCGAAGGCGCCACGCAAACCACGATCTAATGCGCGAGAAGAAAAAGGCGTGACACTGATGGCTTCCACATACCGGTAAAGCGCTGCATGGTAGCCTCGGAAGTGTTCGTAATGTGAAAGATCACGCGCACCCAGCCAGTTATACATGGTAATGACCAATCCTGGGTGTTTGCGACCTACGCGGCTGGTTGCCTGAATGTATTCAGCGGTGCTTTTAGGCTGGCCAGTTACGACCATGAGACCTAAGCGGTCAATGTCTACACCAACTGAAATCATATTGGTGGCCAGCAAGACATCAACTGGGTGCTGCTTACCCTGCTCGCGTGGAAATCTGTTATCAAGACGTTTTAACAGACCAGGGATACGCCAGGAATCTAGTCGACTGGTCAGCTCATCAGGATCATTGATATAGCGTTGCGGGAATCCTCGCTGCTGGGATAAATAGCGAAGACGCTTCTTAATGTCGTCTTCAACCAGACGACGAGCGCCGCCCAATGCGCGCAGACTGTTGAAGTAGCCAACAACTGTTGCATAAGGGTCTGCGGCTTCATGGTCTCGCGTAATTTCGGCTTCACCCGCTGCCAACAGCGCTGCATAAACACGCACCAACAAGGTTTTGGTACTGGAGCCAGGGGCGTTCAATCCGACATAGAGGCGGCCGGCAGTTTTGTCGTCATCCTCTTTAATTTCCTGCTCTTTGGCAAAGAAGGAATCTTTAGATGACAAACCGCTAGGAGGAAAGATCGATAGGTCGCGGTTGTAGAGCTGACGAATTTGCTCGCGAGCTCGGCGAATGGTCGCAGTAGAGGCAATAATCTTAGCCGGTATCGAAACACCAGTTTCGACTTCCACCCGGGTGAGAAAATCTACTGCAGTCTCGTATAGGCCGACCATGGTACCCAGTGGGCCAGAGATCAGGTGCAATTCGTCTTGAATAATCAATTCTGGTGGCACCAACCGACGTGCTCGCTGAGCGTCTTTGACGACACGCTGGTTTGGCTTTTCACCATGCCCTGGCGTTAGATGCCCGTAGGTTGGGCTATATCTGTCGCGCAGGCCGAAGAGTGCCTGAGTTTCGCCCTTAAAGGGCATGCGAGCAAATTTGTCCACTGTAGCAATAACCAGTGAAGGACACTCGCGGTAGATTTCGTCATCGACAACAACAACTGGTAAACCTTGATCATTTGACTTACGTGCACAGAATTCGCACTTTGGATTGGGGCACCGAACAAGTGTTCTTAGCCGCACATTATCAAAATCGTAAGTTTGATTTTCAGGTTTGCCTTGCTGGGTTACCAGTGAGGTGCCGCAGCGAGGGCACGACACCAACTGAACCGGACTACCATCTCGTGGTTTTTTGCCTTCGTCTAAATCTTCCAACGCCTTTCCAGATGCTTTGGCATCGTTTGGCGTAGTTGCTTTACCCACCCAAAGGCCAATTTTAAAGGGCTCCTGTCCCCACTTTTCAGAATTGCTCTTACGCACCAATTCACAGGCGCAGATTAGTGCCGTGGCTCGTTGAAACTGCTGGACCGTAAGTAGGCGCAAGGTATAGCGCATGATGATGGAAACGCCAGCGCTGGAGTCTAGGCCATTAACATCGCCGCGCAAGCGCCGATAGGCCAGTGTAAATGCCGCGAGCCCGAGATAGGCCTCCGTCTTACCACCACCCGTTGGGAACCAAAGTAGGTCAACGAGTTTGCGGTCTGCTGCAACTTTCTCTCCGGATTTGGGTTTATTCACCATACTGGCGATGTTGAGCAAGATGAAGCCCATCTGGAACGGACGCCAAGTACGGTTGCCCGAATTATTAATATCTTCGTCGAAAGGCGATCCAACTGTTTTTCCATCAGCACTATCTTTTGTGCGGCCTGCCCAAATGGCGTGAATGCGCTGATCCCACATAACGTGATTGGAAAATAAAAATGCCTCAAACGCATTATTCTCGTCTCTGATTAGCTCCAGTCCTTCACGCATTCTTCGGGCAGCATCTTTGCAGCACTCAATAAGTACCTTAGACGTATCAATATTTTCAGGCGTCGAGTTAAAGGGCACTCTCTGCGTTTCCGCTTTTCTATCGGCCACCCATTTCTCGTAGGTCAGTACGAGCGGTTCGATAGCTTGGAACAAATCATTGGGCGTTGCGCATTGGCTTAGCTCCCACATATCCAAGTTAAGACCGGAAATCGCTCCACTTTGGGCTATGAGGCTTGGCACTTCGAAGTTCGGAATAAAATCCGTGAATAATAGGCTGGCGCGGTCACGGGTGACGTTTAGGCCATCCCATCCTGCAGCGACCCCGTGCCCTGTGGCGAATTGTTTGGCATCACGATAGAGCATATTGGCTGCCGCAATTTCAGGATCTTTGGATATGTCTTTATCGAAATCTTTGGCGATGAAGATCGGGTATTTGTCAGCCCCAAACACCTGTAGTTTTGGTTGCATTAACCATTGTTGATCTTTTGCTTTGTCAGAATCGTCACCTTTAGGTCGGCGATTTACCAGAAATAAACTGACCGCCTTGGCGCCATCAATATGGTGAACAACACCCTCCAGAAAAACCTGACCATCACCGTCGCCATCTTCTCCTTGATGTCTAAAGCCATCTGGAGTAACAGTGACTGACGCGGGCGCATTGGATTTTGATAAGGGAATCGGACTCAGTTTGCCAATTTTATCAACCGGTATGCCCTCTACTAAAACGGATCGCTGATAGCGTTTCCAATAGGTGCGGCCTTCAGATGAATGTTTTTCGCGGCGATAGTCGCCCCAGAAAGCATTGGCATGGATGGTTTTTGTTTCCAGCGAAATCAGAAAGGACAGTCCCATAGATGAAGGGCTAAAGCCTACAATGAGCGGAGGTTGTGATTCGTACCCTCCACCCTCATCATCGTCATTGCCCGCAGCTAGTTCATCTTTTTCATAGTCGGGAATTTCAGACTTGAGGGGCGCCAAACGACCTATGATATATCGGGTTGTCGGAAATTCATTGATTGATTCGTCAGCTGTTGATGGCCCCATTAATTCCCGCTCGAGAGCTTCTAGAATTCGTGAGCGCGACTCTCGTTTGCTGCTATCAGGCATTGGCTTGTTCCTTTTGTTCGCGTTTTTGTGCTCTTGGACCTTTTCCTGTTCCTGGGTGGGCATCGTGAGTGCCACTTAAAGACAAGTATTTTTTCGGTACTGCTTTAGGCTTTTCCGGTGGTGGGCAATCGTTACGTCTTTTAGGAATCAAATTCAGCTTTTTACGAACACGCTCACCAAAGAACTGGCGCCGAATTTCCAAGCCAAAAAATTCGCCAATTGCCGGCGGAACCGCATTTCCAATTTGCATGTGCGCCGCACGTCGATCTCCGGAAAACTGAAAATTATCAGGAAAAGTTTGTAGGCGGGCTAGTTCACGAATCGAAAGTAGTCTGCCTTTCCAGTGGAAAGGTCCTGTTGCTGGGCCTGGCTGAGCTTGAATCGTCCAACTTGGTTTGTCTTTCGCGAGCTTTAAAAGAAATGACCAAAAGCGAGTTCTCCAACCGAATAAGGGAAGCCCACCCATTTTCTCGGTATGCCAGAGGTAGTTTTGGCCTTCAGGAATTGTTGGTAAAAGCTCCGCCCATTTGCCTGAAGGTTTAACCTCATCCAACCAAATATCGACATCCAAATCGCCAATCGAATCCCACGTAGTTAAATGAGGTTGCCCATGACCATTTAGTTTATCAGGATCGAAATGCGTTGGCGCAGGCAGTTTAAAATGCTTTCCATCTCTGCTGGCAACGATAAATACACGTTCTCGTGACTGAGGAACACCATAGTCAGCTGCGTTTAGAGATATTACATGTGGATGGTAATTAGTTTTTTTCTCTCGATTGATCTTGTTCAGCTCATTTACCAACAGTTGTAACCCTTCATCCTTGTCGGAATAAGCAATGCCTTTGACGTTCTCAAGCAATATCACTTCCGGCTGTGCTTCGCGGACGATATCGAGATAGGCCTTCAGGGTTTTAGCTCTCGGGTCGGTTAGTCGATCAGTATCGCCTGTAACCCAATATCCAGACTTGGAAAATGGCTGGCAGGGCGGCCCACCGGCAAGCAGGGTCAACTCTTTGGGCTTTAGTCCTGACTGTCTTAACAATTCACTGGGAGCCAATGCATGAATGTCACCCGGTGAGGCAAGTTTCCACTTGGGGTGGTTTAAAGCGAGAGTTTGCTGTGCAATGGGATCAATTTCTACGCAGAGCTTGTTAGTAAATCCTGCTGCGCTCAGCCCTAAGTCTAAGCCTCCGGCTCCGCTAAACAAGGAAATCATGGTTTTTGCCTGCTTACTACTCATGTATTGTTCTCGCCTTTTTGATATTCGAGCAGCTCGCCTACAGAAACGGAGAGATACTCACAGAGAGTATTAATCGTTTCTAAATCAATCCTCACTAGGGTCTCGTGATACATCCTCGTCAGGGTCCCCCTGTTTATCCCAGTGTCTCGCGAAACATCTGAAATTTTGAGTCTCCGCTCCCCCATCAACCTAGAAAGATGGTTTTTGATCATCCAAGATACCCATTATGACCTGAAAGAGGTAATTTTCGTCTGTTTGTGCTCACTTTACGTTATTAGATGATATTAGGGCAAGTTGCCAACATCACAGCATATTAGTCATTAGGTGTGGAGATATCGTACTGAATCGACTCTAAGTAGTTATTATTCTAGGCATCTTCACGATGCCCGCTTCTGGCACTCAGCAGACGTTCGTAGAACTTACATGCTGTACACCGAAAGCTTTTTGGAAAGGTATGTGATCCCACCCATGTAATGTGGACACAGCCCTAAGCGAGATTTTCGTTTTCAAATTGTACCGGGCTGAGACCGTCACAGGCACTGTGACGACGCCACCGATTGTAATCACACTCGATATAATTAAACACCGTCGTCCGCATTATTTCCCGGCTGATAAAGCGTTCCTCGTGGATACACTCTACTTTCAGCGAATGAAAGAAGCTTTTCGCATACGCATTATCGTAGCAGAAACCTTTTGCGCTCATGCAGCTGTGCAGGCTATGCCGCTTCAGCAATACCTGATAATCCGCTGTTCAGTACTGGTCACCACGGCTTGTATGAACGATAACTGACTGGGCTGAACTTCTGGCTGGCTTTCGCCCGCAGTTCCTGACTGCGCAGTTTGGCGGCGATGGTTTTGAAATTATATTCAGGCAGTTCTTCGGCGAGACGAGGCACACCATAACGCTGCTATGCCCCAGTGAATGCCTGACTGACAGCAATATCACAGATGAGCCGGAACTGGTGGTTTGGGCCGGCTTGATGGCGACGTTTGAGCCGCGCATACAAACCGCTTCGGGCACTCAGGAGCACGCGACACACGGCTTTGACGCTGAAGTCAGCCTGATGCTTTTCGATGAAGACATACTTCATTTAAGGCGCTTCGCGAAGTCTGTCGCGGCCTTTTGGAGAATGGCCAGCTCCTCTGCCTGCTCAGCCAGTTAGCGTTTGAGGCGGGCATTTTCAGCAGTCAGTTTGTTCTCCCGTTCTGAGAATGTCATTTGCTGCTGTTGTTTACTGCGCCAGTTGTAGAGCTGTGATTCATACAGGCTGACTTTACGGGCGGCGGCAGCGACACCAATACGCTCAGCCAGTTTCAGTGCCTCATCGCGGAATTCGGGTGTGTACTATTTACTGGCTGTTTTGCTGGTTGATGCTGGTTTTGTCATGAGTAATCGACCTCTGGTCGAGAGTTTACTCACTTAGTCGCGTGTCAACTAATAGTGGGTAGGATTAATGAAGTGGGAGGGGGGCCTGCAGGGCTTTGAAGTATATGGCTAAGCGTGCTGAACAAAAATTCCAGCAACTATGAGCATCTGATATTCACTGCTCACATATTCTATAGGTAGAATTGTAGGTTTAAATAATATATAAATAAATATCTATATTATTCAATAATAAAACACCAATGCATCATTAGCGTATGGGCGTCGCTTTTAGATACATATTTTTCGCTCGTCGGCCCGGAACTGAATTTTCTGCCAGCCACTCACCAGAAAACATCGCAACAGTGGAGATAACCATGTTTTCTGCAGTCGGCCAGTCAAGCCGCGTTCAGCCTGCCACGCTCAGTGCCAGCGCAAGGATCCATCCTGATATCAAAATTAAGCCGCCGGTAAACGACGCTGTCCAGGCGCTGGCGGACCTGTTCCATGATAACAAGCTTGCCTACCTTGGCGATCTCCATGGCCAGCACGCAATTCCGGATTTCGTCCGGCATGCCATTCCCGAGTTGAAAAAGGCGGGAGTAGAGCTGCTGGCGGTAGAGTTTGTGAAGTACAGCGACAATGCTCTGTTTCGAGAGGCGCTGGCTCATGGAAAAGAGGCAACAAAAAACTTCATCATGAATGCCTGGTCGAAACACGGTGAGGCCTGGGTAGACAAAGTGGCCGGGGCACTTTATGAAGCGCACAAAGCCGGAATTGCCGTAGCCGGCATCGACCGCCATATCGCGGGCGCGGCGCCAAAAACGCCAATGGAAGCTATCAGATATATGAATAAGAGGCTGGCGTTGAACGGGGCGTGGAACGCCGCAACGGAAAAGGAGGAGCGTGCGATTGGCGCCAGGAAAACGCTGGTTTGGGGCGGCGGCGGGCATTTTCATCACAGCCGTGAGCAGGGGCCGAAGGATATGCGTCCTGGCCCGGTCGTCGCCTTTAGCGCTAGTGAGCAGGGCACAGGCTGCTCGCTGAATGATAAAGACGATAACAGCCATCTGGTGATTCACATACCGAAATAAGAAAAACGGGGAATAACTCTTCCCCCGTTTTTCTTCCCGCGTCAGGAAGCGACCTGGAAAACGCTCACCGTTTCACGCAGGATGCGGGATTGGGTATCGAGCGATGTCGCGGTAGAGGAGGTCACCTCTACCAGGGAGACGTTCTGCTGAAGATTCTTATCCATTTGCGCGACGGCCTGTGCGACCTCGTTAACGCCGGCCGCCTGCTCCGCCGAATTATGCGCAATTTCGTTCACAATACTGTTCACCTGGCTGACGGTAGTCAAAATCTTGCTCATGGTTTCCGCCGCCCGATCGATCTCCTGTGCACCGCTGTTCACCCGCTGGACAGAGCCCGTAATCAGGCCTTTGATTTCTTTTGCAGCGCTGGATGAACGCTGCGCAAGAGCGCGAACCTCGGTGGCGACAACGGCGAAACCTCGCCCCTGTTCACCGGCTCTGGCGGCCTCAACCGCTGCGTTAAGCGCCAGAATATTGGTCTGGAAAGCAATGCCTTCAATGACAGAAGTGATATCCGCAATGCGTACTGACTCCTGAGTAATCTCCTCCATGGTGCTGACGATGCCCTGCACCATTTCACTGCCCTGAGCAACTTCGCTGGAAGCGGAGCTGGCTAGCTTACTGGCATACTGCGCGCTTTCTGCATTGTTGCGTACGGTGCCTGCCACCTGGTCCATGGCCGCCGAAGTTTGCTGCAGGGCGGCAGCCTGGTTTTCGGTACGAGCAGAGAGCGAGCTGCTTCCTTTTGCAATTTCAGCGCTTGCGCTGGCCACCCCTTCGGCATTGCTGCGTACTTCTAGCACCAGCTGACGTAGAGCGTTTTGCATATGGGTGAGGGAGGCCAGAATGCTGCTGGTGTCTTTTTTGCGCAGCGCAGGGGTTTGCGTCAGATCTCCGGCCGCGATGGCGTTGGTCATTCGCAGCAAATCGACTGGTTCACCGCCGAGAGAAAGCGTGATTTTGCGCGTTGTCGACCAGGTGATGAGCAGGCCAAGCGCCACTGCAGCCAGCGCAAGGGTCAGCATTAAAAGATGGAATGTGCGTGCGATGCCCCGAGCGGTATTGGCAAGCGTATCGTTCAGCTGCGTTTCCATGTCAATGAAGCCGTTTATGGTTGCCAGCCAGTTAACAAATGCCGGACGAGCCTGATTAAGGATTATCCGGCGTGCGCCCTCCACGTCGCCTTTTTGCTGCAGAGAAATAATTTCATTCACCAGCGGCAGAGTTTGCTGCTCGGCTTCTTTTATCTTTTCGTACTGCGAGCGTTCTGCCGGGGTGACGTCATTGCCCAGGGAAAAGATGCCCTCCATCGGCTGAACGGATGCCTGGTAATCCTGTTCCAGCTTACGGATATGGTCGATTACGCCAGGCAGTTCGCCGGCAGGAACCAGCGTCACGTCGCGGATGGCTATCGAGCGGTCGTGCACGCTGCCGCGGAAGTTAACGGCATAGCGCTGCTTAACATTATTGATATCGTTAATGGTAATCAGGGCATTATTTATTTTATTTACCTGCATTATCGCCACCAGCGTCAGAACAACCAGCGTCAATAAAATAATGATAAAGCTGCCGGAAATTCGCGAGCCAACGGAAAGGTTTTTAAACATGATAACTCTCTTTTAATTAATATTGAGCATGATGGTGTTGGTGTTGTCAGAGTTTTTTCCTGCAGTGGATACAGGAGGGTAAGTCGCCTTGCAGGTTATTAAGCGAATAGAAAAATTAATATGCAGGAAATTCGTTGTCAATGGGGAGGCGGGCGAGAGCGTCAGGAGTGTAGCCTGAGGTGCAATGCTCTATTTCATAAGTAAAAATGGTTTTTATTTTTAACTTCCCTAAGTCAAATATTCTATTTTAATTATCAATATATTGATTTTTTAAATGGTATTGGCCTGCTTCTTTCGGTGATAAATGAGGCACCCGCCAGGGCAGTTACGTCTGCTAACAAATGTTTATTATTTGTTTAAGATTTATATCTTTGCCTATTAATAAAAAAGGTCAAATCAATCTATTTAAAATAGCATCAGGAATGGCAGGGGTAATCGTTAATCACTTTTATTTCCCTTCTTTTATTAATGTAATGTAAGGGGCTAAAAAAAATTTATTACTTGGGAATAAATTTCCAACTTGTTCGTTCTATGTGCTCAGGAGCTCAATGCTGTTTCATCTTTGTGAGCCGAATCGATGCGAGAACCCCGTTCGATCTAACTCAGATGACCATTTATTCGCCAATGCCAGAAAAAATATACCATTTTTTCCGGAAGGACTTATCCTGAATGGAGTGAAGCGGCGCTCGGATGCTCTGACGCAGCTTCCGTCATTCCTCAAGGATAAAATATGGTCTCTACACATATTGGTTTCCCGACCGAAACGGTGGCGGTATTTATTGCGCTCTCGGTGGGTGCCATTTTCATCGACCTCTTTATGCACCGCAAAGACGAGCCTGTCTCGCTGAAAAGTGCCGCACTGTGGTCGGTGTTCTGGGTTACAGTGGCAATGCTTTTTGCCGGTTTTTTGTATGTGCATCATGGTGCAGAAGTCGCCAGTTTGTTTGTCACCGGCTATGCGCTTGAGAAGGTGCTTTCGGTCGATAATCTGTTTGTCATGATGGCAATTTTTGCCTGGTTCGGCATCCCGGATCGCTTCCGACACCGCGTGCTGTACTGGGGCGTTATCGGGGCGATTGTGTTCAGGGGGATTTTTGTCGCCATCGGCACCGGACTGCTCTCCCTTGGGCCCTATGTTGAAATCGTGTTTGCGCTCATTGTGGCCTGGACGGCGGTGATGATGCTGAAAGGCGACGGCGGGGAGGAAGAGGTCGAGGACTATTCCCAGCATCTGGCCTACCGGTTGGTTAAGCGGTTTTTCCCCCTCTGGCCAAAGCTTGCAGGACGCAAATTCCTGCTTAACCAGGCGGAGGTCGACCGGGAGCTTGAGAAGCCAGAGAACCAGGCGATCTCCGTCGGGCGAGTAAAAAAAGCCGCGCTTTACGCTACGCCGCTGATGCTGTGCGTGGCGGTGGTTGAACTCTCTGATGTGATGTTTGCTTTTGACTCTGTTCCGGCGATCATTGCCGTCAGCCGTGAACCGCTTATCGTCTACAGCGCAATGATGTTCGCGATCCTTGGTCTGCGTACGCTCTATTTCGTGCTGGAGGCGTTAAAACAGTACCTTGTCCACCTTGAAAAAGCCGTGGTGGTGCTGCTGTTCTTTATCGCGGTTAAACTTGGCCTCAATGCCAGCGAACACATCTGGCATCACGGTTATAGCATCTCTGCTACCGCCAGCCTGTATGTTGTGCTCGGCGTGCTGGCGGTGGGCATCATCCTCAGCGTGATGTTCCCGGCAAAACCTGAATCGAGCGACAGCAAGAATTAAGCGGATTGAAGGACGCCTTCAGGCGAGGGTGTGAGGTTGCTAACAAAGAGGGAAAAAGCGTGGTTTTTCCCTCTTTGTGGCTATTAGCCGAAAATCAATAAATTGATTTTCTTTTTTTTGACGAGCCGTCGGTATTTCTTCTTTCGCCAGAGGTATGTCAGCAGTCTGACTCTTTCAGGTGAAGGCGTTTTGTTCACCTGTCTCAGAGAGGTTTGTCGAGGCGTAATCTTTCAATAGGTGAACGGCGACGAGACCAGGCGCGGTGGAAATAGCGCCAGTGGTAATCTCTTGCGGCGGTCAGCAGTTCATAATCCCCTCTTGAATCCCCCCAGGCGCGTAAATGAAGCTGATTAAGCGGCCCATATACCTGTTCCAGACGCTGAATTTTCTGATCGCAGCGGCAGTTATGGCCGTTGATGCGGCCGGTCAGAATGCCGTCAACGACTTCAAGCTGAGTAGCGATAAGCTTAACGCCCAGGCGCTCGGCGAACGGCTTTAGCACGATGGCCGGGGAAGCGGAGCAAAGCGTAACTTCTGCGCCAGAACGCAGCTCGGCAGCGACCGCCATTAACCCACGCGGACGCATCATTTTTTCGAAGTTTTTCGCGCAGTAAACTTCGGCCTTCTCCTTAATCCACTGCTCGTTGACGCCGGTTAAGAAGGTGGAAATCAGCACCTCTTTTAATTCATCACGGGTCAGCTTACGGCGCAGGCATTTGAGCGTTGGCCTGACCATACGCATCATCTTCCGCGCAAAGGTTTTACGCCCAAAGGCAAACCGCAGGAACGGGACAAAGCTATCGCTGTGGGTCAACGTGCCGTCAAAATCGAAGACCGACAGTACGCCAGGCGAAGGATCATTCATAACAACCATAGATTCCCAAATTTCCCTTTTATCTTTACGTCGCGAGGGGATCTTGCGAACGACAGTGAAATTATAAACTTTTAAAACACGCTACGGAAACCGCAGTGAAATATGATAGGGTAGCGCAATGAACAGAAAACACACCGCCCTTATCGTTACCCGTTGGTGGCTGTCTCTTTAGAGGCGGCAGAAATTCGTTCACCCTTTTCTAATAGCCGCCGGAAGGCGGCTATTTCGTTTTATCCGTTCGCCCTCCGGCCAGATTTATCAGCCTCAGGAGGCGCTTATGAACAGTCCACAAGCTTTACAGCAAACCATTCTTACCGGCGATCGCCCAACCGGGCAGCTTCATCTCGGGCATTATGTCGGCTCACTCCGCCAGCGCGTTCAGCTTCAGCACGAGCATCAGCAGTATATTCTGGTGGCCGACCTTCAGGGATTAACCGATAACGGCAGTCGCCCGGAGAAGGTTTCAGGGAATATCCTCGAGGTGATGGCGGACTATCTGGCGGTGGGCATTGATCCGCAGAAATCGACGATCTGCCTGCAATCTTCACTGCCCGCGCTTGCTGAACTCACCATGCTGTATATGAACATCGTTACCGTCGCGCGCGTGGAAAGAAACCCGACGGTCAAAAGTGAGATTGCCCAGAAGGGTTTTGCCCGCTCTCTTCCTGCCGGATTTCTTGTTTACCCGATAAGCCAGGCGGCCGATATCACCGCTTTTAAAGCTAGCCTGGTCCCGGTAGGGGACGATCAGCTGCCGATGATCGAACAGACCAACGAAATCGTGCACAAGATGAATAGCCTGACGACGGCGCCGATATTAACCAGCTGTAAAGCGCTGCTCAGCCCGGTAAGCCGCCTGCCGGGCGTTGACGGAAATGCCAAAATGTCAAAATCGCTGGGTAATACGCTCACCCTTTCCGCCAGTGAACGCCAGATCCATCAGGCCGTCAGCGCCATATTTACCGACCCGGAACATCTGCGCGTCAGCGATCCGGGAAAAGTTGAAGGTAACGTGGTGTTCACTTATCTGGATGCTTTCCATGAAGACAAACAACAGGTTGCGTCGATGAAAGAGCACTACCAGCGCGGCGGGCTCGGCGATCGCCAATGTAAGAACGAACTGGAAACCTGTCTGCAAAACCTGCTCGCGCCAATAAGAGAGCGGAGAAATCGTTTTATTGAGGACAAAGCGTATCTGAATGAGGTGCTTAAAGCAGGGAGTGAAAAAGCGCGAGCGCTTACTCAGCAAACGGCCGATGAAGTGAAACGTGCGCTTGGGCTACCGGTGCTATTTTAAAGATGGAAGGGCGCAGAGAGACTTACTCAGATGGGGGATTATGGATTACCATTATTGGGCAACTTTCGCGAATATTCACAGGGACAGCCCATCAGATGCGTTATTCAGCCGCAGCACTCCTTCCAATCCTGGTTTTACTCTCTGCCTGTAGCAGTAAACCGAAAACCGCCGCGCAGCAGCAGACCAGCGGCACGCCGTCGGGCGGTTTCCTGCTGCAGCCGCAGCACGATGTATTTATGCAAACCGGTGACTTTGCTTACAACCCGGAAGCAGAGAAATTTATCGATAAAATGGTGAATGAGCATGGCTTTGACCGTCGCCAGCTGCATGAAGTGCTGTCCCAGGCAAAACGTCTGGACTACGTGCTACGACTCATGGATCAGCAGGCGCCAACGACCGCCCCGCCAGCCGGGCCGAACGGCGCGTGGCTGCGCTATCGTGGGAAATTCATCACCCCGGATAACGTGCAAAACGGCGTTAAGTTCTGGAACCAGTATGAGTCTGCCCTGAACCGCGCTTACCAGGTTTATGGCGTGCCGCCGGAAATCATCGTTGGGATCATCGGCGTTGAAACCCGGTGGGGGCGCGTAATGGGCAAAACACGCATTGTGGATGCGCTGGCTACGCTGGCCTTTGCCTACCCGCGTCGCGCGCAATACTTTGCAGGCGAGCTGGAAACCTTCCTGCTGATGGCGCGTAACGAAGGCGACGATCCGCTGGCGTTGAAGGGCTCTTTTGCCGGAGCAATGGGCTACGGGCAATTCATGCCTTCCTCATTTAAAGAGTACGCGGTGGACTTCAACGGCGACGGGCACGTGAACCTGTGGGACCCGGAGGACGCTATCGGCAGCGTGGCGAACTACTTCAAAGCTCACGGCTGGGAGAAAGGTGATATGGTTGCCGTGCCGGCTAACGGCCAGGTGCCGGGGCTGGCTAACGGCTTCAATACCAAATACACCGTTGCGGCGCTTGGCCAGTCCGGGCTGAGCCCGCAGGGTTCACTCGGAAACCATCAGCAAGTAAGCCTGCTGCGGCTGGATATGGGCGATCGTTATCAGTACTGGTACGGTTTGCCGAACTTCTACGCCATTACGCGCTATAACCACAGCACCCATTATGCGATGGCTGTGTGGCAATTAGGGCAAGCCGTGGCGTTGGCCCGCGTACAGTAGTCTGTCTGGCTCGCCCTTCGGGCGGGCCCGTTTGCTTCAGGTCTGGTTTTATCCCTCCCGGTTTACGCTTCGTTTATCCCGAATTCTGCATCAGGAATTTACAACTCGCTTGCATTGCCTTATGTTATGTTATAACGAAACAATATTGGTGTCGGTATGTCCGCTGTTGCTCCCTCTTCCTTATTCAGCCTTTCCGGGCTGCTGCGCGTAGCCCTTGTGGCCGCGCTGATCCTCATACTGTGGGGCGCCATTCACTGGGCGGTCATCCTGCCATGATCGAATTGAAGAATCTTGAACTGGGCTACTACGGCAACGTGGTGGTCTCGGCCATCAGCGGCCATTTTCAGCGCGGAAGTATGACGGCGGTGATCGGCGCTAACGGCTGCGGTAAGTCCACGCTCTTAAAGACGCTGGCCGGGCTACTGCCTCCGATTTCCGGCAGCGTTAACTTTCAGGACAATATGCGCCCGCGTATTGCCTGGCTGCCGCAGTTAGGAGAGATGGACAGGCAGTTTCCCGCCACGGTTTATGACGTGGTTTGCATGGGAAGCTGGCCGGGACGAGGGCTATTTTCTGGCCTGGGCCGCAAACACCGTGAACGCGTGATGGAGGCCATTGAGCGCGTTGGCTTAAGTGAGCACTACCTGCGTCCGATTGATGTGCTCTCCGGGGGGCAGTTTCAGCGTATGCTTTTTGCCCGCCTGCTGGTGCAGGACGCGCCTCTGGTGCTGCTCGATGAGCCGTTTACCGGCGTCGACGCGCAGACCAGTGAATTTTTAATGGAACTGATGTGCCAGATGCATCGGGATGGAAAGACCCTCATCAGCGTGCTGCATAACAATGAGCTGGTGCGCCGTCACTTTCCTGAAGTGCTGCTGCTCACCTCGGAGGGTTACCAGTGGGGTAACGCCGATGAGGCCTTAGCGCAATACGCCTCCTTTCGCCCACGCCTGGTACAAACAGCATGATTTATCATCTCTTTATTGAGCCTTTTGTGGCCTATGGTTTTATGCGTCGGGCGCTGGTGGCCTGCCTGGCGCTTTCCCTGAGTACCGTTCCGCTTGGCATTTTTCTTCTGCTGCGCCGCATGAGCCTGGTGGGGGATGCGCTTTCTCACGCCATTTTACCCGGCGTCGCCGTGGGGTATCTGGTTGCCGGCATGTCGCTGGTGGCGATGGGTATCGGGGGCTTTATCGCAGGCGTGCTGGTCGCTTTGCTTTCCGGCTGGGTGAGCGCCAGAACACCGCTAAAAGAAGATGCCAGCTTTGCCGGGTTCTACCTCGGTTCTCTGGCGCTCGGCGTGACGCTGATTTCTTTACGCGGCTCCAGCGTTGACCTGCTGCATTTACTGTTTGGCTCGATTCTCGCCGTGGATGGCGAGGCCATTAAGTTTGTTGGCCTGATCGCCAGCGGGACGCTGGTTGCCCTGGCGTTGCTTTATCGCGGGCTGGTGATGGAATCCTTTGACCGCAGTTTTTTGCAGGTTAACAACAAGCGGCTGCCGTCGCTGATCCACGGCACGTTTCTGGCGCTGCTGGTGCTGAACCTGGTGGCCGGTTTCCAGATCCTCGGCACATTAATGTCCGTTGGCCTCATGATGCTGCCTGCGATCGCCGCGCGCTGCTGGGCTAAGACGCTGCCGGGCTCGATTCTCCTTGCCGTACTGTGTGGGCTTATTTGTGCCTGGTTAGGGCTGGTGTGGTCTTTCTACGCCTCGTTACCCGCCGGGCCGGCCATTGTGCTTACGGCGAGCGTCGCATTCTTTATCTCAATACTTTTCGGACCGCGCAGCGTGCTTGCAGGGAGCCTGCTGCGTAGGAAATTGGCAATCATAAAGGGGGTTAAATGAAACGTTTAGGGATTGGTATTGCGCTGGCTCTGGCGCTTTCCAGCCAGATGGCTGCGGCTAAGACGCTGAATGTGGTGGCAAGTTTCACCGTACTGGCGGATATGGCAAAACAGGTTGGCGGCGACCATGTGAAGGTCACAAGCCTGGTTGGGCCGGATGGTGACCCGCATAGCTTTGAGCCGTCACCCAAAGACAGCGTGGCGTTGCGTAACGCGGACGTCGTGATCGTTAGCGGGCTCGGCATGGAAGGGTGGATGGATCGCCTGGTGACCGCATCAGGCTATAAAGGGAAAGTTATTGTCGCTTCACAGGGGATCACTACCCGCAGTATGGAAGAAGATGGCAAATCGATTACCGATCCACATGCGTGGAACAGTGCGGCAAACGGGGCAACCTACGCGGAAAATATCACCGCGGCGCTGGCTGCAGCCGACCCACAGGATGCAGCGGCAATCCGCAAAAGCGGTGATAGCTACGCGGCACGCCTGAAGCAGCTCGACAGCTGGGCGAAAAAACGCTTTGCAGATGTCCCTCAGTCACACCGTAAGGTCCTTACCAGCCACGATGCGTTCGGCTATTTCGGTGAAGCTTATGGCGTGACCTTCCTGGCACCGGTGGGCTTTTCAACCGAAGCCCAGGCCAGCGCCAGCGACGTTGCCTCTCTAATCAAACAGCTGAAAGATGAACATATCTCTACCTACTTCATCGAAAATCAGACCGATCCGCGTCTGGTGAAGCAAATTGCCGGCGCGACCGGTGCTAAGCCCGGCGGTGAGCTCTATCCTGAGGCGCTTTCCGGCCCAGGTGGCCCGGCAAGTACCTACGAAATGGCGTTCAAGCACAACGTGAACACCATTGCCAACAGCATGAAATAGTCTTCTCCCTCCGGCCAGCTTTCGCTGGCCGTTTCATTTCTGGAACCCTTCCCGTATATCCTGATGTAATCCCCTGAAACGTCCGTAAAGTGCTATCGTGTTGGTTATTGATATGTCTACAATCGGAGCCAGCATGACAGACAGCGCATTGTTTGAGCTAAGCAAGCAGGTCGGAAGCGCCCTTGCTCGGCTTGGGGCCACCGTGACCACCGCAGAGTCCTGTACCGGCGGCTGGATAGCGAAAGTCATTACCGACGTGTCGGGGAGTTCCGCCTGGTTTGAGCGGGGCTTTGTGACCTACAGCAATGAGGCCAAGCATCAGCTGATCGGCGTGAATGAGCGGACGCTGGCAGCCTATGGCGCCGTCAGCGAGGGCGTGGTGCTTGAGATGGCGCAAGGTGCGCTTGCCGCAGCGAGGGCTCATTATGCCGTGTCCGTCAGCGGTATCGCCGGGCCGGACGGCGGCAGCGATGAAAAGCCGGTCGGTACGGTGTGGTTTGGCTTCGCAGATAAGCAAGGCAGAACGCTGGCAAAGGTGCAGCGCTTTGACGGCGACCGGGATGCTGTGCGCCGCCAGGCCACGGAATACGCCCTGCAAAGCCTGTGGGATGATTTTCTAAAAAATAAACTTGATACTGTATGACTGTACAGTATAATTGCCTCAACGAAACAGTATTGAGAACGCGGGGGTGCGAATCAGCGCATCACTCAGCATGACAGGAGTAGAAATGGCTATCGACGAAAACAAACAGAAGGCGTTAGCGGCAGCACTGGGCCAGATTGAAAAACAATTTGGTAAAGGCTCCATCATGCGCCTGGGTGAAGACCGTTCCATGGACGTGGAAACGATCTCTACCGGTTCACTTTCACTGGACATCGCGCTGGGCGCGGGCGGCCTGCCGATGGGCCGTGTCGTAGAAATCTACGGGCCTGAATCTTCCGGTAAAACCACGCTGACCCTGCAGGTTATCGCCGCCGCGCAGCGCAGCGGTAAAACCTGTGCGTTTATCGATGCCGAACACGCGCTGGACCCGGTCTACGCCAAGAAGCTGGGCGTTGATATCGACAACCTGCTGTGCTCCCAGCCGGATACCGGCGAGCAGGCGCTGGAAATCTGTGACGCGCTGGCACGCTCCGGTGCGGTTGACGTCATTATCGTCGACTCCGTTGCGGCACTGACGCCGAAGGCGGAAATCGAAGGTGAAATCGGTGACTCTCACATGGGCCTTGCGGCACGTATGATGAGCCAGGCGATGCGTAAGCTGGCGGGTAACCTGAAGCAGTCCAACACGCTGCTGATCTTCATCAACCAGATCCGTATGAAAATTGGCGTGATGTTCGGTAACCCGGAAACCACTACCGGCGGTAACGCGCTGAAGTTCTATGCCTCTGTGCGCCTCGACATTCGTCGCATCGGTGCGGTGAAAGATGGCGAAAACGTCGTCGGCAGCGAAACCCGCGTGAAGGTTGTGAAGAACAAAATTGCAGCACCGTTTAAACAGGCTGAATTCCAGATCCTCTACGGCGAAGGTATCAACTTCTACGGCGAGCTGGTTGACCTGGGCGTGAAGCACAAGCTGATTGAGAAAGCGGGTGCATGGTACAGCTACAACGGCGAAAAAATCGGACAGGGCAAGGCAAACGCCAGCAACTTCCTGAAAGAGAACAAGCCAATGGCTGAAGAAATCGAGAAGAAACTGCGCGAAATGCTGCTGAATAACCAGGACAGCACGCCAGACTTCACGGTAGATGACCACGACGCAGACGCGGTTGAAACCAACGAAGACTTCTAAAACTGTAAGGGCCGCAAATGCGGCCCTTTATGCTTTTCTCCTCTCTGATAACCCCAACCTTTGCCACACGACTTTATGCCAGATAACGCCGCTTCTCCCCGCCGCACTCCCTTTGCCCGCCTTTTAGATAAGGCCACCCGTATACTTGCCATGCGCGACCATAGCGAGCATGAGCTGCGCCATAAGTTGGCTACACCTTCTGCCTTTGCGGCAAAGTTTGCCCGGGAGGACGAGCCGGAGATAACGCAGGAGGAGATCGATAAGGTCATAGCCTGGTGCTATGAACATCGCTGGCTGGATGACGTTCAGTTTGCGTCACGTTTTATTGCCAGCCGCAGCCGGAAAGGCTATGGCCCACAGCGTATTCGCCAGGAACTGAAGCAAAAGGGCATCGCTCGGGAAACTGGCGAGTCGGCGATGATGGCCTGTGAAATTGACTGGCAGCCGCTGGCGCGTGAGCTGGCCGAACGAAAGTTTGGCACACCGCTGCCGACAGAGTGGCAGGCAAAGGCAAAAGTGCAGCGTTTTCTTCTCTATCGTGGCTTCTTTATGGAAGACATTCAGGAGATCTGGCGAAATTTTGCTGATTAAGGCAACACTGGATTTTACTTCCCACGCCAGAAAACTTATCTTATTCCCACTTTTTTCCAGGTAAGCTGGCCTGAGCCGTCTGCGTTACGGCCGTTATGGCAGGTTTACAACTCTTCGTTAGCTTGATTCCAGGATAATTATGAGCAAGAGCACCGCTGAGATCCGTCAGGCGTTTCTCGATTTTTTCCATAGTAAAGGTCACCAGGTTGTAGCGAGCAGCTCCCTGGTTCCGAATAACGATCCGACTTTGCTGTTTACCAATGCCGGGATGAACCAGTTCAAGGATGTCTTCCTGGGTCTCGACAAGCGTAACTACTCACGTGCAACAACGTCTCAGCGTTGCGTCCGTGCAGGCGGCAAGCATAACGATCTGGAAAACGTCGGTTACACCGCACGCCACCATACCTTCTTCGAAATGCTGGGTAACTTCAGCTTTGGCGACTATTTCAAACGCGATGCGATTAGCTTTGCCTGGGAACTGCTGACCGGTGAAAACTGGTTCGCTCTGCCGAAAGAGCGTCTGTGGGTGACCGTCTATGAAACTGATGACGAAGCCTATGAGATCTGGGAAAAAGAAGTTGGCGTGCCGCGCGAGCGCATTATTCGCATTGGCGATAACAAAGGCGCCGCCTTCGCATCCGATAACTTCTGGCAGATGGGCGACACCGGTCCTTGCGGTCCGTGCACCGAGATTTTCTACGATCACGGCGATCACATTTGGGGCGGCCCTCCGGGGAGTCCTGAAGAAGACGGCGACCGCTATATTGAGATCTGGAACATCGTGTTCATGCAGTTTAACCGTCAGATTGACGGCACTATGCTGCCGCTGCCAAAACCGTCGGTGGATACCGGTATGGGTCTGGAGCGTATTGCCGCTGTTCTTCAGCACGTTAACTCCAACTACGATATCGATCTGTTCAAAAAGCTGATCCAGTCCGTTGCAGAAGTGACCGGCGCGACCGACCTGTCTAACAAATCTCTACGCGTTATTGCGGACCACATCCGTTCTTGCGCGTTCCTGATTGCCGACGGCGTAACGCCTTCTAACGAAAACCGTGGTTATGTTCTGCGCCGTATCATTCGCCGTGCTATCCGTCACGGCAATATGCTGGGTGCGAAAGAGACCTTCTTCTATAAGCTTGTGGGGCCGTTAGTTGAGGTGATGGGCGCTGCGGGCGAAGAACTGGCAAAACAGCAGGCGCTGGTTGAGCAAGTTCTGAAAACGGAAGAAGAGCAGTTTGCCCGTACGCTGGAACGTGGCCTGGCGCTGCTGGATGATGAGCTGGCGAAGCTGAAGGGCGACACGCTGGACGGTGAAACCGCTTTCCGCCTGTATGACACCTATGGTTTCCCTGTGGATCTGACGGCTGACGTCTGCCGCGAGCGCAACATCAAAGTTGATGAAGCGGGCTTTGAAGCCGCAATGGAAGAGCAGCGCCGCCGTGCGCGCGAGTCCAGCGGTTTTGGTGCGGACTACAACAGCATGATCCGCGTGGATTCTGCTTCTGAATTTAAAGGCTACGACAGCCTCGATCTGAACGCGAAAGTGACCGCGCTGTTCGTTGACGGCAAATCCGTTGACCAGCTCACTGCGGGTCAGGAAGCGGTCGTCGTGCTGAACGAGACGCCGTTCTACGGTGAGTCAGGCGGCCAGGTAGGCGATAAAGGTACCGTTAAAGCCAACGGCGTCGACTTCGCGGTTAACGATACTCAGAAATATGGTCAGGCTATCGGTCACCTGGGCAAGCTGGTGTCCGGCGTGTTAAAAGTGGGCGACAGCGTTGAAGCGAAAGTTGACGAAGCCCGTCGCGCTCGCATTCGCCTGAACCACTCCGCAACGCACCTGCTGCATGCTGCGTTGCGCCAGGTTCTGGGCACTCATGTTGCGCAGAAAGGTTCCCTGGTAAACGATAAAGGCCTGCGTTTCGACTTCTCGCATTTTGAAGCGATGAAGCCGGCTGAAATTCGTGCCGTAGAAGATATCGTCAACGCGCAAATTCGTCGTAACCTGCCTGTCGAAACCAACGTAATGGACCTCGAAGCGGCGAAAGCGAAGGGCGCAATGGCGCTGTTCGGTGAGAAATATGACGATCACGTGCGCGTTCTGAGCATGGGCGACTTCTCCACCGAGCTGTGCGGCGGTACTCATGCGTCCCGTACGGGTGATATCGGTCTGTTCCGCATCGTGGCCGAGTCCGGTACGGCTGCGGGCGTGCGTCGTATTGAGGCGGTGACCGGCGAAGGCGCACTGGCTAACCTTCATGCACAAAGCGACCAGCTGCATGATATCGCTCAGTTGCTCAAGGGAGACAGCCAGAACCTGAATGAGAAGGTTCGTTCCGTACTGGAACGTACTCGCCAGCTGGAGAAAGAGCTGCAGCAGCTGAAAGAACAGCAGGCTTCGCAGGAGAGCGCAAATCTCTCCAGCAGAGCGGTTGAAGTAAAAGGCGTTAAATTACTGGTAAGCGAGCTGAGCAACGTCGAGCCTAAGATGTTGCGTACGATGGTCGATGACCTGAAAAATCAGCTTGGCTCCGCCGTGATTGTTCTGGCCACTGTGGCAGAAGGGAAAGTGTCTCTGATTGCTGGTGTCTCCAAAGATGTGACCGACCGCGTGAAGGCGGGGGAACTGGTGGGGATGGTTGCACAGCAGGTTGGTGGCAAAGGGGGCGGTCGTCCTGATATGGCTCAGGCCGGGGGTACAGATGCGGCAGCATTGCCTGGCGCACTGGCCGGCGTGGAAGCCTGGGTTACGGCAAAACTCTGAAAATAACTAAAAGTGTACTACGCCATGACTGTTCTCAGTTATGGCGTACTAACATTAACATACTATCAATAATGATAAAGTCAGGTTGAAGTTGTGTATATCGGCTAAACTTAGATATAACAGAGTGTAATGTTATGACAGAGTTCGTTTTATCTATTTGTCATCCGCTACATTTTCGCGTTATATGATGGATAATGCCGGGATACAGAGAGACCCGACTCTTTTAATCTTTCAAGGAGCAAAGAATGTTAATTCTGACTCGTCGAGTTGGTGAGACCCTTATGATTGGGGATGAGGTGACGGTGACTGTGCTAGGGGTAAAAGGCAACCAGGTCCGTATTGGTGTTAACGCTCCAAAAGAGGTCTCTGTGCATCGCGAAGAGATCTACCAACGTATCCAGGCTGAAAAATCTCAACAAACGAATTTCTAAAGATATCGCGTCTCGCTGAACTACAGCGAGGCGCACCTCCCTCCCGCTGTTCCCTCTCTTTCTGCTGCTGATGTCATTCTCGCTTCGTTTATTGCCCAGCTGTTTCTGCGCGCTTACCGCCGTTTGCCTGTTGATAAAACACTCTTTTTGCCTCCAAATTACGCTAATCGAACGTGATTTGTGCAATCGATAGCGAGTCGGGAAAAATTGTTTGACTTATAAGTCCCAGAAAGTAATATGTGCGCCACGCAGCGACGAGAAGCTCTTACGAGTAACCCGAAGCACTCGAAAGAGGCGTGTGGTGAGGTGGCCGAGAGGCTGAAGGCGCTCCCCTGCTAAGGGAGTATGCGGTCAAAAGCTGCATCCGGGGTTCGAATCCCCGCCTCACCGCCATTTTGCATCCGTAGCTCAGCTGGATAGAGTACTCGGCTACGAACCGAGCGGTCGGAGGTTCGAATCCTCCCGGATGCACCATTCTTCTCCGGTATTGCCTGAGAATGTAGGCAGTACTGAGTCAGCAGTAAAAGCAGTAATCCTGATGCATCCGTAGCTCAGCTGGATAGAGTACTCGGCTACGAACCGAGCGGTCGGAGGTTCGAATCCTCCCGGATGCACCATTCTTCTCCGGTATTGCCTGAGAATGTAGGCAGTACTGAGTCAGCAGTAAAAGCAGTATCCCCGATGCATCCGTAGCTCAGCTGGATAGAGTACTCGGCTACGAACCGAGCGGTCGGAGGTTCGAATCCTCCCGGATGCACCATACTTTCCCGCATCATTAGCGATGACGGTGTGACAGAGAAAGTTAATTTCTCCGCCAGCACCAGGGAGAATAACGTTGCTTCAGCAACGGCCCTTTAGGGCGAGCCTTCGGTGAGTCATCCTCCCGGATGTACCATCTTCATCAGTGTTGCGGCATGATGAGCGACATTGAGTCAGCAGTAAAAGCAGTAATCCCGATGCATCCGTAGCTCAGCTGGATAGAGTACTCGGCTACGAACCGAGCGGTCGGAGGTTCGAATCCTCCCGGATGCACCATATTTTCCCGCATCATTAGCGATGACGGTGTGACAGAGAAAGTCAATTTCTCCGCCAGCACCAGGGAGGATAACGTTGCTTCAGCAACGGCCCTTTAGGGCGAGCCTTCAGCGAGTCATCCTCCCGGATGCACCATATTCTCCCAGTGATCTTTAAGTCATCCTCCCGGATGCACCATATCTCCTCTGTACGCTTTTTGAAATTCCCCATCGACACCTGTTTCTCCAGTTTTTGATACCCCTTTTTCGCAACGCCCCCCAGACCACAGACAGCGACAATTTCAGCCATTTACGCTACAGTAACGCCTCGACATTCAGTGAAGTGAGGGTGAGATGTACGATCGCTATGACGGTTTAATCTTTGATATGGACGGTACAATTCTCGATACGGAGCCGACTCATCGCAAAGCCTGGCGTGAAACGCTTGGCCGCTATGGTATGAGCTTTGACGAGCAGGCGATGGTTGCCCTGAACGGTGCGCCAAGCTGGAAAATTGCCGCTGCTATCATTGAAAGCCACAATGCCGATCTCGATCCTCACCGTCTCGCAACTGAAAAAACCGCTGCCGTACGCGCTATGCTGCTGGATACAGTGCGCCCGCTGCCGCTGATTGAAGTGGTGAAAACCTGGCACGGTCGCCGTCCTATGTCAGTCGGGACCGGTAGCGAAAGCGATATTGCAGAAGCGCTGCTCAATCATCTGGGTCTTCGTCACTACTTTGCTGCAGTGGTGGCAGCAGATCATGTTAAGCACCATAAGCCTGCGCCTGATACCTTCCTACGCTGCGCCGAACTGATGGGCGTCGCGCCGGAAAAGTGTGTTGTGTTTGAAGATGCTGACTTTGGCCTTCAGGCCGCGCGCAGTGCGGGGATGGATGCTGTGGATGTGCGCCTACTGTGAGCGACACGCTGTCGCTCCTTTCACTGTTCACCAGCAGCTTCCTGAGCGCGACTCTGCTGCCAGGCAGCTCCGAAGCGGTGCTTGTGGCGCTGCTGGTCGCCGGCAGCGGCCCGGTATCGGTTCTTGTGATAATAGCAACAATCGGTAATAGCCTTGGCGGTATGACTAACGTTATTCTGGGGCGCTTTTTCCCGCAGCGCATCCAATCGCGCTGGCAGGGAAAAGCGACCGACTGGTTGACTCGTTTTGGCCCAGCCACGCTTTTACTGAGCTGGATGCCGCTGATAGGCGATCTGTTGTGCCTTCTGGCCGGGTGGTTACGCCTGAGCTGGGGGCCGGTGATATTCTTTTTATGCCTTGGCAAAGCGCTACGCTACATCGTTGTCGCGGCTGCAACGGTACAAGGCATGGCGTGGTGGCACTAATTGCGTGGGATGACTCTTCATCACCGGCGAAAACAATTATGCTTATTAAAATAAATTCGACAGGCGGGAGGTCAATTTGATCCCGGACGTATCACAGGCTTTGGCCTGGCTGGAAAAGCACCCTGAAGCAGTAAAAGGCATTTGCCGTGGTCTCGAGCGTGAAACGCTGCGCGTGACGCCAGAAGGCGATTTAGCCACTACCGGGCATCCGGAAAGCCTTGGCTCAGCGTTTACTCATAAATGGATTACCACGGACTTCGCCGAAGCCCTCCTGGAATTTATTACCCCGGTTGATGGCGACATTGACCATATGCTGACCTTCCTGCGCGATATTCATCGCCATACGGCGCGTGAGCTGGGCGAGGAGCGCATGTGGCCACTGAGCATGCCGTGTTACATCGACGACGGTCAGAACATCGAGCTGGCGCAGTACGGCTCCTCTAATGCAGGCCGTTTTAAAACGCTTTACCGCGAAGGGCTGAAAAACCGCTATGGCGCGCTGATGCAGACCATTTCCGGCGTCCACTACAATTTCTCCCTGCCGATGGCTTTCTGGCAGGCTAAATGCGGCGTTCAGGACGCTGACAGCGGCAAAGAGGCGATCTCCGCCGGCTACTTCCGGCTGATCCGCAACTATTACCGTTTCGGCTGGGTGATCCCTTACCTGTTCGGCGCTTCTCCGGCTATCTGCTCCTCATTCCTGCAGGGAAAAGAGAGCGCGTTACCGTTTGAGAAAACCGAGTGCGGCATGTATTACCTGCCTTATGCTACTTCGCTGCGCTTGAGCGATCTGGGGTATACCAACAAGTCGCAGAGCAATCTTGGCATCACCTTTAACGAGCTGAACACCTACGTTGATGCGCTGAAGCGGGCGATTAAAACGCCTTCGGAAGAGTACGCTAAGATTGGTTTAATGAAGGACGGCAAACATTTGCAGCTCAACACCAACGTGCTGCAAATTGAGAACGAGCTCTATGCGCCGATTCGACCAAAACGCGTGACGCGTGACGGTGAATCGCCGTCAGATGCGCTGCTACGCGGCGGCATCGAGTATATCGAAGTGCGGTCTCTGGACATCAATCCGTTCTCGCCGATTGGCGTGGATGAGCAGCAGGTTCGCTTCCTCGATCTGTTTATGATTTGGTGCGTGCTGGCGGATGCGCCGGAGATGAGCAGCGACGAGCTGCTGTGTACCCGCACTAACTGGAATCGGGTCATTCTGGAAGGGCGTAAGCCAGGGCTTACCCTGGGCATGGGCTGTGAAAAGGCTCAACATCCGCTGTCTAAGGTGGGTAAAGATCTGTTTGCCGACCTGCGCCGCGTCGCGGAAACGCTCGACGGCATGACCGACAGCCAGGAATATCAGCAGGTCTGCGACCAGCTGGTTGCCAGCTTCGACGATCCGGAGTTAACGTATTCCGCACGTATTTTGCGTTCTATGATTGATAACGGAATCGGCGGCACCGGCCTGGCACTGGCTGAACAATACCGTCAGCAGCTGATTCAGGAACCGTTGGAAATCTTAACAGCGGATGCGTTGCAGAAGGAGCATGATGCTTCATGGCAGCGTCAGCGTGATATCGAAGCGGCGGATACTGAGCCGTTTGATAGCTGGCTTGAGAAACAGGGCTGACAGAAAAGAAAATGGCCACATACTTGTGGCCAAATATTCATCTCTGAATAACAGGGATGATGATAACAAATGCGCGTCTTTCATATACTCAGACTCGCGTGCGTAAAAATAGTTTCAATTATTTTTAAAAAAAATCATTTTATCGGAGGTGACCAGATGCCGTTGTTGGATAGCTTCACAGTCGACCATACTCGTATGGGTGCGCCTGCAGTTCGTGTAGCCAAAACTATGCACACGCCACACGGTGACACCATTACGGTGTTTGACCTGCGCTTTTGTGTCCCGAACAAGGAAGTGATGCCGGAAAAAGGGATCCATACACTGGAGCACCTTTTCGCCGGCTTTATGCGTGACCACCTGAACGGAAACGGTGTTGAGATCATCGACATCTCCCCGATGGGCTGCCGCACCGGGTTCTACATGAGCCTGATTGGGGTACCGGAAGAGCAGCGCGTGGCCGATGCCTGGAAAGCGGCAATGCAGGACGTGCTGAAGGTGAAAGAGCAGAACCAGATCCCTGAGCTGAACGTTTACCAGTGCGGTACTTACGAGATGCACTCTCTGCAGGAAGCGCAGGATATCGCCCGCCACATCATCGAGCATGGCGTTAGCGTCAATAGCAATGATGAGCTTGCCCTGCCAAAAGAGAAACTCAAAGAGCTGCACATTTAGTTCTCTGCCAGCAGCAAAAGGAGCCTTATGGGCTAATGCCGGTCACCTTAAGCGATCGGCATTAGCCCAAAGGCTCCTTTCATATCAGATATCAGTGTGCGCCACCGCCGCCACCGCCCGCTCCGAAAGGCGGCTTGGCAAACCATACCAGCCCAAGCAGCAGAATAAATACGCCTGCCGAGAACCAGAAAATCTCGTTCGCAGAGATGATCAGCCCCTGGTTGGTTATCTGCTGGGCGATATAGCCGGAAGCCTGCTGCTGCGTCATGCCTAAGCCCTGAAGCTGGTTGTAGCTCTCAACCGCGTTCGGGTTAAACGGCGTTACCGATTCCGTAAGCTGCGCATGGTGCAGCGACTCGCGGTTAGTCCACAGCGTAGTGGTTATCGAGGTGCCAATCGAGCCGGCCAGCGTACGGGTAAAGTTCGACAGGCTCGACGCGGCGGCAAGACGCTCCGGCGGCAGGCCGGACAGGGTAATGGTCGTCAGCGGCATGAAGAAGCACGCCACCGCAAAGCCCTGAATAAACTGCGGCCAGGCCGACGCGGCGAAGTCCATCCCCGGCTCAAAGGTATAGGCGCGCCAGTAGAAGCACACCGCATACATAATGAAGCTGAAGGTCACCAGACGACGCATATCGAGCTTATGCGCAAAGCGACCGATAATCGGCGACAGCAGCACCGGGATTATCCCTACCGGCGCGGACGCAAGCCCGGCCCATGTTGCCGTATAGCCGTATACCTCCTGCAAGAGCTGCGGCAGCAGCACAATCGCGCCGAAGTAAAGCATGTAGGCAAGGCTGATACACAGGCAGCCGATGGTGAAGTTTCGCGACTTAAACAGCGACAGATCGACTATCGGGTTATCGTCGGTGAGCTCCCACACAATCAGGAAACTGAGGGTGACCACCGCCACCACCGTCAAGACGATGATTTCCGTCGAGTTAAACCAGTCCAGCTCTTTACCCCGGTCGAGCATGATCTGCAGGCTGCCGATCCCCAACACCAGCAGGGCCAGCCCCACGCCGTCAATACGTCGCTGCTCGGTACGGGTTTCTCGGCCGCGCAGGGCCTGCAGGCTCATCAGCACCACGACAATGCCAATCGGCACGTTGATGAAGAAGATCCAGCCCCAGTGATAGTTGTCGCTAATATAGCCGCCCAGAATCGGGCCGCAAATTGGCGCGACGATCACCGTCATCGACCACAGCGCCAGCGCAATGCTGCGCTTGGCAGGAGGGTAGTTACTTAGCAACAGGCTCTGCGACAGCGGGATCAGCGGCCCGGCGACAATCCCCTGAATAACGCGGAAGAAGATCAGCATCGTCAGGCTGTTCGACACGCCGCACGCCCAGGACGCGATAGCGAACAGCACGGTCGACCACAGGAACAGCCTCACTTCCCCGAAGCGTTTGGCCAGCCAGCCGGTTATCGGGATTGAGATGGCGTTGGCCACCCCAAACGAGGTGATAACCCACGTTCCCTGACTCAGCGAAGAGCCCAGGTTACCGGCAATCGTCGGGATAGCCACGTTAGCAATGGTGGAGTCCAGCACCTGCATAAAGGTCGCCAGCGACAGGGCGATGGTCATGATGACCAGCTGGGCTCCTTCTAGCGGTTTTTGTTGTGCCATACATCCTCCGGTTTGTTAACCCGCATTGGCCTGAATAATCTGGTCAATAAGCTGGTTAGCCGGCGTCAGATTCAGCTCGCGGGCGTTACTTTCGTAAACCGGTGTGCTGCGGGTCTGGGATGACAGTACGCTACCGTCGCGGTTGCTGGTATCGACATTCACCAGCGTGGACAGGCCAATGCGCAGCGGATGCTGTTCAACCTGTTTGGCATCCAGTTCGATACGAACCGGCAGGCGCTGAACCACTTTGATCCAGTTCCCGGTGGCGTTCTGCGCTGGCAGCAGCGAGAAGGCGCTGCCGGTACCCATATCCAGGCCGACAACTTTACCGGTGTACTTCACCTCGTCACCGTAGATATCACTGATGATGGTCGCAGGCTGGCCGATACGCATGTGTGCCAGCTGGGTTTCTTTAAAGTTAGCGTCAACCCACATTCCGCTGGCCGGCACGATAGCCATCAGCGGGGTGGACGGGCTGATTTGTGCGCCAACCTGGACGGCACGGCGAGAAACGAAGCCGGTCATCGGGCTGACGATTTTGGTACGCTGCAGCGCCATCCAGCTGTTGCGAACTTCGGTTGCCGCCTGCTGAACGGCGGGCTGTTCTTCTAGCTTCGTGCCGAGGATCATCGCCTGGTTGGCGTTATATTGCTGCACGGCAACATCTAACTGAGCCTGAGCGCTGGTGACCGCATCACGGGCGTGCTGCAGTTCTTCACGGCCAATCAGGTTGGCGCTGCCCAGCGGAATACGGCGGTTCAGGTCGCTTTGTGCCTGTGCCAGCGCGGTTTTCTGCAGTTCGATGTTCGCCTGATACTGTTTGCTGTTGATCATCAGCTGGCGAGTCTGGCGCACGCTTGAGGCCAGCTGAGTTTTTGCCTTTTCAAATGCCTGTTCGGCATCGGCTCCGTCGAGACTGACCAGCACATCACCCTGTTTTACAAAGTCGGTATTGTCCGCCCAGACTTTGGTCACGCTACCGGAGACCTGGGCCATGATCTGCACCTGGTTTCCTGCCACATAAGCATCATCGGTCTCTTCAAAGTGGCGCAGCACCAAAAACCAATAGATGCCATAAGCCACGGCAATAATGACAAAGAGCAAGGTCAACAAGATCAGGGCACCTTTACGTTTACCTTTCTTGTTACCCGGTTGCTGCGGGGCTTGAGTCTCCGCATTTGCGCTCATGTTAATCTCCACCAGTTTATTATTATTTCCGGTCAGCTGAGCCGACCTGTTAGACCTGACAGGCCAGCAACGTGATTGCTGGCCTGAAAGTAGTTGTGAAATCGGATTGTTGTCGGACGTGCAGACGGTGAAAGCTTAGCTCAGCGCCTCAAGGATCACTTTGTCCTCTTCCATTTGGTCGAGGCGGTTGAGCAGCTTACGGGTGATCTGTTCCAGCTGCGCTTTTTCGTCGGCGTCGAGGGCGGACCAGAGCTGATGCAGACAGTTATGCTGCGGCGGCAGCACCTGAAGCAGGAATTCGTGACCTTTTTCGGTCAAATGCAGATGCAGGCAGCGGCGATCGTTGTCGCTTTCGCGGCGTTCAATCCAGCCGCGTTTTTCCAGCTCATCGGCGATACGCGTCGCATTTGTGCGGGATGAACCCAGCGCGCAGCTCAGCTCAGAAGGCTGAATGCTGTGATTTTCCTGGGACTCAAGGGTGATGAGTGCCATGAATAAGGTCTCGTTGATCCCCTGCGCCTTCAGCATCTTATTGCGGTTTTCCAGCAGTTTGCCCTGCATGTGCATACATAGACGCGTCAACAGAACCTCCTGGTATGGGAACTCCTGATAACGTTTGGCGCGGAACTTCAGCATTTGTTCTATGGGCGTGAACGAACTATCCATTTTGGCATAACCTCATTAGTTGCAGCCGATATAGTAACGATGGTGACAAATAAAGTAAATGCATTATTTATACGTTTATATGCGTATGTATACGTTTATATACGTTTGATTGATGCCACCATCGGCGTAAACCACGCCAGGTCATAGCCCAGAGCGCTAAGCAGCGTGGATGAAGAAAATGGGTTTCGAGTGGGATAACGGCGTTTAACGGCATCGAAGCCGGAGGCTGATGCCTTGAGGACAGGATAAGTGGCGATGGAAAAGCTGTTTTTCAGTCTTACGCAAGGTTTCGCCCGGCGGCGATTGTCTGCTGAAAAAGTTGCGGGTCTATCCATATACGGTGTTAATAAATAACCTGCGTTAATGTCACTCGAATTAGTAGACGGGGACAACCTTAACAGACTGTCCCCGTCATTACATCTTCAATTTCCCTTATGGGCAGCGGCCAGAACGCGCTAATCGGCCTGCGGCTGGTACCCGCGCCACCACACTACCAGATTTAGTAGGGCGACGCTGGCGCCGGCAATACACACGCCATTCCAACCCGCATGCTGGTAAGCGCTGGCTGAAAGTAACGAACCCGCCGCGCCGCCAATGAAGTAGCTGGTCATGTACCCGGCTGTCAGGCGGTTACGTGCTTCCGGCATCATGCGGTAAATCAGGCTCTGATTGGTGATATGTACTGCCTGAACGGTCAGATCCAACACCAAAATACCTATAATCAAGGCGATGGCCGAGAACTGGCCGAAGGCGATGGCCGCCCAGGAAAGCAGCAGCAACAGCAGGCCAATGGTCGTGGTATGGTGCCCTTTGCACTTATCAACCAGGCCGCCAGCGGGACGGGCGCCTAGCGCGCCCGCAGCGCCCGCGAGACCGAACAGGCCAATCACTCCTTCCGAATAGTTAAACGGCGGCGAGGCAAGCAGGAAGGCCATTGAGGTCCAGAGGATACTGAAGTTGGCAAAGGTCAGGCAGCCCAGCAGGGCGCGGGTCCGCAGCAGGCTATTTTGGATAAACAGGCTGAAGATAGAGGTCAGCAGCTGAGGATAGTTGAGGTGGTTGTCCTGTTTAACCTGCGGTAAGCCACGCCAGAGCGCCAGCGCCATCAGCGCCATCAGCACGCTGGCAATCCAGTAAACGGTACGCCAGCCGCCAAGGCTTGCCAGCAAACCGGCTACGGTTCGCGCCAGCAGGATCCCAAGCAGCAGTCCGCTCATGATCGTCCCGACCACTTTCCCGCGTTTTTCCGGTGCCGCGAGCGTTGCGGCAAAAGGCACGAGGATTTGCGCGACCACGGAGAAAAGCCCGGTCAGCGCGGTGCCCAAAATCATCGTCCACAGCGACTGGCTGGTGGCGGTGATGAGCATGCCGCCTGCCGCAAGCAACGTCATAAAGACGATGAGCCCGCGGCGCTCGAACATGTCACCGAGCGGGACCAGCAGGAGCAGCCCGGCCGCATAGCCAAGTTGCGCTGTGGTGACGATAAAACCTGCCTGGTTTATCGAGAGTGAAAAGGCATTGGCGATGGTGTCGAGCAGCGGCTGCGCGTAGTAGTTGCTGGCAACGGCGAGGCCGGTGGCGACGGACATCAGGACGATCAGCGCCGGGCTGAGTCCACGGTGATTGTTCTTCATTATTATCTTCAACTTGCCATAGAGAGGCGTGAATAATAGCGAAAAATTATGTCATCGGTAGGGGAGGTGGGTGTCGGATTGTGCGGTTATTAACCCTCAACCCGACCCTCTCCCTGGAAGGGAGAGGGGGGAAATCGAGAGAAAAGGGAAGCCGGTTATTGGTTGATCCCTTCTCCCTTTTGAGGAGAGGGGCGGTCTATTTCGCCGCCAGCGCCTCTTTCACCCAGCCGTCAAACTGCGCCTGGTGCGCCTTGATCCAGCCATCCACGTGGCCGTTGATATCGGCTTCGGAAGACTTACCGTTGTGCATCATCGCATTCTGGGCGTTAATGTCCGCCAGCGGCAACTTCATGATGGCAAACAGCTTCGCGGCCTGCGGATTCTTCTCGGCCCATGCTTTGTTAGCGACAATATGCATGGTGTTTACCGGGAAACCGTAGTTCGCGCCGTTAGGCAGTTTGGTATCGATATCTTTCTGCTCGCCCGGCAGGGAAGAGAACGGCACCTGCAGCCAGACCACATCTTTACCCGGCTTCAGCACGTCGCTCACCCAATAGGGGGTCCAGGTGTAGTACAGCACCGGCTTGCCTTCCTTAAAGCGCGCAATCGTGTCGGCCATCATTGCCGAGTAGTTGCCGTGGTTAACGGTGACGGTGTTCGCCAGCTTATAGGCTTCGTTCTGGTGGTTAATTACCGCCTCACAGCCCCAGCCTGGCGTACAGCCCATCATGTCAGCTTTGCCGTCGCCGTTGCTGTCGAACAGTTTGGCGATTTTGGGATCTTTAAGCTGCTCAATATTGGTGATGTGGTACTGATCAGCGGTTTTCTTGTCGATAAGATAACCCTGAGCCGCGCCGGTCACGTAGGTGCCCTCGCGGTAAAATTTCTTGTCTCCGCCCGCGGCGGCATACATATCATCGTGCAGAGGCTGCCAGTTAACGGCGGTAAAGGTGGCGTCACCGGAGGCGATGGAAGTGTAGCCGACGTTATAGTCCACTTCACTTGGCTTATTCACGGTGTAGCCCATTTTTTCCAGCGCGCGGCTCACCAGCAGCGTCTGGAAGGTCTCCTCGGAGATGGTGCTTTGGACCGGTTGAACGGTGATGCCTTTGCCCGGCAGGTCTGCCGCAAAAGCGCTGGTGGTAACGAGTGTCGCAAGAGCTGTGGCTAAAATAGCGTTATGTCGCATCGTTATTCCTTTTTAAGGGTGATGGGGCGAGGGGCGGCACGGGGCCGCCGCCAGGCTTATTTAATGAAGGGACGGGTCAGCAGACCCAGCGGGCCGGTGGTGTACCAGCGGCGGTTGCCACGGGAGCGGGAATCGCGCCCTATGGACTGGGTCAGGCGGTCGAGAATAATGGCGAGAATAACAATCCCCACGCCACCGACCGTCGCCAGGCCCATATCGAGGCGGCCAATGCCGCGCAGAACCATCTGACCCAGACCGCCGACGGCGATCATCGAAGCGATCACGACCATCGACAGCGCCAGCATCAGCGTCTGGTTGACCCCGGCCATGATGGTAGGCATCGCCAGCGGCAGCTGGACCTTGAACAGCATCTGGCGCGGACTGGCGCCGAAGGAACGAGCCGCCTCGACTAAATCTTCCGGCACCTGCTTAATCCCGAGGATTGTCAGGCGCACAATCGGCGGCAGGGCGAAGATAATCGTCACCACGACGCCCGGCACGTTGCCGATGCCGAACAGCATCACGATAGGCACCAGGTAAACGAACGCCGGAGTGGTCTGCATCGCATCCAGCAGCGGGCGAATAATTTTCGCCGCTCGTTCGCTGCGCGCCAGCCAGATCCCTAACGGCAGGCCAATGACCATACAGAACAGCAGGGCGGTCAGCACCAGCGCGAGGGTAACCATTGCCTGAGACCACGCGCCAATCGCGCCGATGGCAATCAGAGAGACCAGCGTGGCGACGCCCATGCCGAGGCTCGACATCTGCCAGGCAATCAGCGCAAAGACGATAATCGCCACCGGAGCCGGCATGCCCAGCAGCAGCTGCTGAAAGCCGCTAAGGATGTAATCCACCGGCACACGAATCCCCTGGAACACCGGACGGAAGTTCGTCACGACCCAGTCGATACCCTGCGTCACCCAGCTATCCAGCGGGATCAGCGTTTTGTGGAAGGGATCGAGTAAATTAAAGTGCTCCGGCGCCGCTGCCGGGGCGGAGTTTAGCCAGTCTGCGCCACCGCTGGTGGCTGCATCCGATGCCGGAGCGCCCCATGCGTCTGCAGAGCCTGCGGCCTGATTAGTCGCTGCATCGGTTGCCGCGCTGCTGGTATCCCACGGATTAGTTGCGTCACTCATTGACTTGCCCCCTCACGATCTAATGCCTGAAGCAGCACCCCTTTTGAGATGATGCCCACGTACTGTCCCTCTTCACTGACCACCGGCACCGCGCAGGGAGCCTGGCCGACGTGTGAGAGCAGATCGCTCAGTGAGGTTTCGGCGGAGACGGCTTCCGGGGACGCCAGGAACGCATTGTCCAGCCCTTCCCCCGCAGCCAGCGCCGCTTTCAGCGAGTCGGTAGAGACTATGCCGAGAAATTTCTGTCCGCGCTCAATGACATAGCCATATTCGCGGTCGTCATCCTGCAGCAGCTTCAGCGCCGAACGTGGACCAAAACCGGTGGTTTTCCGCAGCAGGCCTGCCGGGCTACGGCGGGCGATATCTTTGGCGCTAAACACCTGGCTGATATCCACGCCGCGGAAGAAGGTACGCACATAGTCGTTAGCCGGATTATTGAGGATTTCATCCGGCGTGCCGACCTGTACCACTTCGCCACCCTGCATAATGGCAATACGATCGCCAATACGCATGGCTTCATCAAGGTCGTGGGAAATAAACACGATGGTGCGCTGATGTTTTGCCTGCAGCTTAATTAATTCATCCTGCATTTCAGTGCGAATTAGCGGATCTAGCGCCGAGAACGCCTCATCCATTAGCAATATGTCAGGGTTAATTGCCAGCGCGCGGGCCAAACCTACGCGTTGACGCATACCGCCTGAGAGTTCATCAGGATACGCGTTCGCGTAATTCTCCAGCCCCACCTGGCGTAATGCATCGAGGGCTTTTTCCTGACGTTCTTTGACCGGCATACCTGCGAGCTCCATACCGAAAGCGGTATTATTTAATACCGTCATATGGGGCATCAGGGCAAATGACTGGAAGACCATTGAGATCTTATTTTTGCGCACCTCACGGAGTTCAGATTCCGATATTTTGGCAATATCAATGCCGTCAATCAGTACCTGTCCGCGGGTAGGTTCAATCAGGCGATTGAGAAGGCGAACCATGGTGGATTTTCCCGAGCCGGAAAGCCCCATGATGACAAAAATCTCGCCTTCTTCAATGGCCAGACTGGCGTCTTTTACGCCAAGCGACAGACCCGTTTTTTCCAGTAACTCACTCTTGGAAATACCTTTCTCAATGTATTTGAATGCGCGCTGCGGATGTTCGCCAAATACTTTATATAAATTCTTCACTTCTAATTTAATTGCCATGCAATAAACAGATTCCTGTGTTTAATTTATTTATAAATGATTCCTGATGGAAATATTGACCGGCATATACCCTAACATACTAAGAATCTGAGGCAACCCTCGATTTTGTGATATTGAAATATCCACACCGCCGCAATGGGCGAGATTTCCCGTGAGCGCTGGGCTGAGCAGGAGAGAGAGAAGGGATATATTTTTTGTCAATGCAGGTGATATTCAGCCTGAATCGCGTTGATTCAGGCTGAAATGACAAGAATATTACGGGTGAGAAGTTAAATTGATAACAGAGGTTTTATTTCTGTTCAGCAGCCACTTCGCCTTTTCCTGCAAAGTATTATTTTCCCGCCAGGCATGAGCGGCAGTGACAATATTCTCCAGGGCTTCATCAGGCTTAAAAGTCTCGATATTCGGCCAGGGCCATGGTTTCTGGCTATCGACAAACTGCGCAATATACAGGTAGCCATTTTGCAGGCTGTGGTCGCCGCTTTTCGCCTGCCAGACGTTGACGCCGACCTTGTCTCCGAGCACGCCTAGCGGGTTCCAGGCATCAAGAATAAAGTTGCTGTAATGCCAGGATCGCGTGCGGCCAATTTCCGTGACCGGCACGCCGTTTGCGTCAAACTGTACCGGCACACGCTCTGTGGCAGAAATCAGGCGCTGTTTTGCAGCGTCTTTATCCCCCAGCCAAAGGGCGATCGCGGTTGCCTGAACGTCATACCAGGTGCCGTGGTTATTTTCAGCGGCGGCCTCTTTTTTGCCGTTTTCACTGGTGGTGAGCCACTGATAATAATCGTGATACCACTTCCTGAGCCCATTGAAGGTCTTTTCGTCCAGCTGACCACCATCGTGCAGCAGCTCAACCGCATCTATCACCCGGACTAAACCTCGTCCATCCAGAATCCCGGTGCCGCGTACGCCTTTCCGTCCTGGAATGCTCTGGGCGTAAGTGAGGTTGGGGTTCATTCTGGTTTCCGGCGTAATGAACCAGTTCACCAGCTGCTGACGGGCTTTTTCCGCGTAGGCGTCTTTGCCGGAAAGCTGCCACGCCAGCGCCAGATTCCAGACATCGTCAATCATGCCGTTCAGCCGGGCTTTATCACTTTGCTTTCCTACGGCCGCCGGGTTCATCTGGCCATCTTTTCGCTCCCACGGCAGGCCGTCGGGGCTTTTGGGGTTGGGCCACCAGTAATCGGAGAAGCTGTAATAGTCGTGCGGATCGCCTGCCGGGGAAGAGGCGCTTTTTTGGGTAATGCTGTAAAGCGGATGGGTCAGTGCCTGGTCAGCTTTGTGTTTCAGCGCAAGCCAGGCGGGCATGAGCTCCGGATTTTGTTGACTGATTTGTTGCTTGCTGTGCGCCAACTGCCCCATATCCAGCAGCAGCGGTGCGCTAAAGGCTAACGGTGCGCTGCCGCAAAGCAGCGCGAACAGAGAAAAACGAAATAACGACATAGGCCACCTCGCAGAAACGACTCAGCGGCCAGACTACTAGAAATCCCAGTCTTCGTCTTCGGTTTCCACTGCTTTACCCATCACGTAGGAAGAGCCTGACCCGGAGAAGAAATCGTGGTTCTCATCGGCGTTGGGCGAAAGCGCAGCGAGGATTGCCGGGTTTACTTCGGCCATCTCCGCCGGGAACAGCGCCTGATAGCCGAGGTTCATCAGCGCCTTGTTGGCGTTGTAGCTGAGAAACGCTTTAACTTCCTCTTCCCAGCCCAGTTCACGGTAGAGCGTTTCGCTGTAGGCCAGCTCGTTATCGTAAAGATCCATCAGCAGGTCGAGGGCGAAATTCTGCAGCTCTGTCTGGCGCTCCGCGCTCTGCTGCGCCAGCGCCTTCTGGTACTTGTAGCCGATGTAATAGCCGTGTACCGCCTCGTCACGAATGATAAGCCGGATGAGATCGGCGGTGTTGGTCAGCTTGCCGCGGCTGGAGTAGTACATTGGCAGCCAGAAGCCGGAATAAAACAGGAACGACTCCAGAAAAACGCTGGCTATCTTTTTCTTCAGCGGATCGTTGTCCCGGTAGTGGGCCAGAATAATCCCGGCTTTTTTCTGCAGGGCTTCGTTTTGCTCGCTCCACTCGTAGGCGGCGTCCACGTCTTTGGTCTGGCAGAGTGTGGAAAATATCGAGCTGTAGGAGCGGGCGTGTACCGCCTCCATAAAGCAGATATTCGACATCACCGCCTCTTCGTGCGGTGTCAGCGAGTCGACCATCATCGCCGGGGCGCCCACGGTATTCTGAACGGTGTCCAGCAGCGTTAGCCCGGTAAAGACCCGGATGACGAGCTGCTGTTCCTGAGCGCTGAGCGATTGCCATGCCGGGATATCGTTAGAGAGCGGTACCTTCTCCGGCAGCCAAAAATTGCTGGTCAGGCGGTTCCAGACCTCGAGGTCTTTCTCGTCTTCGATTTTGTTCCAGTTGATGGCGCTTACGCGCGTAAGTTGCGTCATTTCCTTTCCTTGTACTTTCGCATTATAACGCGCAGGACACGCAGCCCTGCACCTCGGTGCCTTCCAGCGCCAGCTGCCGCAGACGAATGTAATAGAGCGTCTTAATCCCCTTTCTCCAGGCATAAATTTGCGCTTTATTGATGTCGCGGGTGGTGGCGGTATCGCGGAAAAACAGCGTCAGCGAAAGCCCCTGGTCAACGTGTCGGGTGGCTTCGGCATAGGTGTCGATGATTTTTTCCGGGCCGATGTCGTAGGCGTCCTGATAAAACTCAAGATTGTCGTTGGTCATAAACGGGGCGGGATAGTACACGCGCCCGGTTTTGCCCTCTTTGCGGATCTCAATCCGGGAGACAATCGGGTGAATGCTCGAGGTTGCGTGATTGATGTAAGAGATTGAGCCCGTCGGCGGAATTGCCTGCAGGTTCTGGTTGTACAGGCCGTATTCCCGCACATCGTCGCTGAGCTGCTGCCACTCTTCACGCCCCGGAATAGCGATGCCCGCTTGTGCAAATAACGTACGGACTCTCTCCGTCTTCGGCTCCCAGGTTTGCTCGAGATACTGGCGGAAGTATTCGCCGCTGGCATAACGGGAGTGCTCGAAGCCAGCAAAACGCTGGTTCCGCTCGCGAGCTAATGCACAGGAAGCGCGAAGCGCGTGCCAGGTGACGGTGTAGAAATAGATGTTGGTGAAATCCAGCCCTTCATGAGAGCCGTAGGCGATGCCTTCGCGCGCCAGATAGCCGTGCAGGTTCATTTGCCCGAGGCCGATGGCGTGGGACGCGGCATTGCCCCTTTCTACCGACGGCACCGAGCGAATGTGGCTCATGTCCGATACCGCCGTCAGGCCGCGAATGGCGGTATCTATCGTGCGGCCAAAATCCGGTGAATCCATGGTATGGGCGATATTCAGCGAGCCGAGGTTGCAGGAGATATCTTTGCCAGTCTGCGAATAATCCAGATTTTCGTCATAGGTCGATGCGCTGTTCACCTGCAAAATCTCTGAACACAGGTTGCTCATGTTGATGCGTCCGGCGATCGGGTTAGCCCGGTTAACCGTGTCTTCAAACATGATGTACGGGTAGCCCGACTCAAACTGGATCTCCGCCAGCGTCTGGAAGAAATCACGGGCGCTAATCCAGCTTTTACGAATGCGGTCGTCGTCCACCATCTGCTGGTAAAGATCGTTGACGCTGATGTCGCCAAACGGTTTGCCGTAGACTCTCTCCACGTCATAAGGCGAAAACAGTGCCATCTGCTGATTGGCTTTGGCGAGCTGGAAGGTGATATCCGGAATGGTGACGCCAAGCGACAGGGTTTTAATGCGGATCTTCTCGTCGGCATTTTCCCGCTTGGTATCGAGGAAGCGCAAAATATCCGGGTGGTGCGCGTTGAGGTAAACCGCGCCTGCGCCCTGGCGCGCGCCAAGCTGGTTGGCGTAGGAAAATGCGTCTTCCAGCATCTTCATTACCGGGATCACGCCCGAGGACTGGTTTTCAATGCGTTTAATCGGCGCACCCGCTTCACGCAGATTAGAGAGCAGAAACGCAACGCCGCCGCCGCGTTTGGAAAGCTGAAGCGCCGAGTTAACCGCGCGGCCAATCGACTCCATATTGTCTTCAATGCGCAGCAGGAAGCAGGAAACCAGCTCTCCGCGCTGCTTTTTGCCGCAGTTGAGAAAGGTTGGCGTAGCTGGCTGAAAACGACCGCTTAGCATCTCGTCCATCAGGCGTGCGGCCAGCTGTTCATCGCCCTGGGCGAGGGTCAGCGCCACCATGCAAACGCGATCCGGGAAATGTTCCAGATACTGCTTTCCGTCCCAGGTTTTCAGGGTGTAGCTGGTGTAGTACTTCCAGGCGCCCAAAAAGGTCTGGAACTGGAAGCCGCTGCTGTGAGCGCGATCGAACAGCTCGAGAACGAACGGGCGGGAGTAGCCGTTTAGCACGGCGGCATCGTAATACTGCTCATCCACCAGGTAATCAAGCTTCGCCTGCAGGCTGGGGAAACAGACGGTGTTCGGCAAAACATGCTGCCTGAAGAAGCTGGCTACGGCCTGTTTGTCTTTATCAAACTGGATCTGTCCCTCTTTGTCATAGAGGTTGAGCATAGCGTTGAGGGCGTGGTAGTCCACGTTTTCCGTCGCTAAACGGACTGCTTCTGTCGTTGCCAAAATTCGCTTACTCCCTTACGCACGTTGTCGATGTCTTGTGGGGTGCCCAATAGCTCAAAGCGGTAGAGGTAGGGCACCTGGCATTTTTGTGAAATGACGTCCCCGGCCCGGCAAAAGCCTTCGCCAAAGTTGCGGTTGCCGCTGGCAATCACGCCGCGGATCAGCGCGCGATTGTTGGGGTTGTTCAGAAAGCGGATCACCTGCGGCGGTACTGCCCCGGCAATCCCGCCGCCGCCATAGCTGGGCACGATTAAAATGTAGGGTTCCGTCACTTCGAGGCGCGCTTTCACGTCCAGAGGAATGCGTAAGGCGGGTAGCCCAAGGCGCTCGATAAAACGCAGGGTGTTTTCCGACTCGCTGGAGAAGTAGACGAGGTTGCTCATACGCCGGCGGCTACGCAAAGGCGGTTGATCATATCCGGGCGAAAGCCGCTCCAGCTCTCCGCTTCGGTGATCACCACCGGGAGCTGTCGGTAACCCTGAGCTCGAAGATCGTCGGCCGCTTCAGGATTGAAGTCGAGGTTGATCATCTCGAAGGCAAAACCTCGGCTCTCCATGGCCCGCTTTGTGGCATGGCACTGAACACAATCTTCTTTAGTGTAAATAGTAATGCGCATGATTCGTATTTCCCTTTAGAATAAAAGAACGCCGCCATTTTCTACGCTGCGGGTGGTGTGTTCTCACTGAGAGAAATACTAGATGTTGATTTATTATTTTGCAACCACGCAACATATGGTGTTTTTGAAGGCTGCGCAGGCGATTGAAAAGCGTAAAGGAATACGAGGGTCAGGTTCCGTTCACCGGTTCGTCGGTGGCATATGAATCTGCACTTAAGATGAACAGAACCCTATTGTTCACGTCATAAAGGTGGTTTGCGTATGTGAAAGACAACCCTTTTAACGCGGAGTGCCAATCCTCCTACTGACGCATACCAATCGCGACGCGGTTAAATGCGTTCATCATGCTTGCGGCCAGCGTTAAATCGACGATCTCTTCGGCGCTGAAAAACTGCAGCAGCGGCTGGTACACATCGTCCTCGGCATTGCTGTCGGCAATCAGGGTAATAGCTTCCGCCCAGGCCAGAGCTGCACGCTCTTTATCCGTAAACTGATGACTCACTTTCCAGCCAGCCAGGGAATCCAGCTTCACCTGCTCAACGCCGGCTTTACGCAGCGCTTTGGCATGCATTTCGAGGCAGTAGGCGCAGCCGTTGATCTGTGAAACGCGCAGAAATAGTAGTTCGATCAGCTCGTTGCTCAGAGGGCCGCTCTCAAGCCCCTGCAGAGCCTGCTTCATCGGCTTGAATACGTTAGGTGAAAGTTCGAAGTAGGGCTGACGTAGTTCGATCATGGTGGGGTTCCTCCTGTTTGTGTGAGGCAAATTTACCTCTATGATGGACTATTAAACAGAGCCATAAATTAACTAAAAAATAAGACCATGATGCAAAAATCAACCTCGCTTACCGTTACTTCCCACCACACTCAGCCACGCTATCAGCAGATTGCGCGCCAGCTAAAGCAGGCGATAAAGAGTGGCGAGCTGGTGGCAGGAGGGCGGCTACCTTCCAGCCGAACCCTGTCGCTTGAGCTGGGCGTGGCCAGGGGAACCGTAGAAAACGCTTACGCCGAACTCGTGGCCCAGGGCTGGCTTGAAAGGCGAGGGCAGGCGGGGACCTTTGTCAGCCCTTCGGTAAAACACGACGCCTGCGGTGAAAGCTTTACGGCCGCCCAGCCTCAGGGTGCTCTCCGGCCTTTTCAGATGGGGCTACCGGCGCTGGATCTTTTTCCCCGCGCTATATGGGCAAGGCTGATGGGGCGGCGTCTACGTCAGCAAAGCCGTTTTGACCTTATGCTTCCTGAATCCAGCGGCGAAGCTTCGCTAAAGCAGGCGATTGCGGATTACCTGCGCTTTTCCCGCAGCATTGACTGCCAGCCGGAGCAAATATTTATCACCTCCGGTTTTCAGGCTGGAATAGCCCTTGTGCTTTCAACGCTGGCGCGGCCGGGGGATGGCATCTGGCTTGAGGATCCGGGTTACCGCTTTATTCGCCCCGACTTTGCCAGGGCTGGGCTGCAGATCCGCGCCATCCCCGTCGATGACGGCGGCATGCAGGTTGAGCACGGTATCAGGCATTTTCCCGATGCCCGGTTTGCGCTTTTGACGCCTGCACACCAAAGCCCGTTGGGCGTAGCGCTCTCCCTGCCGCGCCGGCACGCGCTGCTGGAATGGGCCAGCCGCGAGCAAAGCTGGATTATCGAAGATGATTATGACAGCGAATTCCGCTATCACGGCAAACCGTTTCCACCGCTAAAAAGCCTGGACAGTCCGCAGCGCGTTATCTATGCCGGGACCTTCAGCAAGTCGATGTTTCCCGCCCTTCGCGTGGCGTGGCTGGTGGTGCCTCCCCATGCGGTAGACGATTTTCAGAAGCAGGCGCGCAGGCAGCCTTGTACCGCGCCAGTGCTTATCCAGCAGGCGATTGCCGACTTCCTGCGTGAGGGGCATTTCTGGCGGCACCTGAAAAAAATGCGCCAGTGTTATGCCGAGCGTCGGCTATGGCTCGAGGAGGCGCTGCGCGAGCAGGGATTTGCGGTTATTCCTCAGGAAGGCGGTATTCAGATGGTAATGGAAGTAGAGGGCGATGACCTGATTCTGGAGGGAAAAGCCAGAGCGGCGGGGCTAGCCGTTCAGGCGCTTAGCCGCTGGAGAATTGAAAAGGTTGCCCGGGGTGGTTTGCTGCTCAGCTTCACCAATATCAGCTCGCGTGAGATGGCACAGCGCTATGCACTTCAGCTGCGGCAGGCGCTAAAATGAAAAACCCCGAAGCAGGCTTCGGGGTTGGACGCGCATTTAGTCTCATGTATCGACTGTAAGAGTCCTGAGGTTAGCGGCGGGAAACCAGCAGCGCACCAAGGACAATCCCTACTGCAGCACCAATACCTACGCTCTGCCACGGTTTATCGCGGACGTAAGTATCGGCACAGCCTGCGGCGTCACGAGCGGCCTGAGTCACGCGACTCTGGCTACCGTTAAGGCGCGCGCGGGTCTCTTTCAGCAACGTTTCGGCTTTTTTACGCGCCGCATCAACTTCATCTTTCGCATCGCTGCCGAAGGACTTCAGCACATCTTCAAGCGAATCCGCAAGCTGGCTGACATCGTTATTAATATCATCTACCTGAACATCAACGTCGTTTTTGTTTGCTCGGCTAGCCATGTATCTCTCCCTTTTTAAGATGTACGGATAAGTGTAGACCATGAATTTTGCTTATGTGGAGACTCACGGTCATTGATGGGCTTTCTGGACAATTCCGAAAGCGTTGCCGATGCTGCTTAATGTAAGGTTGCGATGCAGTAGAGTTGATGACGAGGAAAATCTATGTATTTACGACCGGATGAGGTGGCCCGAGTTCTGGAGCGATCGGGGTTTACCATGGATGTGGTAACGGCAAAAACCTATGGCTATCGCCGTGGGGAGAATTACGTTTATGTTAATCGCGAAGCGCGCATGGGGCGCACCGCGCTGATTATTCACCCTACGCTGAGAGAGCGTAGCCAGTCACTGGCCGAGCCGGCTTCGGAGATGAAGACCTGCGATCACTATCAGCAATTTCCGCTTTATCTGGCCGGTGAAACGCACGAACACTACGGTATCCCGCACGGTTTTAGCTCTCGCGTTGCGCTGGAAAGGTATCTGGCTGGATTATTTGGCGAGTCTGAATAAATGAACGACTGGCTCCCGGCCAGTCGCCTCTGCGAGCCGATAATCAGGCTCTGGCTTTAATGCCCATCTGGCCGCTGACGCGAAACAGGCGGCGGCAGAAATCCAAAAAGTAGCCGTAAGCGGCTCCCATCATCATCGATACCAGCAGGTTCGACGCCACGGCGGCCACAATCTGATGCCAGTCCGCACCTACGCTCCACAAAATGGCGACATAAACCGGAGACTGGAACGTGACATAGGCCAGGATATCGGCCAGATTTTTCGCCCAGCTTGCCGGAGTGATACGACGAGCCGTACGCATAAAAGCATCGCGATAAAAGCCATAGGGCCAGGCAATAATCATATTCACCGGCACGGCGACCAGACGAGAGGAGAGTGACTGCTCGAAGGTCATGCCTGAGAGGAAGATCTCAATCATCATGTTGACTACCGAGCAATACACTACCATCGCGAAAATATCAGCGGCTGCGTGGCGTAAGCGTGACTCAGGGGAAAACATAAGGTTGGCTCCGGGTAAAAAGTAGTCGCTTGAGCTACTTTTATGGCTTATTGGCAGTGTTATGAATCATCTAATTGATCGAGCGTAGAGTATGTTACTGCCTTGATTTCATCAATTAGCTAAAAATTTTTATTTAAAGGGTTTTTGTCGATAAAGTGCGATGAAACACACTTTGCCGCTGGCATTTCCTGATTTTGTGGTTTCTTTTTTATTTTTCTATTAATTATCAGCAAGATGAGTGAAAGCACGACATCCCTAAAAAAAGCAGGGTCTCAGGGATATCCAACCCGCTTAAAATCGTTATATAATTATTTATATAGCGAGTGATGAGGAGTCGCTGATGGATAACCATTTTGGTAAGGGCCTGATAGCCGGAATGAAGGCCCGGCAGGCAGACAGCGCGGTCAACGTTGAACGTTTTTGTGCTGATTACAAACGCGGCTTCGTGCTGGGTTTTGCTCACCATATGGCCGAGCAAACCGGCGACCGGCAGCGTGCAGCCTGGGAGGCCGGGGTGCTGACTCGTCGCTATCAGCTGGATAAAGAGTCGGTGGCTGACTTTCTTAAAGAGGTCAACGCCGACGTTGCGGTTCGATGTTTCTTTGCGGGTTATGAGAAGGGCTATTGATTGCTGGCCTGGATTGCCGCCGTGCCCGGTTGTTTATGAATGGCGACGACAAGGAAAGGGGCACTTTTATTTGAGAAAAGGCGTGAAATTATTCACGCCTTTTTTGTTGTTCAGCAAACGCCGAAATCGCCTTCTTCTTTATACAGCGAGACCGAATCCGCCTTCAGCGTCAGTTTATCCGCGCCTAAGGTTGAGGCCGGCACGCAAATCAGATCCTCTCCCTGAACTTCGACCACCTGCAGCTTAGGGCCGCCCTGTTTAGGCTGAATCACATCACCTGGTTTGAACATAAAAAAACCTCTGAATGAGAAGGGAATTTAATGCAGCTTTGCCGCCTGATAACCATAGATCAGAAATTGGGGCGGATAAAGCAGGATACGCTAGCGGCGGTTCCAGGGCAGCCAGGCGAGCAAACGCACCATGCCGCAAAACCCGCTGATTCCGGCAAACAGCAAACCCGCGCCCACCAACCCTGACATCAGGAAGAATCCTTGATTGACGGTATATCCCAGTACGACGCCAAGCAGGATCAGCGTGCCTGCTACGATTTGTACCTGGCGCATGATGGGAATGGGCTGGCTTTTGTCCGCGAGAATCTCCAGGCCGTCCTTTTTCCAGGCCTCAAGCCCGCCTGCCAGAAGCATCACCTGAGCAGGTTCAGCAAGCTTAGCCAGCTTTTGAGCATGCTGGGATGAGCGCATACCGGACTGGCAGTGGAAAATCACCACATCGTGCGGCTCTAACGGGCCAAGCCGGGCACCGTTTTCAATCGCCGAGAGCGGCAACGGATGTGCTTCAGGAATATTTTCGCGGGCGTGCTCATCCGGCTCGCGGATATCTATCAGCGCCGCCCCGCTGGCAATGAGCTTTTTCGCTTCTTCTGGCATGATGGCTGGAAGGGTCATGGTGTTCCTCAAGGACAGTAAATGGCTTTCAGCGTCGCGATCACCTCGCGAACCGCACTCGCTTTAATGAAATAGAGGATCCGCTGAGCGCTACGCTGGTGCTCAATAAGTCCTTCGTCTTTCATTTTCGCCAGATGTTGAGAGGTCGCCGACGGGCTTAATCCGGCAGCCTCTGCCAGTTCACCGGCACCGGTGCCTGGAGAGTCAAGCAGCAAACAGAGGATCAGCAAACGCTTCGGGTTGCTCATGGCTTTTAGCAATTTTGCCGCTTCATCCGCGCTTGACTGCAGCCGGGAAAGATCAGGTTTCATGTTTTTTACTTTAGGTAATCCTAAACTTAGTGAATGCTAAATTAAACTTTCAACAAAGGAAAGAGCATGCGGGCAATTCTGGTGCGGCATGGCGAGAGCGAAGGCAATCAACGCGGGATAATCCAGGGAGGACTGGAAAGTCAGCTAACGGAGCGAGGGCAGCGGCAAAGCCTGGCGCTGGCCGCTGCCCTTGCAGATTTTCCCGTGGCGCAGATTTACACTTCGCCAGCCTTGCGCGCGCAAAGCACGGCCAGCGTGCTCGCCGATAAGTTTGCCTGCCCTATAACGCTGGATGAAAGGCTGCGTGAGCGGCACTTTGGCCTGCTTCAGGGGTTGTCATTTGACGAGGCGCGAATAGCGTACCCCGAAACAATGCGTCGACTGGCCGCGGGCGATCCCCTTATCTCTGCTCCCCAGGGCGAGAGCGTTGTCGATGTAAGTAAGCGCATGCTAACTGTTTTAAACACGCTGGCGTTATCCCATGCGGGTGAGACCGTCGTCGTCGTGACCCACGGTGCAGCGCTGGAAATTCTTCTTTGGCAGCTCAAAGGGGCAGCACCTGATGATGAGCTTAGCCGCTACAGCCAGCAAAACTGTAGCTACAGCCTGCTGGAGCTCACCTCTGCGGGGCCCGAACTGCAGCGCTGGGGAATCGGGACTCATTTGCTAAAGGTCAACTGAAGACTTTTGACTCAGCGTTAGTTTGCTGTGCGGCGGGCGGCATTGCGCCATGCCCTTGGCGACAGGCCGGTTTCACGCTTAAAAGCGTTGCTGAAGGCGCTTTCTGAGGTATAACCCAGCGACTGGGCGACCATGGCGATTTGATCTGCCTGCTCGCGCAGCGCTCTTTCGGCAAGCCGCATGCGCCACTGGGTCAGATAGGCTACCGGCGTTATCCCCGACACGGTGCGAAAATAGTGGGCAAATGTTGTGCGAGACATCGCGCAGGCTTTTGCCAGCTCTTCCAGGTGCCAGCTATGTGCCGGTTCGGCGTGAATCAGCTGCAGGGCCGGAGCAAGGCGGGCATCCCCCAGCGCTCGCAGCAAACCCGCAGGCAGCGCGTTGCTGGTTTGCAGGTGGGCTCGCAGGATCTGAATAAACAGCAACTGCGAAAGCTGCGCAGAAGCAAGCTGTGTGCCTGGCTGAGCCGTTTCTCTTTCGGCTATCAACTGATCGAGCAGCCAGCGGAACGAGGAAGCCTGCGGCGATGCAGCCGGAATATGGATCCACTGCGGCAGCACCTGGGCAAGCATTTGCCCGCGGTTGGGGTCCAGCAGCACGTGGCCACCCATATACTCAAACTCTTTCCCTTCGCCCAGCGCGGCGTAATTCCGCTCCCCGGCTTTAAAGACGCTCATGGCATCCACCGGTTGAATCTCTGGTGAACTGGCAACGATAAATGCCCGTTTTTCATTGAGCAGGCCAACATCGCCGGTATGGAAGTGAATGGGGGCAGGCTGACCTTCCAGCATCACCCAGCAGCTGCCTTTGACGACGGCGAAAAACTTGATTTTGTCCGGCGGCGGGAAGTGCAGGGCCCAGTCGCCGCTGGCGGTAAAACCGCCGGTGACCAGCGACTCAGCATTGGCAAATTTGAGAATTTCAGAAAACGGGTCGGTGTTCATTTCCGTACTATTGCGCAAGTAGAACGGACTTTCAAGCATTCACAATCCGGGGCGGCGCTCTTAATCTGTGCAGCAAGCAAACACATTCTGCCTGCTTGCCAGGCGAAAGAGGAAAAAACATGACGCAAGATATTGTATTGGTTACCGGCGGCACCGGGTTTATTGCCCAGCACTGCATCATCGCGCTCCTGGCAAGCGGCTATGAAGTCAGGACTACGGTGCGTTCTGCTGAACGCAAAGAGGAGGTACTCAGAAACCTGAAGGAGGGGGGCTGCGAACCGGGCGACCGCCTCACCTTTTTTGTTGCTGACCTGATGGCAGATGATGGTTGGGCTGAAGCCACCGCGGGCTGTCGTTATGTGATGCACGGCGCCTCGCCAACGCCTTCAGGTCATCACGCCACTGACGATGACTGGATCATACCCGCAGTGGACGGCAACCTGCGTGTACTACGCGCCGCGAGTTTTGCCGGCGTTAAACGTGTGGTGCTGACGTCCGCTTTTGGTGCCGTGGGCGTCGGGCACCCCGACAGCCATCGCCGCCCGTTTGATGAAACGGACTGGAGCGACATTTCCGGCAAAGTGTGGCCTTATCAGAAATCTAAAACGCTGGCGGAAAAGGCGGCCTGGGAATTTGTCGAAAAAGAGGGGCGCGGTCTTGAGCTGTCGGCCGTAAACCCCGTAGCCGTCATGGGGCCGGTGTTAGGGCCTGATTTTTCCCACTCCACTCGGCTGGTGAAAAACATGCTGGACGGGCAAAAAGGCAACCCGAACATCAACTCCTGCTTTGTGGATGTGCGCGACGTGGCCGATCTGCATCTTCTGGCTATGACGCATCCGGCGGCGAACGGCGAGCGCTTCCTCGCAAGCTCGGGCGAAAGTCTGCTGATGGTTGAGGTGGCGAAAATACTGCGGAAAAACCTCGGTGACGCTGCCAGTAAAGTCTCCACGCTGGCGCTTCCCGACTGGATGGTGCGCCTTGCCGCGCATAAAAACCCAGGCATGAAAGGCTCGCTCACCCTGCTCGGCGTGGACATGAACGTCACCAACGCCAAAGCGGTGAACCTGCTCGGCTGGGCACCGCGCTCCCCGGAGGAGGCTATTGTCGCCACCGCCGAAAGCTTTATTCGCCTGGGTTTACTGGAGAAATAAGCGCTACCCTGACCTGAGCAAAATCGCCCCCCAAACTTAATGCACTGAGCTTTTTGACGAGCTTAAAACGACTTAAGCCTCCTGCCAGTAAGGCGGAGAGCCGAACTTCTCCATAAAGAAATCGATGGCGGTGCGGGTGTTGAGTGACGCAAAGCGGCTACCGGGGTACAGCATATAGAGTGAATGGTCGGTAGCGCTGTAGGAGGGAGTGTAATCTGTCATCAGCGGGATTAACCTTTTGTCCCGCAGCAGGTCGCTGATTTGCCAGTCCGGGAACAGCACAATCCCCGCACCGTCTTCCGCCGCTTTTACCAACATTTCTGCGTTGCCGGAGATAATTTTAGGCTCCGGCGCCAGCTGTACCCGGCTTTCCCCTTTGGTGAAGTACCAGCGTTGGAGTCCCATCAGGCCGCGGTAGGCCAGCAGCCTGTGGTGGTGTAAATCCTCCGGCGTTTGCGGATAGCCGTACCGCCTGAGATAGGCCGGGCTGGCCGTCAGGTAAGCACGCTGTCGGGAAATAAAGCGCCCATGGAGCGAGCTGTCCTGCATCGGGGCAATACGCAGCAGCAGGTCCGTGCCGTCTGCCAGCGGGTCGATGTAGTTATCGGTCAGGTTTAGCTCCAGCCGCAGCGCCGGATAGCGTTCGCTGAATTCAGCAATCCACGGGGCGATATGACGTAGGCCGAAAGACACCGGCGCGTTGAAGCGAAGCACGCCGCCGGGCTGCTGGCGGCGCTCGCCAATCTGGTTTTGCGCCTGCTCAAGCTGGCTCAGCATCTCCCTGAACGCTGCGGCGTAGATAGTCCCCGCCTCGGTAGCCACCACCGCTCGCGTATTGCGGTAGAGCAGCTGAGTTTCCAGAGACTGTTCAAGCTGAAAAATGGTGCGTGAAACGGAAGAGGGCGAGAGGCTTTCCTGCCGCGCCACCTCGGAAAAGCTGCCCTCGCTGATGACCGCAAGGAAGAGGTGCATCGAGCGGGCGTTAATCTGGCTCAGATCTTTCATTTGTGCAATTTCCGCAACGGTCTTTTCGGGATTATACGGTTTTTCGCTACGGTCGGCAGCGCTAACATCCTCGCCAGCTAACTATTTGGCTTAGAACAGAGAGGATGACATGAGCAATAAAGTTTTGGCTTTTGACGAGGCGGTTCGCCAGCGTTTTTCATCGCGTGCGTTTTTGCCAACGCCGTTAAGCGAAGCGCAAATTCGTGAGGTTTTACAGGACGCGCAGTACTCACCTTCCAACTGCAACACCCAGCCATGGAACGTGCATATTGCCTCCGGGGCAACCAAAGATGCGCTGCAAAAGATGATGACTGAGAACGATATCGCGGGTAACGTCACGCCGGATTTCAGCTTCAGCTATGATGATTTCCACGGCGATTACTACGATCGCAGCCAGCGCCAGGCGAAGGTTTATTATGAGGCGCTGGGCATTGCTCGCGACGATAAAGAGAAACGCCGGGAAGCCTACCTGCGTAACTTTAACTTCTTCGGCGCGCCGCACGTCGCGTTTCTGTTTATGCCTTCCTTCGGTGATAACGTACGCGTGGCATCTGACATCGGCATGTACGGCCAGAGCTTCCTGCTGTCGCTGGCGGCTCGTGGTTTTGCCGGTATCCCGCAAACGCTGCTCGGCTTCCATGCCGATGCGACGCGTAAAATTCTTGGCGTGTCGGACGATTATCGCCTGCTGTTCGGGATCTCCTTCGGCTACGCCGATCCGAACGCGCCTTCAGCTCAGGTTCGTATGTGGCGCCAGAGCGTGGACGAGAGCGTAACGCTGCATAACTAACGGCTGAGCGGGCGCGCGCTCATCATGCCGATGGCCAGGGCCAGCAGGATCGCGGCCAGCGAAAGCGCGCTGGCGAGGTCTGGGACCTGGCCGAGAATAAGCGCCGAGCTGAGCATGGCGAATATCGGGATTAACAAAGAAAGCGGCGCCACGCGGGAAGCCGGGTATTTGTGAAGCAGGGTGTTCCAGCCCCAGTAGCAGAAGTGCGTTGTGGCATAAACCTGAAACAGCAGCGAAAGTACGGCCTGCCTGTCGATATTTTGCGCAAGCGAAGTGAAGGGTGCTGAGCCGTGCCAGGCCCATGTCACCAGTACCAGCGGCACAGGGGGAAACAGGCTGGCCCACACCACAAAAGCGAAGATCTCTTTCACGCCGGAAAGTTTGATAATGATGTTGCCGACGCTCCAGGCCAGCGCGCCGATCACCATCAGCATCAGCCCGGTGAACGTTGCACCGCTGGAACTATCCAGCAGCACGCCGAGCAGGCCCGCCGCCGCCAGAACGATGCCGTGGCGTTGAGGGCGAGTAAGGCGTTCGCCAAACAACAGGACTCCCCAGCCCAGGGTAAAAAAGGCGCTGAGCTGGATTAGCAATGCGGCGCTGCCAGGCGGTACACCAAACGCGATGCCCAGATTGATCAGCGCCCACATCGCCACGCCAAAAATCAGGCCATAGGCCGCTATCCAGCGCAGAGCTACCGTAGGGCGTCTGATAAAGAAAACCCACGGCAGGGCGGCAAGCGTAAAACGCATGGCGGTTAATAACAGTGGATCGATATGGGCCAGCCCAAGCCGGGTGAGAGGAAAGTTAATTCCCCAGGCGGCGGTGACGGCCAGGGCGAGAAAAAGGTGTTTGCGCTGCATGTCTGTGTCCGATGAAAAGTGTCGCCGTGACTGTATCGCTTACCGGATTGGCCTGCTTTTATTAATGGGTCAATTATTGGTAAAATTGGGCCATGCAAAATGACAGCGCAGCAGTTTATCTGGATTCGCCCCAGTCGGTCATCGTCACTGAAAAGCACTTCGCCGATGGGGAGTTTTTCCCGCAGCACCGCCACGATCGCGGGCAGTTTGCCTATGCGGCAAGCGGCGTTATCTCGGTTGAAACCCCGGCCGGAAACTGGGCGGTGCCGCCGCAATGCGCCATTTGGGTGCCGGGTGGTTTGGTCCACGCGATGCAAATGCGCGGGCCGGTCATCATGCTTAACGGCTACATCAGTGACGCCGCTGTGCACCGGCTTGGATTACCGCAGAAAAGTCAGGTTTTTGGCGTATCAACACTACTGCGTGAGCTGCTTGTACAGGCGGTGGCCCTGGCTGATGTCTCCCAACCTGAAGGGCGAGGCCAAAGCCTGCTTGATTTGCTGCTCTATGAAATTTCCTCGATGCCTGTGCTTTCTCTCAATGTTCCGCTGCCCGATGAACCCCGCCTGCAGGTCGCCTGTAGGGCCTTCTTGCTGGCACCTTCGCTGGAAACGTCAGTCAACGATATGGCGCTGCGCGTGGGCATGAGCCGCAGAACATTTACCCGCCAGTTCAGGCTGCATACAGGCATCAGTTTTGTGACATGGCGGCAGCAGGCCTGCTTGCTGGCGGCGATAGGTCGGTTAGGTGAAGGGGAGGCGATAACGCGCGTCGCGTTGGATCTGGGCTACAGCAGTCCAGGTGCTTTTTCTGGGGTGTTTAAAAAAGCGTTGGGGAAAACGCCGGGGCGATATTTTGCTGAAAAACCGGCAGATTGAGGCAATAAAAAAGCCGCTTTCGCGGCTTTTCTACAGAGAAGGCTAATTATTCGCTGACTTTTTTCTTCAGGTCAGCAGCGCCTTCTTTTGGTTTTATTCCACCCTTTTTCAGCGCCTTCTTTGGTTGCGTCCCAACCTTTTTCGGTGCCTTCTTTGGTTTTATGCCAGGCCTTTTGAGAGCCTTCACTTATCTTGCTACCCGTGCTGTCGCTCTTACCTTCAGCGGCGTGTTTGGACTTGAGCTTCAGCTCTTCGCCCTTGTTTTCAGCCTCGTGCAGTTTCTCTTTGGCGGTGTTAGCGCCTTCGTGCGCTGCAGCGACAGTCTCATCGGTTGCATGTGTGGTAGTCGCGGCAAAAACAGGAGCAGCCAGCAGAATTGCAGATAATGCGATGATCGTTTTTTTCATAATATCCTCTACAAACGTTATCAGTCCTTGTGACCGTAAATAAGCCTGGCACAGCGAAGCGGAAGTTGCCTTAGGTAATATTCCTAAATGAATCAGGGCATTCACCACGGGTGGATATATTCTGCTGAATAATCCACCCGGTCTCAGGCTTAAGGATGGCGAATAAAGCGTCCGATACGCTGTCTGAGCAGGCGATTCTCCTGACGCAGCATCTCATTCTCCTCCAGCAGCGTGAGCGCTACGGCGATGCCCGGCCAGTCCAGCTCTAATTCTCGTCTCAGGCGCAATGCCCGCTGCGCGACGTTGAGCGCGTGGTCGTCAAACTGCCACGGTCTGACCTCAAAATCGTAAGGCTCGACGACGCCCAGGCCGACGATCTCATTGAGTTCATCCTCCTGAATGCCGGTGTGCAGACAAAACTCGGTAATGGTAAAAGTGACGGTAACGTTAGCCATTATTTTTTCCCCCAATCTTTGCGCGGATTGAACGCCGACTGGGCGTCTGCCAGCTGCTGCCAGAGCGCCGCAGCGCCTTCGTCCGGCTTAGGCGGCATCACGATTTTAATCACCGCAAACAGGTCGCCGGTGTGCTGTTTACTGACCAGCCCTTTGCCCTTGATGCGCAGCTTCTGCCCTGCCTGGCTGCCCGCAGGGATAGTCATCAGGATGCTGTCTTTGAGCGTGGGGATCTCGACTTTAGCGCCCAGCGCAGCTTCCCATGGTGCGAGCGGCACCACGACCTCCAGATTGTGGCCGACGATGTCGAACAGCGGGTGCGGCGCGATATGGATAATCAGCCACAGGTCGCCGTTTGGCCCGCCGTTTTCACCCGGCGTGCCCTGGCCTTTAAGGCGGATGCGCTGCCCGTCGCCAACGCCAGCCGGGATTTTCACGTTCAGCGTTTTTGGGATTTCCTGCTCGACGATGCCAAACACGTTGTAAACCGGCAGCTTGTAGCTGATGGTGCGGCTGTGTTCGGCCAGCGTTTCTTCGAGGAAGACCGCCACTTCGATTTCTACATCGTGGCCGCGCGCGGCCTGCGGCCTGCGCGACTGCCGGGCCTGCTGGCCAAAAATAGAGGAGAAGATATCGTCGAAGTCCTGGGCGTTGTAGCTCTTCTCGCCGCCCTGGTGGAACTGCTGATTAAACTGCGGGTCGTTGCGGTGCTGCCACATCTGGTCGTATTCGGCGCGGCGCTGCTCGTCGCTCAGTACTTCCCAGGCTTCCGCCACTTCCTTGAAGCGGGCTTCCGCGTCGGGCTCTTTGCTGACGTCGGGGTGATATTTGCGCGCCAGGCGGCGGTAGGCGGTTTTGATGGTTTTGAGTTCGTCCGTCGGTTTCACGCCCATGATGGCGTAATAATCCTTTAATTCCATATCGTTATCTCGCATAAATCGGTACATGCAGAACAGAACGTGCGGAAGGTGTCCGTCGATAAGTATAGGTCCGTTGCGGGAAGGTGGGGCGGTGAGGGTGGGATTTTTCAGGACGATGATCTGGCCAGAATTTATGACACATTAATCCCCGGGCGCTGTTGAAAATTTATCCCGACAGGGATATTGTTCACGTACGGTTCTTTTCCGTACATCCACAGGCGGCTAGCCTTATGTTGTTCATTGATTTTATCGTACTGCTGACACCTGCGGCAGTACGGGAGTAAATACAGGATGTCAGCTTTAAAAAAACAGCGCATCGACCTCAGATTGAGTGACGACGATAAAAGCATGATCGAAGAGGCGGCGGCCATGTCCAACCAGACGATCACTCAGTTTATGATTGCCTGTGCGTCGGCGCGCGCTGCGGAGGTGATCGAACAACATCGCCGCCTGGTGCTGAATGAAGCATCGTGGAATCGTGTGATGGATGCCATCAGCAACCCGCCTGAACCGGATGACAGGCTAAAACGTGCAGCAAGGTGTCTGAAAGACATGGAGTGAGCCGTGGCCGACCTGACTATTGAATTGTTTTCAGCAGACACTGCGTATGATTTTTGCGGCTTTGACTGCGGAGATACTTGTCTGAATGCTTTTCTCGCCGAACACTTTATTCGCCAGCATAATGGCCGTTTTTTACGCGGCTATCTTCTTGTGACAAAGGACGCCAATCCTAAAGTTCTGGGTTACTACACTTTATCCGGCAGCTGTTTTGAAAAAGAGACGCTGCCGTCGAACAGCCAAAAACGAAAAATCCCTTATGCCAACGTGCCGAGCGTGACGCTGGGGCGGCTGGCCATTCACAAAGATCTGCAGGGCCAGGAATGGGGCTCAACGCTTGTGGCTCACGCGATGAAGGTGGTTTATTTAGCGTCTCAGGCGGTAGGCGTTCATGGCATTTTTGTCGATGCGATCAACGATAATGCGAAGCGCTTTTATCAAAAGTTAGGCTTTATTACGCTGGTGGGGAAAAACGCTAATTCGCTTTTTTACCCGACCCGCTCGATTGAGACGTTATTTGAGCATCAATAATCGATCTATTTGATCGCCCGCCGTTTTCAGACTTCCTGAATTGAAAATCAGTTCACTTCCTTCTATGGTCAGAGAGCATAAAATCGCCTAAAAGCATCGCCTCAGGCTGCGATGGGCTATTTTCTGACTCAACTTCTGGCGTGATTAAATAACAAAAATAAGGATACTTACCGTTGAATCGTTACTCCATTGCTGTTCTGGCTTCGACCTGCCTGCTGGCCGCCTGTGCTGGCCCGCAGTCGGCAAAAACATCGCAGATTAAAGATCTTACCGCGCCGCAGACCATCGCTTTTGCGGGCAAAACCTACGGGCAGTCCTTCACCCGAACTACGCCGCAGCAGGCGGTGTGGGAATACACCACCGACGGTGAAAAAGCGGAAAACTGGCAGTGGACCCGGCTAATTACGCTGAACCAGATCAAGATTAACGCGCCGCTGGACAGTTGGATGCAGGCGACGGCGCTTGAGCTAAACCGGACGGTGCCGAAACCGCATTACGATGTGGCGCGAAAAGGGGATATTGCAGAAGTTCGTATTATCTACCTGCCGAAGCCGGGCGATGCAAAACAAAGCGGCTATGAGTCTGACGTGTGGCTTGCTCGCGAGGCCTGCGGCGGTATCGTTAATCTGCAGTTTGCCCGCCAGTATGCCGCAGACGCTAACGTTGCTGAAAACGACATGGTGAAGCGCATCAAGGCGGATAACGATGCGGACATGGCCGCGCTGCAGGCGCTGAACTGGAAACCGGAATGCCGCTAAATATTTCCCCCGGGCTAAACAGCCCTGGGGGTTTTATTAAACGTCAGCTACACGGCTTATTACTCTGTCCGGCAACCCCTTGAATTAATTTACCGGCCTGCCAGAATTTGTTTTTTGAATAGTTCAGTTACGTAACTGGTTGAAAATGAGCTTCTGGGTATTTTGATCTCCATCCCAGGTAAAGCTCAGATTGCTTCAAAAAAAACGTCACATTTGGTATATTGTTGCTCATTGATTATTCACCTCAGCGGTGCCAAAAAGAACAAGATTCACCGCAGCCCAGGAAAATAAAATGTTAGATTACCGCTTCCCGACAGCTTTGCAGATGGTTCTCAGCGTAGCGATGGCGGAGCAAATGGGTGAACGTTCGACCAGCGCAATCCTCGCCTATGGCCTGGAAGCTAACCCGAGCTTTATCCGTAAACTGATGGTCCCCCTCACGCGCGACGGCATTATCGTCTCGACGCTGGGGCGCAACGGCTCCATCCACCTTGGCCGCCCGGCCGAAGACATTACCCTGCGCGATATCTACCTGTCGGTGATTGAAGACAAAAAGATTTGGGCTTCTCGCCCGGATGTGCCCGCTCGCTGCGTGGTGAGCGCCAACGCCTGCTGGTACTTTAAAACGATTGCAGAGGAAGCCGAAGAGGCTTCGCTGGCGGTGCTGGCTCGTCATACCGTGGCAAGCGCGCTGGAGAAGGTAAAAAAGAGTGACACCAGCGGCTGCCAGCCGGTACCCGAGTTTGAAGCGCTGTGTAAAAAAGGCCACTAAGCCCCGCAATCCCCTTCCGCAGAAATAAAAAAACCGCCACTTTGAAAGGCGGTTTTTTGTTGGGCTAATCGGGCGGCTTTTACACCGCCCTTATTATCTGGCTCACGCCTCGATAGTTTTTGCCTGTGCTTTGCCGCGCGTGACGAGCTTGCGCAGCGTGACGTAAAACACCGGCGTAAGGAACAGACCGAACAGCGTCACCCCTAACATCCCCGAGAACACCGTTACCCCGGTCACGCCGCGCACTTCCGCGCCAGCACCGTGGCCCAGAATCAGCGGGATAGTCCCGGCGATAAAGGCGATGGAGGTCATCACGATAGGGCGCAGACGCAGGCGGCAGGCTTCTAGTGCCGACTCCATAATCCCTTTGCCCTGCATCTCCAGCTCGCGGGCGAACTCGACGATCAGGATGGCGTTCTTACAGGCCAGGCCCATCAGCACCACCAGCCCGACCTGCACGAAGACGTTGTTATCTCCGCCGGTCAGCCAGACGCCGAACAACGCGGACAGCAGGGTCATCGGCACAATCAGGATCACCGCCAGCGGCAGCGTCCAGCTCTCATACAGCGCAGCCAGCACAAGGAACGCCAGCAGCACCGCCACCGGGAAGACGATCATCGCGGTGTTGCCCTGGGTGGCCTGCTGGTAGCTCAGATCCGTCCATTCAATGTTCATCCCGTTCGGCAGCACCTGGCCGGACATCGCGGCCAGTTTGCTCATCGCCTGAGCGGAAGAGAGCACGCGTGGGTCGGCATCCCCGATGAGATCCGCCGCCGGGTAGCCGTTGTAGCGGATCACCGGATCCGGCCCGTAGGTGGTGGTGATCTTCACCATACTGCCGATCGGCACCATTTCTCCCTTGTTGTTACGGGTACGCAGATTACCGATGTCTTCTATGCTGTCGCGGAACTGTCCGTCGGCCTGGGCCATCACGCGCCAGGTGCGGCCGAACTCGTTGAAGTCGTTCACATAGGAGGATCCCAGATAGGTCTGCAGCGTCCCGAACAGATCGGTCAGCGAAACGCCCTGAGCTTTGGCTTTGTCGCGATCCACCTGCACATCCAGCTGCGGCACGTTCGCCTGGTAGGTGGAGATCGGGAAGTGCATCCCCGGCGTTTGCATGATCGAGCCGGACATGGTGTTCACTGCCGTCTGCAGCGCACCGTAGCCTAAGCCCGCCCGGTCCTGAATATACAGCGAGTAGCCGGAGCCCTGGCCCAGCCCCAGAATTGGCGGCGGCAGGATCGAGAAGCCGAAGCCTTCCTGGATCTGCGAGATTTTGGCGTTGATCTCGGCGTTAATTTCCGCCGCGGTATGTTTACGCTGGTCGAACGGCTTCAGGCCGAAGAACACCGTGCCGGTATTCGGCGTGTTGGTGAACTGCAGCGCGTTGAGGCCTGGGAACGCCACGGCGTAATCCACGCCTTCGGTATTCATGCCGATTTCGCTCATCTTGCGGATCACCGCGTCGGTGCGCTCCAGCGAAGAGCCTTCCGGCATCTTCACGCCGCCGATCAGGTAGAGCTTATCCTGAGTGGGAATAAACCCGCCCGGCACGGTTTTGAACATCACTCCAGCCGCGCACAGCAGCAGCACGTACACCGCAAATACCGCACCACGGCGGCCAAGGGTTTTACTCACCAGACCCTGGTAGCCCTCTGAGCTGCGGTGGAAGAAGCGGTTGAACGGGCGGAACAGCCAGCCAAACAGGCGATCGATCAGCCGGGTAGGCATGTCCTTCGGCGCACCGTGCGGCTTCAGCAGCAGGGCCGCCAGCGCCGGGGAGAGCGTCAGGGAGTTTATCGCCGAGATCACCGTTGAAATGGCGATGGTCACCGCAAACTGCTTGTAGAACTGCCCGGTCACGCCGGAAAGGAACGCCATCGGCACGAACACCGCGCACAGCACCAGGGCGATAGCGATAATCGGCCCGGACACCTCGCGCATGGCCTGATGCGCCGCCTGCAGCGGGGCAAGCCCTTCCTCAATGTTACGCTCGACGTTCTCCACCACCACGATGGCGTCGTCCACCACGATGCCGATGGCGAGCACCAGCCCGAACAAACTCAGCGTGTTAAGCGAGAAGCCCAGCAGATAAAGAATACTGAACGTTCCCACCACCGAAACCGGGACGGCAATCAGCGGGATAATCGATGCGCGCCAGGTTTGCAGGAACAAAATAACAACCAGCACAACCAGCACCACCGCTTCCAGCAGGGTTTGCACTACCGCACGAATGGAGTCGCGCACGAAAACGGTCGGGTCATAAGGCGCGGCCCACTTCATGTCTTCCGGGAAGCGCGTGGACAGCTCGGCCATCTTGGCGCGCACGGCGTTAGAAAGGTCGATGGCGTTGGCGCCAGGCGCCTGGAAGATACCGATCCCAACCGCGTCTTTGTTGTTCAGCTGGGAGCGCAGGGCATAGCTGCCTGAGCCAAGCTCAATGCGAGCCACGTCGCGCAGGCGAACCAGCGAGCCGTCCGGCGAAGTTTTCAGGATGATGTTGCCGAACTCTTCTTCGCTGTGCAGGCGGCCCTGGGCGTTAATGGAGATCAGGAAGTCGCTCGCTTTCGGCAGCGGCTCTGCGCCGAGCTGGCCGGCGGAGACCTGCACGTTCTGCTCCTGCATCGCGGTAACCACGTCGGAGGCCGTCAGGCCACGTGCCGCCACTTTGTTCGGATCTAACCACACACGCATGGCGTATTCGCCGGAGCCGAAGATTTGGATCTGCCCTACGCCCGGTAGGCGCGCCAGCTCGTCTTTCACCTTCAGCGTGGCGTAGTTACGCATGTACAGCGAGTCGTACTTGCCGTTCGGCGAGAACAGATGAACCACCAGGGTTAAGGTCGGCGACTGCTTCTGGGTGGTGATGCCCAGACGGCGAACGTCTTCCGGCAGGCGAGCCTCTGCCTGAGAAACACGGTTCTGCACCTGAACCTGCGCCTGGTCCGGATCGGTACCCGGACGGAAGGTCACGGTCGTCACCAGCACGCCATCGGAGCCGGCTACCGATTTCATATACATCATGTTTTCGACGCCGTTGATCGCTTCTTCCAGCGGCGTAGCCACGGTTTCAGCGATCACCTTCGGGTTGGCGCCAGGGTATTCCGCACGTACCTGCACGCTTGGCGGTACGACGTCCGGGTATTCACTGATCGGCAGCAGCGGGATCGCGATAAGCCCCGTAATAAAGATCAGAATCGACAGCACCGCGGCAAAAATCGGCCTGTCGATAAAAAAGCGGGAAAAGTCCATGCGTCGGATTCTCTGGTAAGGGATCAGTTAACGGCAGCGCTGGCGGCGGCCATGGCGACAGGTTTGGCGTTCACCGGCATCCCCGGCATAAACACTTTCTGCAGCCCGTCGACGATGACTTTATCGCCAGGGTTCAGACCCTGCTGCACGATGCGCAGCCCGGCGGCCAGCCGGCCCGGCGTGATGTCGCGGCGCTGTGCCTTGCCGTCTTTATCGACGATGTAGACGTATTTTCTGTCCTGGTCGGTCAGTACCGCTTTGTCGTTAATCAGCAGAGCCTGGAACTCGGCGCTGCCCGGCAGGCGAACGCGGGCGAACAGCCCCGGCGTGAACTGACGCTCGGAATTATCCAGCAGGGCGCGCATGCGGATGGTGCCGGTGCTGGCGGTCAGCTGGTTATCGAGGAAGTCCACTTTGCCCTGATGCGGGTAACCCTCTTCGCCGGACAGGCCAATCTCCACCGGCAATGCCTGATGGTTGCTGGAAGCGCCCTGGCCGCTGCGGGCGAGGTTCTGGTAGTGAAGATAGGTGGATTCATCCACGTCAAAGTAGGCGTAGACCGTCTTCTGGGAGACCACGGTGGTGAGCACGCTGGCGCTGTCGCCCGCCGTCACCAGGTTGCCGCTGGTAATCAACGCGCGGCTGGCGCGACCGTCGATGGGGGCGGTGACTTTGGTGAAGTCGAGGTTAAGCTGGGCCGCGTCAACTGCCGCCTGCGCCGCACGAATATCGGCGTCGGCCTGGGTTGCTGCGGAGCGGCGCTGCTCCCACTCTTCGCGGGAAATCACATTGGAGCCGATCAGCTTGTCGGTGCGGCTGGCTTCGCTGCGGGCGAGGCTGGCCTGGGTTTTGGCTCTCATCAACGCCGCCTGCGCCTGCTCCAGCGCGGCGCGGTAGGTTCTGTCGTCGATGGTGAACAGCACTTCGCCTTTCTTCACTTCCTGGCCGTCGGTGTAGTTCACTTTGTCGATGTAGCCGGAGACGCGGGGGCGAAGCTGAACGCTTTCCACCGCTTCGATGCGGCCGTTGAAACTATCCCACTGGCTAACGGGTTTGACCACCACGTCGGCGACGCTGACGGCAGGCGCCTGCGGCACGGCGTTTTGTGCGACTCCCTGGTCGCATCCGGCGAGCAGAGCGGCAAGCAGTACCGGCCCCAGCACGCGCAGATGAAGGCTAACCCAATGTTTTTGCAGGCTCATTATTCTTATTCCGATAGTTGAAGTCGGCCGGGCAAGACGCAGCGGAGGATGCCGCGCCATTTCCTTTGTCCGGGCTGACCTGAGGCCATTTGTGTCGCTCATCGGCACAAAATGTGTATCAATTACGAATACAGTATCGCGGCGATTGTAGGAAGGCGTAGAACTAAGTGCAAGAATAATTGTTGCACTTTATGTGCTATTTACGCTCCGGCGAAAAGGCCCATTTGTAACGAGGATTTAATGTAACAATAAAACTTGCAATTTTGGTAAAGGCAGGTCAAATTTAAATGCAACTGATAAAGATGCTTTTAAAAACCCGCAGGGGAGAGAGACAATGAGCACCGATGCCTTTATGCATGATTTACTCGACTGGATAGACAATCACCTGGATAGCCGCCTCGACATCAACACCGTTTCCGAGCGGGCAGGGTACTCGAAGTGGCACCTGCAGCGGATCTTCAAGCAGCACACCGGCTACAACCTGGGCGAGTACATCCGTGCGCAGAAGCTGAAGAAATCCGCCGAGCGCCTGAGCCGCACCGAAGAGCCGATTCTGAACGTGGCGATCTCCCTGGGCTTTGACTCCCAGCAGTCTTTCAACCGCAGCTTTAAGCGCCAGTACGGCATTGCGCCGGGCGTGTGGCGCCGCCAGCTGGCTCATACCGGGAACCGCTATGGGGCCTGAGGTTTTCTCCGCGCGGGAAACCCGCTTTATGCTTTTGCCTTTACCCGACGATAAACCCCGGCAATGAAACCGGGGTTTACGTCATTTGCTAGACTCCGCGCGGCTTCGGCGCGACAACGTCCTCAATAAACGCTTTGACCTGCTTCTGCCTGCGGGCGGAAAACTTACACACCTTGCGCAGCGTCTGCATGATCTCCGGCTCTTCCACCGGCTGCGGCGGTTCCTTTGCCGTTAATATCAGGCAGCCCGGCAGAACCCGCACCTCCACGCTCGTGCCCGTATCAAAACCCGCTTCCGCAAGCCAGAACCCATTCAACGTAATGGCGGGTGAAGGCTGGAATTTTTTCGAATCCCGAATGTAGCCCACAGTATAAGTCCTTGTTGTTGTGGGGATGTGCTTCTCTGGCTTACTATGCTCATCAGTCATGATCAACTCTCCTTCAGTTGGTTGTGATTAGCGGTTAGGGCGGGTTGCCGCCTGCCTTAATCGCGCTTCTTTTGGCTTCTCTTCTTTACTGCTTCTTGCTGCTGTTTATAGCTGCTTACTTTATGCGGGTATTATATCTTGTGGGCTGGTTTTGCTGGGAAATCGGTGGGATAAATGGAATGCGGCTCCCAAAAAATGGTAGGGGGAAAATATCTTTTATTCACTTACTATTTCTTCTCTTCGGCCCTTGTTAATCATTGATAAAAACAGGTGCATTCTTGGTTAATTTGTCGCTAACAGATCTGGATATTTACCCCGCTTCCCCCGATGATGCGCAGATGCTGGCTGATATACGCGTTGAGTCAATGCGGCCCAGCCTGGAAGCGCTGAACAGGTTTGATCCCGTCAGAGCGCGAGATCGTTTTCTCTCTACATTCGAGGAAAATGATACCTTCATCCTTTCCCTGGGGAATGATATTGCGGGTTTCTACGTGCTCAGAACCTACCCTGAATATTTCTATCTGGATCACTTCTACATTAAAAACCAATTTCAGGGGAAAGGAATCGGAAGCCTTGTGATGAAAGACCTGCAGGCACAGGCCAGCGCTTCGGCGAAGCCCATCCGATTGATAGCCCTAAAAGAAAGCCCAGCTAATGCATTTTATCTCTCTCAGGGTTTTGTTTTTGAGCGTGAGGAGGGGGTTGATAGGCATTATTTTTGGGGGCAGGAAGGTCTCTAGAAGTGGATGGTTCGTTTTACAGGGATACTTACAATACGAGCGCGCGCAAACTTTTATTTGTAGAGTTACTGCAGTACTATTAGGTAAAAATAAAATGGATTAATCTTATGTATAAATACTGGGTTTTATGGGGTTCGCTCTTTGTGCTCCTCGTAGTGTTTATGGGCTGTGTTCCATTCGAACCATTTCAAAAATGGTGGTTCACACTAAACTTCATGGCTAATGTTGGTATCATCAGAGCCATACTTTCTGTCATTATATTATGTTTGGTTGTATATATCCTTTTTGTTGGTTTAATGCATCAGCGGTATTCATTACGTGTAGAGCAATTGAGTTTCGGAGGGGTGAATATACTTCTCAATAAATCAGACTTGTTGTTTAGGAAAGGCATAAAAAATTATTTGGACACAAAGCGAACCTTGTTCAAGGTTGTGCCAGAGTATGATGCCTTTGATGAAGTTTTGAATTCTTATTATGAATGTTATAAATTCGTACGCGATGAAATGAAATTGTTAGATGTAAAGAAAAAACGAGATAAAAAACTTTATGATCTTTCAAACGAAATTCTTCGTGCCCTTAATGATTTTCTGACAAAATATCAGAATAATTATCGAAGATGGCATAAGTATGTGTCTGAAAAAGACAGTGTTCTAACGAAAGGCAAGGATGCGAATGGTAATTTAATATCCCTTTCATATCACTTAACACCAATTGGTATTATTCAATCTCATTATTATCATTTTACAAATATTTCAGAGGGCTTTGAGGAGGTTAATAAATTCTTTAATGAGAAAATTGTTGGCGAGTTTGATATTAATATAAAAAAATGGAGTGAGTAATGCATAAAACTTTTCTAAGCTACCATCATGCCAATGAGCAAGATCTTAAAGATGAGATCATTGAAGTTTTTGGTGGTGAATCATTTATAGATAAATCCGTGAGTGATGGAGACATTAGCGTTGACGTTAGTGATGATTACATCATGAGAACAATTAGAGAAGATTACCTCGAAGATACCACAGTTACTGTAGTATTGATTGGGCGTGAGACCGCACAGCGGCCTTTCGTTAATTCTGAGATCCAAGCATCTTTATGGGGAGATAATCCTGCAGGGTTGATTGGTGTTGTTCGGGATGAACTTTGGGATGAAGTTTTTACTCAAGTTACATGTTCAAATGCTGATTGTAATTGCGGGATTAATTTGAGAAGAATCTCATCGGGTTATTATGAATATCTTCCCTATTTAATTAAAGCGAACCATAAAATGCAAAAAACTGTTCCTCATTATACAGATGAAGAGGTTTATTGCTCAATTGTTAAATATTCAAATTTCATTTCGGATTGCGAAGGGTATATTAATGCTGCTTTTAAAAAGCGCTCAATTATGGAACCTGCCTTAAAAAGAAATTCTACTGATACTCCAGCGATCAGGGCGAAGCCAAAATTGTGGTGATAAAATATGTGGCTGCCTTGTTCTTTGCACAAGACAGCCTTATTTTATAAGGTGTATTTATCGAGTTTTATTATTTATTCATCTGACCAGTGATTTAACTCCCCTAACCTTTTTTGTAAAGGGATTAATTCATTACGCACAAAAACATTGCTAGCCTTCTCTACATCTCAAAAGCCCCCAACATTACTCGGCATAATCCCCCTCATCTACGACGGAACGCGGTGCGCTGCCATCATGTCATCCTGTAAGCACATCTGTTTTAGTTCCACGCACTTTTTGAGAGTTCCGGTTTTTCAGCCATCAGCCAGCGCTCTGTAATTTCCCTTGCTTCATTGAGCGTCCTGAACAGGTAAAAATCCAAGATTTCTGTCAGGTATGTCCGGTTAAACCGTTCTATGAAAGCATTTTGTGTATCCTTACCCGGATTAATAAATTCGAGCTGTACGCTATGTTCTTCGGCCTATTGTGCCAGCGCCAGTGAGACTCTGTGGGACCCCAAAAGGGCCCATAACCACTAGCTTCTAGCAATTCTCAATAGACAACAACAGACACAAAAAAGCCCGCATAACTTTCGCCATGCGGGCTTTCAGGACTTCGTATCGGGCTCTGGTAACCGTCAACAAAGGATTTTGGTGGAGCTGGCGGGAGTTGAACCCGCGTCCGAAATTTCTACATCCTCGGTACTACATGCTTAGTCAGTCTTTACATTCGCCGGGCAACTGCGGACAGACACGCCATTACCAAACTATCCTGATTAGTTTTAATGCTTCAACCCCAGGCAAGGCATCCACACGATCTCTTTTGGGTTTGACCTCTCTTTGATCCCCGTCTTAAGAGCGGAAGCTAGGGAGAGAGGGCTCAGAGCAGGTTATTAAGCTGCTAAAGCGTAGTTTTCGTCGTTTGCGACTATTTTTTTGCGGCTTTTTACGAGGCCAACCGCCCCTCGGCATGCACCTTGGGTTTCGCAAATCCCGTCGAATCCAGAATCAGCCCCAATGTGTACCGGAGAGTATAACAGATTTATTACGCGCGTGACCAGCCGTCTAAAGAGAAATCCCGCCGGGGGCCGTTTGTACAAAATTCCTTCAGCACCAGCGGGATAGAGGGGCAATTAACGTTCGCGCAGCGCCTCGCGGGCGCGGTTGAACGGCTTAATCAGGTACTCAACGATGGTTTTCTGCCCGGTTTTAATGTCCACGGTGGCCACCATCCCCGGTGAGATGGAGAAGTGGTGGCCCGCTTTGTTCACCAGGTAGTCCTGGTTGGTGCGGATAAACACCCGGTAATAAACAATCTCCGGCTTCACCTTGTCCTGAATGGTGTCCGGGGAGATGGTTTCCACGGTGCCTTCCAGCCCGCCATAAATGGCGTAATCGTAGGCGGTGATTTTCACCAGCGCGCGCTGGCCGGGGTGGATAAAGGCGATGTCGCGAGGGGAGAGCCGCGCCTCAATCAGCAGATGATCGTCCACCGGCACAATCTCCATCATCTCGCCGTTCGGCGGAATAACGCCGCCGATGGTGGTCACCTGGATATTCTTCACGATGCCGCGCACCGGCGAGCGCACGGTCATACGGGTCACCGAATCTTCACGCCCTTTGATAATGGCCGAGAGCATGTCCACTTCGGCATTGGCTTTCGACAGCGCCTCGCGGGCCTGCACGTAGTACTGCGAACGCAGGTCGGTGATCCTTAAGCCGAGATCGCTTTTCTGCCGCTGCAGGCGCAGCACTTCCACGTGGCTCGCCGCGCCGCTTTTCACCAGCCGCTGGGTGATATCCAGCTCTTTATTGACCGACACAAGCGCGTCACGCAGTTCGGATTCGGAGTCGCTAAGCTGCGCCCGGCGGGATTTATACAGCCGGGTTTCGGAGGCGATAAGATCCGGCCATGCTTTGAGCGATTCCGGGAACTTCAGCGGCTGGTCGTTCACCTCAGCGTAAAGCCGGGCGCTGGAGGCGAGGGAGGCGCGGTAGCGAGCCGCGCTTTCGCCCACGTTGGACTCGGAGCGGGTTGGGTCGAGGCGGGCCACAATTTGCCCGGCCTGCACTTTATCGCCCTCATGAACCAGCAGCTCGGTGACTATCCCGCCGTCCAGCGACTGCAGGATCTGCTCGCGGGAGCTGGGCACCACTTTGCCGGTGCCGGTAGAGACTTCATCCAGCGTGCCGAACCACGCCCAGACGCCAAACAGAGCAAACAGCAGCGTGATGAGCAGGATAATGCGGCTCGCCCCGGAAAATTCGCTTTCGCGCTGGATGTCCGGGTCTTCCATGGTGACGTCATGCTGACTGGTTTTCATTGTTCCACTCCCGCGGTGGTGTCTGGGCGGCGGCCGGTGCCTGAGCCGGTCTTGCGGCGCCGAGCGCCTGAGCCTTAGGGGCATCCATCACAAGCTGGCCATCTTTCAGCACCAGCACGCGTTCGACCAGCTCGAGCACCGGCACGCGGTGGGTAGCGACCACCAGCGTACGGTGCCCAAGCCATTGGTTAAGCCGCTGAATAAATTCGCGTTCGGTGTGGTCGTCCAGCGAGGCGGTGGGTTCATCGAGCAGCACGATGTTGGGCGAGCGAAGCAGCATACGCGCCAGCAGGATCGACTGACGCTGGCCGCCGGAAAGCCCGTTGCCACCTTCCATGATCGGGTGATCGAGCCCCTTCGGCAGATGCTTAACAAAGTTGCTCGCGCCGCTGACTTCCAGCACCTCGAAGATCGCATCGTCGCTGGCGTGCGGAGCGCCGAGGGTGAGGTTTTCTCTTAGCGTACCGTAGAACAATCGGGCGTTCTGGCTCAGGAAGCCAATATTACGACGCAGATCCGCCATGTCGATTTGTGACATAGCGAGATCGTCGAGCCTGGCTTCGCCGCTGGCCAGATCGACGCCGCCGGCGAGCGCCTGCAGCAGCGTGGATTTACCCGCGCCGTTACGCCCGAGCACGGCAATGCGTTCGCCCCGCTGGATCTCAAGGCGGGCGATGCGCAGCGGAATGCGCGGATCCTCGCTGTGATATTTGAACTGCGCGCTTTCAAACAGGTAGTGCCCGTGGAAGATGTCCTTGTGGATGAGGTTTTCATCGCGCTGGGTTTCCACCGGCAGCTGCATAATGCTGTCCAGCCCCTGCTTGGCGGCTTTTACCTGCTGCCAGCGGGCAAGCACGCCGCACAGGTTCGCCATCGGGGCAATCATCCTTGAGGCCAGCATTGAGGCGGCAACCATCGCCCCGGTAGTCATTTCGCCTTCGATAACCAGCGGCGCGCCGAACAGAACCACGATGACGAACACCAGGCTCTGAATGGTGATGCCCCAGCTGATCAACCCCTGGGTCAGTTCACGGGTTTTCAGGCCAGATTCAGCGGTAATGCGGATGTAGCTGTTCCACTGCTGGAGGAAGCGGTTCTCCGCCTGCATCAGCTTAATGTCCTCCAGCCCCTGGACGCTTTCCACCAGCACGGCGTTGCGCAGGGTGGATTCATGGGCAGCCTGGTTGGCCAGCGTGGCGAGCTTCTTCTGCAGCAGCAGGCCGGGAAGCACCATCACAATGGCTGCTACCGGGGCGATCCACGCCAGCTGCGGCGCGATGATCGCCAGCACGCCGACAAACAGCAGGAAGAACGGCAGATCGACGATCGTGGAGATGGTCGAGGAGGTGATCATCTCGCGGATCTGCTCCAGCTCGCGCAGCTGAGAAATAAAGCTGCCGGTGGAGCGCGGTACGGCGCTGTTGCGCAGGCGCAGAGCGTGGCTGAATACGCGATCGGAAATACGCATATCGGCCCGTTTACCCAGCACGTCCATGATGTTGCTTCGCGTGACTTTAAGAATGAAGCCGAACACCACGGCGATCAGCACGCCGGTCGCCAGCACGTAGAGCGTCGGGTATGACTGGGCAGGGATCACCCGGTCGTACACCTGCATTGAGAACAGGATCCCGGCCAGCGACAGCACGTTCACCCAGAAGGCCGCCAGCATTACCGGGCCGTAAGGACGAACGTCGAGCATAATCAGCTCTTTCATCCAGTCCGGGCTGAAGCGTGAGATGTAGGCGTCGACGCGGCTGTCTTTCAGGGCAGAGAGTGGACGCAGGGCGGCCACAAAGCGGATCTCCGGCAGCAGCTTGCTGAGCGACTGACGGTTGGTGTGGCGTTCGTCGTCGAAGTAGCAGATGTCTACGGTGTCTTCGCCGTCAAACTGCTCGATCACCGCGGTCTGGCCGTTGGCCAGGTCCACCACCACCGGCAGCCGCCACTGAGATATCGCTTTTTCGGTGATGCCGAGAGGGTGGAAAGAGAGCCCGGCCTGGCGCGAAAGCTGGGTCAGCGCGGCAACTTTGGTTTTATCTTTGAACCAGGGCGCGTTGGCCTGAATGGTGCCGGGCGAGCAAACCACGCGGTAATGCCCGGCAACATGGCTTATGGCGTGGGCCCACTGGGCAAGGGCCTGCTCGCTTAAAAATTCCCCGGCGGGAGGGGCTGTCTGGCTCATGGCTGAATCTCCAGTGACTGGATGTTGCGGTGTTCCAGACCAAATGCGTTGCGTAATCTGCCGGTGTTGTACAGGCAGTTAAGCTGCAGTTGATGGAGCTGGCTCAGCGTTTGTTGCTGGGCAAAGCGCGCCTGGAAAACTTCCTGCTCGGCGTTCAGCACGTCCAGCAGCGGGCGCGAACCCAGGTCGAGGTACTGCTGTTGATAAAGCTCGCGGGTGCGGGAGCTTAACTGCTCCTGGCGCTGCAGAACCTGGAGCGCGGTGGCCAGGCTTAGCGCCTGGCTGCGGGATTCCAGCAGTTTCTGGCGAACGTCGAGGCGAACCCTGTCAACGCCCGACTGCGCGGCTTCAAGCGCATGGCTGGCGGCATTGCGCCTGGCGGTCAGGCCGCCGCCCTGGTAAATCGGCATTTCGACGCGGATGTACGCCGAATATTGCGTGCGGTTCAGCACTTCGCTGCCGGAGTATTTGTCGTTCAAATAATGCTGAACGGACGGCTCCAGCGAGATGGTCGGCGTCATCTGGGCGTTCGCGTAGTCGAGGTTCGCCTGCGCGACGTTGGACTGCGCCCAGGCCGCGAGCACGGCAGGCACCAGCCGGTCATCTGGCTTTGCTACATCGCAGCTGCTGTTCAGCTTCTGGGGGAAGTCGCTGCTGATTTTGTTGAGGCTGGTCCAGCCAAGCTGGCTCATCAGCGTTGCCTGGGTGCTGTCCAGATTTGACTGGTACTGGATCAGCTGCGAGCGGGCGGATTCGATACGCGCGTCGGTTTGCACCACGTCGGACATCGAGGTTGCCCCTTCGTCGTTACGCTGCTGGGTCAGGCGGCCGATAGCCGAGAGCGCGTCCAGCTGCTCTTTGGCGATGTCGACCATTTGTTGCCAGAGCTGTACCTGCACCATCGCTACGGCGGTTGCATGCCCGACGGTATCGATGCTCACCAGAACGTTGGCCTGAGCCTGAGCTTCTCCGGCGGTTTCGGCGCGCACCTGGCTTGCGACTTTGCCGAAGTCATACAGCATCTGGGAGAGGGAAAGCACCAGCGACGGGCTGTAGCCGCTGTTTGTGTAGGTATTGGTGTAACCGTTGTTCACGCCGGCGCTGATCTGCGGGTAGTACTTAGATTTGGCGACGTTGATCTGTTCGGACTGGCCGTAGAGTTTACCGATAGCTTCGCGGATGCTGGGGTGCCAGGTGACCGAGCGGTTGACCGCATCGTTCAGGGTTAAGGTTCCGGGCGCAGGGGCATTGAGCGGGAGGGCGGTTGAGCCATCGAGTGAGGGGAGCTCTTGTTGCTGAGCGAGGCCCTGAGTCGTAATAGAAGCAGGCGTGTCGTCGGCCCAGGCCTGAAGTGAAAACAGACCGCAAGCCAGCCATAACGCAACAGGCTGTAATTTTCCCATGTTTTTTCCCTAATAAATGGCACTGCGTTTCTCTCTTATTCCCCGGGCGTCTGCGCGCCCGGGGCTTTTTCGCTTGTACTATCAGGCAACAATGTGGTTGTTCTGGATCAGCTCATCGAGTGTGGTGTGCACGTTCTCCAAAGTGACAAGAGTGGTGGAGTGGAATGTTCCGGCGGTGCCGTCACGGTCGATGGAGATGACCGTGTTGTTGCCGACGCTCGCCACGCTCAGGTAGTTACCCAGGGTTGAGGTCTGGCCGTTCCAGCCGACCAGCAGGTCGTGGATGTCGATCTGGTCGCCCTGAGCAAGCGAGAAGTTCTTCCAGACATCCGAGCCATTGCCGCCGGTACCGTCGTTCGCGCCGCCGGCAAGGACGTGGTACACCAGCGTATCGGCGTAGGCCGAAGAACCGTTGATAATGTCCCCATAGGCGGTACTGACGATCTGCGGGTTCATGTTGATGGTCAGCGTGGCGCTGTCCGAATGCCCGTTCTGATCGTTCAGGGTGTAGGTGAAGACCTCTTTATTGGTGATGGAGCCCGGCGATACGCCCGGGTTCAGGGTGTAGGTATAGTTCCCGCCGATGCCGATAGTCAGCGTGCCGTACTGGCCCTGAATCGTTGCCACCGCGTCGCTGTTGGTGAGTGGATTCAGGGTCGCCGTGCTGCCGTTGGCGCCGGTGATGGTCAACAGGGTATGCACGCTGCCAAGCTGATCTGCCGCGCCGGCGGAGTCGGTACCGTCGTACAGGTTGCCGTGTACGATGGTGCTCTGCGCCGTGAAGCTGTCCAGCAGGTTTGAGGTCCCGGTGACGGTCGGTGTGACGGTGATGGTCCCCACGCTCAACGGCCCCATGTTGCCAACATAGCTCAGCGTCCAGGTGCCCGAGTGCAGATCCGTGACCGGTATAGTAGCCGTGCCGCCCAGCAGTACGCCGCCGCTAAAGGTGCCGGTATAGGTATGGCCCTGACCGTCGCTCAGCGTCCAGGTGACGGACAGACCACCCAACGCCAGACCAGACGCGACTTTGAACACCAGCGCGGCTCCGCTCAGCACGGTGTTATCCGCAATGGTAAAGGTGCCGCTGCCGTTGCCGTGGGTAGGGGCCAGCAGCGCAGTGCTCCAGGAGGCTGAACCGACGTTGGCGCTCGCGTAAGCCGCGGTGTTCTGCGTTGACGTGATAGCCATAATCGAGCTGATGTCGTTCACGGCATCCACAACGTGCGGCGTGGCGGTGATGTTCAGCGACGCGGTACCTGTATCGCCATTTGGCGCGGTGACGGTATACACGAAGCTGTCTGGCGTATTGATGCCATCGGCCCCCTGGCCTGCTTTAAGCGTATAGGTGTAGTTGCCGTGGGCATCAATGGTCAGCGTACCGAACTTGCCGTTGATGGTGGTGGTACCTGTAGCCGAGACGGCCACGCCGTTCACCGCCGTCAGCAGGCTGCCTGCCGGGGCGATATCATCCGCCATCACGTTCCCGGTGGTCGATGCCGCCAGACTGTCGACCGCATAGGTGTGATCCTGCAGGATATTCAGCGTGTAGCTGGTCAGCAGTGACACGCCGCTAGCGTTCATCAGCAGGAACAGGTAGTCCCCGCCGCCCAGGGTGACGGTCAGCTGGCCTGAAGAGCCGCCCAACAGCGGGGCCGTCAGCCAGGTTTTCTGCACCTGGAACTGCTCGTACTGCTGAGTCGCCACGTTGAACTTGTAGATGTACAGGTCAAAGGTGGAGAGCAGCGCTACCCCGCCGACGCTCGCCTGCAGCGTCATGGTGCGAGTCGATCCGTCTGCAACATCAAACAGAATCGGGTTGCTCATGTTAGCCAGCAGGTTGAGATTCACTACGTTGCCCACGCCCACGCTCAGCACCGACAGACCCGTTTGCTTCGATGCGCCATTGTCAACGGCGATAACATCGGTGCCGAAGGTCAGCGATCCGGTGTTATCCGTTGCGATGACCGAATTGGCCGGTGCGCCGTTGCCCAGGGTGACAATCAGCTGTGCAGAGTCGCTGATGCCATTATGGGTAATGGTGTAGGTGAAGTTCTCCGTCCGGCCCAGCACCGCAGCCGATGTGTTGGTTAAGGTGTAGGTATAGCTGCCGTCCTGGTTGATATGCAGGGTGCCGTATTTCCCCTGAAGATCCAGCCCGCCAGCGCCGACGGCATGGTTGACGCCGTTGGCATCCTTGACGGCAGTGACTACTGTCCCCGCCGGGGCGTTATCTACTGCCCCATTTGGACCTGGGTCAGTAATCACGTTACCAGTTGAGGTTGTGGTGCCGCTCACAACGCCTGCGCTGGTTTGCTCGACGGTGACCGCAAGGTTAGTGACCGCGCCCGTTGCCAGCAGACTCGTGTTGTAGCTGAGCACGCGGTACTGCCCTTCGCCCAGTCCATCAAGGTTCAGCGTGACGCCGGTCGCGCCCAGGGTCAGCAGGTTAAGGAACTGCGGCAGCGACGAGTCGACCACAGTCGTCCACGAGTTGGTGGCTGAGTCATATTTCTGAATAGCGATTTCCAGTGTATTCAGCAATGACAGCACCACGCCTGTGGCGGCTGCATTGATCGTGACGTGCCCCGTTGCTCCGCTGCCGATAGTAAAGCCGACCTGCGCGGTATTACTGCCCAGCACCGAAGCCACGTTCCCTAATGCGCCAATAAGCAGCACGCCATAGCCGCTGTAATGGGAGGTGGTGATTTCCGCGTTGCTGGTCAGCGCCAGTTCGACCGCATTGCTGCTCGCCGACAGCGGCAGGATTGGCGCAGTAATCGACAGCGACGGGGAGACGTTCCCGGCGGCATCGGCTGCGGAAATCGACAGCGACTGCCCTTCAATCTGGCGGGTCGGCAGCGTGATGCTGAACGCGCCGGAAGCATTAGCCGTACCGGTGACGGTGATCCCGCCCGGCAGCGTAATGGTCACGGTGCTGTTGGCTTCGGCTACGCCGGTGATCGTTGACCCATCGGCGCTGATAACCCCGGTAGGGATCAACGGTGGAATGGTATCGACGATAATCGAGGCTGGCAGAGAGGCGGCACCCGTACCGTTGGCGTTGGTGGCCGTGGCGGTAAAGGCATGAGCGCCTTCACCCAGCGCATTGGTTGGGGTAAATGTCCAGATGCCGCTCGCGTTCGCGGTAACCGTAGCCAGCAGCGCCCCGTTGTCGTAAATCTTCACGGTGGCGTTGGCTTCGGCGGTACCGTTGATCGTTGGGCGGGTATCGTTGGTGCTCTGCCCGTTGCCCACCACGCCGGTTTTCGGCAGCACGTCGTCAACGACGCTGGTGATCACCGGCAGCCCTGGCACGCCGGTAAACGGCGCGGTGAAGCTGGCGGAAACGCCAATGTTCCCGGCAGCATCTTGTGCGAAGGCCAGCAGCGGCTGGGCGCTGGTTTGCGCAGGGGAGAGCGTAATGCTGAAGTTCCCGTTGCCGTCCGCTTTCGCCGTACCCAGTACCGTACCGGTTGCCGAGGTAACGGTCACGGTGCTGTTGGCTTCCGCCAGGCCGGTGACCACGGTGCCGGTGGCGTTAACGGTCAGGCCGGTTGGCGCCAGCGGAGGCACGGTATCGACCACAATACCGGCCGGGACTGATGGCGTGCTTACGTTCCCGGCGGCATCCGTGGCAGTGACGGTGAACGAGTGGTTGCCCTGAGGCAGCGGCAGCGTTGGCGTGAACGTCCAGACGCCGCTGCCGTTGGCCGTTGTGGTACCCAGCAGCACGCCGTTATCAAAGATATTGACCGTGGCGTTGGCTTCGGAAGTCCCGTTCAGGGTAGGGCGAGTGTCGTCCGTTGGCTGGTTGTTGCCTACCGGGCCGACGATTGGGCCGACGTCATCCACCACCGAGGTGATAACAGGCTGATTAGGGGCAACGGTATCTACCACGATGGTGAAGCCCGCGGTTGGGCTACTGACTACGCCCGCACCGTTGGTGGCGGTGACGGTAAAGGTGTGCGAGCCGTTTGCCAGCGCGGTTGGCGGTGAGAATACCCAGACGCCGAGAGCGTTAGCCGTCACGGTGCCAATCAGGTTGCCGCCATCGTAAATCTTGATGGTGCTGTTGGCATCTGCCGTCCCGTTCAGGGTTGGACGTGCGTCGTTAGTGGCCTGGCCGTTATTCAACGGGCCAACCGTACCGCCGACGACGTCATCCACCACGGAGGTGAGGACCGGCGTATTCGACGTGCCGCTGACGATGTTCAGGGTAAAGTCGGCTGATGCTGCGCTGGTGTTGCCTGCGGCATCGGTCGCCGTGACGGTGAATACGTGCTGGCCCAGAGGCAGCGCCGCACCCGGCGTAAAGCTCCACGCACCCAGTGCGCTGGCGGTGATGGTGCCAATCAGGCTGCCATTATCGTAAATCTTAATGGTCGAGTTGGCTTCTGCCGTTCCGCTAAGCGCAGGTTGTGTATCGTCGGTGCTTGAACCGCTGACCAGCGGACCCTGAACCGGACCAACGTCATCGAAGGCCTGAACCACAATCGGCTGGGTAGGCGCAATGGTGTCCACCACCACGTTAAACGGTGCCGACGGCAGGCTGACGTTGCCTGCGGCGTCCGTCGCGGTCACGGTCAACGCATGGCCGCCATTGACCAGCGCCGTGGCAGGCCTGAAGGTCCAGGCTCCGCCCGCATCTGCCTGCGCGGTGCCAAGCAGAACGCCGTTGTCGTAGACGCTCACGGTGGCGTTACCTTCGGCGGTACCGGTGAGAACCGGACGAGTATCGTCGGTGACCTGGCCGCTCGACAGATTGCCGGTGATTGGGCCGACGGCGTCCGCGACGTTACTGATAACCGGGACGTTCGGCGCCACGGTATCGACGGTCAACGAGAAGCCGTTCGACGGATTACTCACGTTACCCGCCGCGTCGGTCGCGGTCACGGTTAAGGTATGATCCCCGTTGCCGAGTGCTGCCACCGGCGTCAGGCTCCATGCCCCAGACCCGTTGGCAATGGTGGTGCCGATCAGGTTGCCGTCACTGTAAACCTTGATGATGGCGTTGGCTTCCGCCGTCCCGCTCAGGGAAGGGCGGGTTTCGTTGGTGGCCTGGCCGTTGGTGATTGGCCCCAGCACCGGGGCGGTGTTGTCCAATACGGTGACGATCACCGGTGGGTTCGGTGCGACGGAGTCAATGTTCACGCCAAACGAAGCCGCGTTACTGACGTTACCTGCCGCATCGGTTGCCGTGACGTTCAGGGTATGGGTTCCCTGGCCCAGCGGAGCAGGCGGGGTAAACGTCCAGACCCCCAGAGCGTCCGCCTGTGCGGTCCCCAGCACGGTATTGCCGTCTTTCACGGTAATGGTGGCGTTGGCTTCCGCCGTGCCGCTCAGGGTTGGCTGCGTGTCCTTGGTCAACTGGCCGTTGATCAGCGGCAGATTCGTGCCAGGCTGAGTCTGATCGTCCACCACCGAAAGGATAATTGGCACAATTGGCGGCACGGTATCGACCACCACGTTGAACCCGGCGGTTGGGCCGCTGACGTTGCCCGCGGCGTCCGTAGAGATCACGGTGATGTTATGGCTGCCGTCCAGCAGCGGAACCGTTGGGGTGAATGTCCAGTTTCCGCCCACCGGCACCGTGACGGTGCCGATGATGACATTCCCGTCTTTGAAGGTCAGCGTGGTGCCTGCTTCGGCAGTCCCGCTGAAGGTCGGGGTATTGTCGTTGGTCGGCTGGCCGGAGGTAATTGGCTGCGAGGTGATGTCATTGGTGACCGTCACCACGACAGGGGTTGCCGGTGGCAGGGTATCTACATTGACCACAAAGCCGGTGGAAGGCGTGCTGACGTTGCCGGCGGCGTCGGTCGCCGTCACGGTCAGGGTGTGTGAACCCTCTCCCAGATTGGTGCCTGGCGTGAAGGTCCAGATGCCAAGGGCGTTAGCGGTGACGGTGCCGATAATGGCGCCGTTATCGAGGATGTTTACCGTGGAGCCAGCTTCGGCGGTGCCGCTCAGCGTTGGTTTAGGATCGTTGGTGGCCTGGCCATTGGTCAACGGCCCGACTACGCCGCCGATCACATCGTCAACTACGGAGACGATAATGGGCTGCGGCGGTGGCGTGGTGTCGACAATGATGGTGTACAGCGGAGACAGGCCACTATTGACGCCCAGTACAGTCTGAGTGACAGCAAAGGTGTGTGTCCCCTGTCCAAGCGCTGTAGTGACATCCCACGTCCAGGTGCCATCTCCGTTAGCGATTGTGGTTCCACGTTCTACGCCATCAATAAAGATGTGTACCGTTGCTCCGCCGGTAGCTCCTGAACCGTTCAGCGTCGGCAGCGTATCGTCGGTGGATTTGCCGTTACCGACATTTCCTTTAATCGGGCCGACGTCATCCACGACGCTGTCTATCGTCGGTGGCAGAACAATACTTGGCACATTAATGGCGTTGAAGGTTGTCTCCAGGCTTTGGTTACCCGCGGCATCCTGTGCAATGACGATGAGCGTTTCACCATTGTGTTGCGGAGGTGAAAGCGTGACGACCCAGTTACCAATAACCGGGTCGGCTACGCCCGTACCCAGTACATCACCAGCCTGGTTTTTGATGATGATCGTTGCGTTGACTTCCGCTGTCCCGACTATCGAGGTCCCGGTCAGATCAACAATAGGCTCGATAACAAATGGCGCATCTGGTGGTGTGGTGTCTACCGTAATCGTAATTGGTGCGGTAGTGGCAGTGTGGCCAGTGGTATCCGTTATCTTAACGGTGATGTCATGCTGACCCGTGCCCAAAGTGCTGACCGTCACGTTCCAGGTTCCGTCTGCTGCCACGGTTGTGGTGCCGAGCACCGTCGTTCCGTTGGTGTCCAGAATAGTAATGGTACTGCCTGCTTTGCCGGTACCGTTGAAGGTCGGGGTTGGATCATCCGTGACGCTACCGTTCACTAACGGTGTCTGGATAATGCCTACGTTATCCAGAATTTCTGTGATAACGGGTGCAGTCACGCCAGTCGTGTCTACCGTCAGGGTGAAAGTATTGGACGGGCCGCTTGCGTTACCCGCGGCATCAGTCTGAACGGCGGTAATGCTGTAGGTGCCGTTCCCCAGAGAGGTGGTTGGCGTTATAGACCACACGCCGCCCACGACGGTTGCCGTACCGATGACCGTTGTGCCGTTGTAAAGAGTGATGGTATCCCCTGTTACCCCGGTACCGTGGAAGACTGGCGCAGTGTCATCGGTGATCCCCCCGCTATTGATCGTACCGAGCACCGGACCAACGGTATCATCGGCGTTATCGATTGTCGGTGCCGCAGGCGCCGTGAGATCAACAGTAATAGTTATAGGGGCTGATGGCAGGCTGGTGTTCCCCGCCGGATCGGTCACCTGAACGGTAATGGTGTGGGCTGTTTCACCTAAAGGCACAGACGGTGTCACGCTCCAGGTGCCGTCGGAACGCACGGTGGTAGTACCGATCAGGCCTGTAACGCTGTCGTAGACATTAATGGTCGAACCTGCAACGCCGGTACCGCTGAAGGTCGGAGTTGTGTCGTTGGTGCTGCCACCAGGTATGACGGCTCCCACTACCGGTGGCACATTGTCTGTGACGGTCGGTGCCGTAGGTGTTGCCGGCGGTGTAGCATAAACCGACAGCGTAAATCCGGATGACGGTACCCCGACGTTACCGGCCGCGTCCGTTGCCGTGGTCGTGAAGACGTGTGTTCCACTGCCCAATGGGGCGGTTGGGGTAATAGTCCAGTTCCCGCTGCCGTCTACGGTTGCCGTGCCGATCGGGGTTGTTCCCCCGTCAGCGTACAGCTTGATGGTGGCGCCAATTTCGCCCTTGCCGGAGAACACCGGTTCGGTGCTTTGGGTGCTGCCGCCGTTCACCAGAGTGACTTGTGTGTTAGCGACGTTACCGAGCGCTCCGTCAATGGAAGGGGCCCCCGGAGGCGCGGTGTCGATAATCACAATCTGCGTTGTGGCAGAGCTGGTGTTGCCTGCCGCGTCCGTCACATAAACATTAAGAGTATGCGAGCCTTCGCTCAGTGGCTGAGTTGGCTGGAATGTCCATGCGCCGCTGCCGTTCGCCGTGACGGTACCGATGAGCGTTGTGCCATCGTATATTTTGACGACCGCATTTGCGCCTGCTGTCCCATTAATAACGGGTTGAGGATCGTTGGTTGAGCCGCCAGGCAGCACCGGGCCAATATCCGGGTTAACGTTATCCACGATTTCGCCGATCGTCGGGGCGGTTGGCAGCGTTGTGATGAGCTCAATGTTCCACGGTGCGGAATGCGCGGTGACGTTACCTGCAGCATCCGAAGCCGTAACCGTAAAGGCGTGCGGGCCTTGAAGCAGCGGTGGGTTGGGGGTAAATGTCCATGTGCCGTTGCCGTTAACGGTGGTGGTGCCCAGGACGTCCAGTCCGTCGTAAACCGTGATGGTGGAACCCGGTTCACCGCTGCCGCTAATTGTTGGGGTCGGATCGTTGGTGGCTCCCCCATTGCTAACCGGGCCGGTGACGGTGCCCACGTCATCGTTCACCAGCGTGATGGTTGGCGCGGTTGGCACGATGGAGTCCACGTTAATGTTGAAGGCGGCGCTTGGCTGGCTGGCGTTGCCTGCCGCGTCGGTGGCGGTCACCGTCAGGCTATGCAAGCCCTGGCCAAGAGCCGTTGTTGGCGTGAACGTCCATACGCCGGTGCCGTCGGCATTGACCGTCCCAATCAGATTACCGTTATCGTAAATCTTAACGATTGAGTTGGCTTCGGCCGTACCGTTGAGGGTCGGTTTATCGTCGTTAGTCAGATCGCCGTTATTCAGGTTTCCGGTATGGTCAGGCACGTTATCGACCACCGAGCCGATGAGCGGGATATTCGGTGGGGTGATGTCCGGGGCAGTGACCGGCGCATTCGGGCCAATATTTCCGGCAGGATCCGTGGCATTAACTGCCAATATCTCACCGTTAGCCTGCGGCGTGGTCAGGGTGATAGTAAAGCTGCCGTCCGGCCCTGCCACGCCCTGGCCCAATGGATTCCCTTGAGCATCGGTCACTTTCACCGTGCTGCCAGCCTCTGCTTTACCGGTCAGTATCGAGCCGTCTTCATTGAAGGTGAGGTTAGTCGGCAGCGCAGGCGGCGTATGATCCTGCGCAATAACGGTTGCAGGCGAGCTGATGTTATTGGCGGTATCTGTGGCGGTAACCATCAGCGTCTCGCCGTTTAGCTGCGGTGGCGTGAGTGGAGAAATATCAAATGTGCCAGTGCCGCTGGCGACGCCTGTGCCAATCAGATTACCGTTACCGTCCCAGACGTTAACGGTACTGTTTGGTTCGGCGGTACCGGTCACGTGCAGGCCATCTGCGCTGACGGTGAGCCCGGTCGGTGGATTCGGTGCAGTATGATCGGGGGCCGGCACGTTAGCGCCCAGGCCGGTATTGCCTGCTGCGTCGGTGGCTTTCGCTGTGAGGACTTCTCCGTTGAGCTGAGGCGGGTTAAGCGTCACGCTGAAGTGGCCGGTTCCATCTGCTGTTGCTGTGCCGAGAACGGTGCCGCTGGCGTTGGTGATGGTCACCTTGCTGTTGGCTTCGGCTGTCCCGGTAAGCGTTGCGCCGTCGTTGGAAACGGCCAGCCCGGTCGGTAGCAACGGTGCCGTGGTATCGACCACTACGCCAAACGGTGCCGATGCGCCACCGGTGCCGCTGTTATTCGTGGCGGTGACGGTGAAGGAATGCGGGCCATCAGGCAGCTGCTGCGTTGGGGTGAAACTCCAGCTACCGTCAGGGTTAACCGCAGTGGAACCAATAGGCTGACCATTATCAAAGATCGTGATGGTAGAACCCACTTCGGCAGTACCGCTCAGCGTTGGGCGGGAGTCGTCCGTGGCCTGGCCGTTGGTCAGCGGGCCCTGGATAGGACCGACGTCGTCAGTCACTGAAACCAGAACCGGCACGGTTGGGAAGCCGGAGTTTGAAGCTTCGAATGGTGTATTCGGGCCCTGGTTTCCAGCCGCATCGTTAACCTTAGCAATAAGGTCTTCGCCGTGGGTTTGCGCAGGCGTCAGGGTGACGGTGAAGTTGCCGCTGCCATCGACCTGCGTCGTGCCTAACTCTACGCCACCCGTGGTAGTAATAGTGACTGTCGCGCCAATTTCCCCCGTACCGGTTACGGTCGTCCCGTCCTGGCTCACGGCGTCAACGATGACGGCAAGTGGCGGAAGGGTATCCACGGTGAAGGTCGGGCCGACGGTGACGGTACTGACGTTGCCCGCAGGGTCGGTCTGCTGCAGCGTGATCGCGTGCGGGCCATCAAGCAGATCGAGAGCCGGGGTAAAGCTCCATTTACCGTCATTGCCCACGATGACCTGACCAATTGGAAGGCCATTATCGAAGAGGGTTAACGTACTGCCCGCTTCCCCGGTGCCGCTGAAGACCGGTTTTTTATCATCGGTCACGCCGTTGTTGCCGACAGGGCCGGTGATAGAGCCGACGGTATCCAGGATCTGATCGAGTACCGGCGGATTCACGACGGTATCGACAACCACGGTATAGGATGCGGAACTGCCGCTGTCGCCGCGAATGTTAGAGGCGGTGGCGGTAAAGCTGTGCGGGCCGTCAGATAAGATGGAACCCGGCGTGAAGCTCCAGGTCCCCCCCGGCAGGACGAGGGTAGTGCCTATCTCACTCCCATTATCAAAGATATGAATGGTTTCACCGGCCACGCCCGTACCCTGCAGCGTCGGCGTTTGGTCATTGGTTGGCTGGTTATTTTGTACTGGGCCAACGATGGGCGGTACGTTATCCAGTATTTCCGTGATAACCGGCACGGTCGGGAGCGGGAAGAACGGCGCGGTGGCGATTCCCGCCGGCCCTTCGTTACCCGCAGAATCGCTGGCTACTACGCTTATCTGGCCGCCATCAAGCTGCGGTGTGGTCAGGGTCACGGTGAATGCACCGGTTGCCGGGTCGGCGGTGCCGGTCCCTATCACGTTGCCATCGGCGTCTTTAACGGTAACCGTGCTGCCGTGCTCGGCGTTCCCTGTTAACGTAGCTCCGTCAGCGCTTACTGTCAGACCAGTAGGTTCTGCCGGGGCGGTGGTATCGATCGTGACGGTATAGCTACCGGACACGCTGCTGTCGCCTCTGACGTTGGAGGCGGTAGCGGTAAAGATATAGGTGCCTTCACCCAGCGGGGTTTGCGGCGTAAAGCTCCAGGTACCGTCCAGCCCAACTTTAACGGTTCCAATTTCGGCCCCGTTAGCGAGGATATGGATGGTATCGCCGGCCTGGCCGGAGCCCTGCAGGGTTGGGGTTGTGTCGTTGGTCGCCTGATTATTCCCCACGTTACCGGTGACCGGTGCGACATCATCAATAACAGCGGTGATGAGTGGCTCCACCGGCGGCAGAACGTTTGGCGCGGTAACGTTGGCTGGTGGACTGTTGTTGCCTGCCGGGTCGGTGACGACGACGGTTAGCGTTTCACCGTCTACCTGCGGCGTGGTCAGGGTGATAGTGATATTACCGTTGCTATCGGCAGTGCCGGTGCCGACGGTGACGCCGTTCGGATCTTTTATGGTTACGGTGCTGCCGGCTTCTGCATGCCCAGTAACGACTTCGCCATCAGGGCTAACGGCAAGGCCAGTAGCTTCTGATGGCGGCTGGGTATCAATGGTGACAGTGTATGCTGGGGAGGGAGCACTTTCGCCCCTTTCGTTACTCGCCGTGGCGGTGAAGGCATGGGAGCCGTCTGCCAGAGGTGTGCCTGGGGTAAAACTCCATGTGCCGCCCGCGCCCACCACGACGGTCCCAATTTGCACGCCATTATCGTAGATGTGGATGGTAGTCCCCGCCTGACCGGTACCGTTCAGCGTCGGAGTGGTATCGTTGGTTGGTGAGTTATTACCGATATTACCGCCGTTAGGTGCCCCCGGATTATCGTTAGTCAGACCAGTTATAGTGGGCTCGTTGGGCAGTGGAATATCAGGCGCGGTAATGGCGGTACCCGGACTGGTGTTACCCGAAGGATCGGTTGCCGTTACGGTCAGTATTTCGCCGGTTATCTGCGGCGTGGTCAGGATCACGGTGAATGCACCGGTTACCGGGTCAGCAGTGCCGGTCCCTATGACGTTGCCATTGGCATCTTTAACGGTAACCGTGCTGCCGTGCTCGGCATTCCCCGTTAACGTAGCTCCGTCAGCGCTTACTGTCAGACCAGTAGGTTCTGCCGGGGCGGTGGTATCAATCGTGACGGTATAGCTACCGGACACGCTGCTGTCGCCCCTGACGTTTGAGGCCGTGGCGGTAAAGATATAGGTGCCTTCACCCAGCGGGGTTTGCGGAGTAAAGCTCCAGGTACCGTCCAGCCCGACTTTAACGGTTCCAATCTCGGCCCCGTTAGCGAGGATATGGATGGTATCGCCGGCCTGGCCGGTGCCCTGCAGGGTTGGTGTTGTGTCGTTGGTCGCCTGATTATTCCCCACGTTACCGGTGACCGGCGCGACATCATCAATAACAGCGGTGATGAGTGGCTCCACCGGCGGCAGAACGTTTGGCGCGGTAACGTTGGCTGGTGGACTGTTGTTGCCTGCCGGGTCGGTGACGACGACGGTTAGCGTTTCACCGTCTACCTGCGGCGTGGTCAGGGTGATAGTGATATTACCGTTGCTATCGGCAGTGCCGGTGCCGACGGTGGCGCCGTTCGGATCTTTTATGGTTACTGTGCTGCCGGCTTCCGCATGGCCAGTAACGACTTCGCCATCAGGGCTAACGGCAAGGCCAGTAGCTTCTGATGGCGGCTGGGTATCAATGGTGACGGTGTATGCAGGGGAGGAAGCACTTTCGCCCCTTTCGTTACTTGCCGTGGCGGTGAAGGTATGGGAGCCGTCTGCCAGAGGTGTGCCTGGGGTAAAACTCCATGTGCCGCCCGCGCCCACCACGACGGTCCCAATTTGTACGCCATTATCGTAGATGTGGACGGTCGTCCCCGCCTGACCGGTACCTTTGATTGTTGGCGTAGTGTCATTGGTGGAGGCGTTATTATTGATGTTTCCACCGTTGGCGGGGTTTTCATTAACGACGCCGGTGATGCCTGGTTCATCTGGTAACGGGATATTTGGCGAGGTGATATTTGTTCCCGGACTGGTGTTACCCGAAGGATCGGTCGCCGTTACGGTCAGCGTTTCGCCGGTTATCTGCGGCGCGGTGAGCGTAATAGTAAAGCCGCCGTCAGTACCTGCTGTCGCGCTACCAATGACGTTACCGCCAGAGTCCTTCACTGTGACAGTAGTTCCCGCTTCCGCATGCCCCGTTAGCGTCGCCCCATCCGGGCTAATGGCCAGCTCGCTTGCCGGCGCCGGTGGATTGGTATCAATGGTAATGGTGTAAGCAGGGGACGTTGTGCTTTCCCCTCTTTCGTTTGTCGCGTTGACGGTGAATGAATGAGAACCATCGGTCAGCGCTGTGCCTGGGGTGAAGCTCCAGCTGCCGTTAGCGTCGACAACAGCGGTGCCGATCTGCACGCCATTATCGTAAATATGGACGGTTGTTCCGGCCTGGCCGGTGCCCTGCAGGGTTGGGGTATTGTCGTTGGTAGGTGAATTATTGCCTACGCTACCGCCGTTAGGCGCATCAGGATGATCGTTAATTATCCCTGTGATGGCAGGTTCACCCGGGAGCGCAATATTGGGTGCGGTGATCGTGGTACCCGGCCCCGTATTACCAGAAGGATCGGTTGCCGTCGCCGTCAGCGTTTCACCGCCAACCTGCGGCGTAGTCAGCGTAACGGTAAAGCTGCCGTCACTGCCGGCGGTGCCCGTACCAATGACATTTCCGTTGGCGTCTTTGACGGTTATCGTGCTGCCCGCCTCGGCATTGCCGGTGATGGTTTTTCCATCCGCTGACACTGAAAGGCCGGTAGGGGCTGGAGGGGGAGTAACGTCTGGCCTGCCAGGATTCCCCGGATTGCTGCCGCTGTTTGAGTGGCCGCCGCCGCTTGATGCTGCAGCGATGGCACCGCCTGCGGCAACCGCCAGACCACCCAGTACCCAAGGCCAGGCCGCGCCGCCCGTTGCAGATGCGCCGGTAGCCGCCATTAGCTCATTGATGTCGGCAATCTGCTCATAGTGAATTACGCCTTCAGGATTCTGGACCCACCAAAGCACCTCGTCATTGCCTTCCTGGGCCAGTTGGCTGCCTCCCTGTTCGGAAAATGCGTAATAATTTTTGATGGTAATCGTTTCGCCGGAATGGAGTTTGATCACCATGTCCTGGCCAGAACGAGTGATATTGGCAATCTCTCCACGCTCGATTTTTAGTACAACAATTGACGGACCTTTTAACGTAACTTCAGCCGCTTCGACGTTATTTTTTACGCCGGTTAATTTAGAGATAATTGAAATAGAAGGCATTGTTATCACTCCATTCGCGATGAACGTGGTGGTAGTCTGAGTCCCGGCATAAGGTGTTAATTACCGAAAGCAAAATGTTTAAATGAGCAGGGCCCTTCGCCATAAAGAAGCGAAAAAGAGGGTGCATCATCGAAAAATTGATGACGGTGATTATTAATAAATTGAGCGTTTCCGTGGCGGAATCGAAATTATTTAATTCTCAGGGTCATAGACTCGTCGTTTAATTAAAAGAGACTATTGATGATATAGACAGGAAAAAATGAAAGCGCAACTTAAGCCATATTTAACAGTATGTAAGTCACCCTAAAATATTCGTCGACCTGAGATGCACACCTGAATAAGACAAGCTAACCGTTTGGCTTCGTAAGACGTAGGTTGTTTTTTATCTATATGAAAATAAAGCTTTAAATGTTTATTGGTATTACGGGTAGGGCCGTTTTTTTCAGCAGCAACAGGGGTGGGTAACCCCTGTTTTTAGCAGGGAAATAGCGCCTTGCAGGGGAAATAAACTGTGATTTAAGTCAGAAATTAATAGGGTGAAATTTTTATTTTGTGAGTGCGGTTGGATAAGCGATATTGAGCCGGTGAAATATAATATATCTGGGTTCTACGTTATTGAGGTACTGTGGGGTAATGAAGGGAAATAGTATATATTCTTTAGCGTGACTTAATTTACAGAACACGCCTTGGTCAACTGCGTCATATTAGCTGAAGTTTAAAAATGCGAGGATGTTTTTAAAGCGGCTCTGCTGGAGAAGAGCCGCTTAAAAGATCAAAAGCACAAGCGCCTTAACGACCGGCGTTCTTCATGATTCGAGCCTTGTCTACCGCCCACTCACGGTCTTTAGCGTCGGTACGTTTATCATGCTGTTTCTTGCCTTTGGCTACGCCAATTTTCACCTTACACCAGGCGTTCTTCCAGTACAGCGACAGGGCGATGACGGTGTAGCCGTCACGGCTGACGCTGCCGAAGAGGTTATCCAGCTCGCGCTTGTTCAGCAGCAGTTTACGGGTGCGCGTGGGATCGCAGACGACATGGCTTGATGCCACGTTCAGCGGGGTAAAGTTGGCGCCAAACAGATACGCTTCGCCATCTTTAAAGATAACGTAGCTGTCGCCGATGTTCGCCTTCCCGGCGCGCAGTGATTTTACTTCCCAGCCCTGCAGCGCAAGGCCCGCTTCAATCTCTTCTTCGATAAAGTATTCGTGGCGGGCACGCTTGTTTAGCGCAATGGTGGCTGAGCCTGGTTTGTGTGCTTTTTTCTTAGTCATAGTGCTGCTCAGTATACGTAATCCAGGAGTTCAAAGACACCCCGCGACCTGCGCGAGGAGGAAACGCTTATCTTAGCATGAGCGGCAGAGAGTTTTTGTTTGCGCGGTGATAAATGTTATTATTTGTCCGATTTATGACTCCCAGGAATTGTTATGCCGCAGATTAGCCGTACTGCTTTGGTGCCTTACAGCGCCGAGCAGATGTACCAGTTAGTAAATGACGTGAAGTCTTACCCGGAATTTTTACCTGGCTGTACCGGTAGCCGGGTGATAGACGCATCGGCTAATCAGATGACGGCGGCGGTAGACGTTTCGAAAGCCGGGATCAGCAAAACCTTTACCACCCGAAATACGCTGACCGATAACCAGAGCATTCTGATGCAGCTGGTGGACGGGCCTTTTAAGAAACTGCTGGGAGGCTGGAAGTTTACCCCGCTTAGCGAAGACGCCTGCCGCATCGAGTTTCAGCTTGATTTTGAGTTTACCAATAAGCTGATTGAGCTCGCGTTTGGCCGCATCTTTAAGGAGCTTGCGGGCAACATGGTTCAGGCATTTACCACCCGAGCCAAAGAGGTTTACCGTGCCGCGTGAGATTCAGGTAGAAGTCGTTTACGCGCTGCCGCAGAAGCAGTATCTGCGCCAGGTGAAACTTGAAGAAGGGAGTACGGTGGAGCAGGCGATTACCGCCTCTGGCCTGCTGGAGCTGCGCGACGATATAGATCTGAAGCAGAACAAAGTGGGTATCTATAGCCGCCCGGTGAAGCTGGCAGATAAAGTGAATGACGGCGATCGGGTTGAGATTTACCGCCCGCTGATTGCCGACCCCAAAGAGCTGCGCCGTCAGCGAGCCGAGCGCTCTGCCCAGAAATAACCCCATCTGCAAAAGACAAAAAAGGTGCTAAATAGCACCTTTTTTAATGCTTCGACTAAACCTTATTCCCCTTTAGTCAGGGCCGGTTTGTTGTCGATGTTGGTCAGTACGCCGCTGCTGTTGAAGGTGAGCGTCAGCGTTTGCTGAGTCACGTTTTCGTGGCCCGGCTGCTGGCGGAAGACATAGAACCAGGTGTTAGTGCCGAACGGATCGGACATCATTGGCGTGCCCAGCGTGTAGGCCACCTGCTGCTGCGTCATTCCAACGCGGAGCTTGGACACATCATTCGGTGCCAGGTAGTTACCCTGGTTGATGTCTGGGCGGTAAACCACTCGCTCCAGAGTGGAACAGCCTGCGGTCAACATCAGAAGAACCGCTGCGGCAGCAGTCAGCATTTTACAACGCATAGTGATTTGATTCCTTTTCGGGCCCGAGTAGTGCGTGGCTCATTCGTATTATGCCGATGATAATAGACCTTTAAGCAGTTTAAAACCTTAAGGCGCTCAACTCTGACAGTGGGAGCATAAAAAAGTTGGCTGAAAAGGTGGCAGAAAAGCAGATTACTGAGCGTGGAGGCTGTTTTTTGTACGATGTGCGGCGTGAAAGAGACGCCGCACATCGGAATTCGTCAGGCTGCCAGCAGCTCTTTCGCGTTCGCCAGCGTATTGCGGGTAACCTCGCTGCCGCCGAGAAGGCGAGCCAGCTCCTGCAGGCGAGAGCGTTTGTCCAGCGGCTGCATGTGGGTTTCCGTCATTTCTCCGTCGGTCTCTTTGCTGACGAAGAAGTGATGGTGACCGCAGCCGGCAACCTGCGGCAGGTGGGTCACGCACATCACCTGGGTAGATTCGCCCAGCTGGCGTAGCAGTTTACCGACCACCGCGGCGGTCGGGCCGCTGATCCCCACGTCCACTTCATCGAAGATCAGCGCCGGGGTTTCCATTTTACGGGCGGTGATGACCTGAATCGCCAGCGCAATACGGGACAGTTCGCCGCCGGAGGCGACTTTTGCCAGAGGCTGAAGCGGCTGGCCCGGGTTGGTGCTGACGCGGAAATCAATGCGATCGGCCCCTTCGGCGGTCAGGTGGTTTTCGTTAAATTCAACGTCAATGGCGAGCTTGCCGTGCGGCATTGACAGGGAATGCATGCTTTCGGTGATCAGCTGGCACAGCTCATTGGCGTGTTTTACCCGGCTTTGGTGCAGGGACTGAGCAACGGAAAGCGCCTGCTGATGATGCAGCGCGACGGCCTGCAGCAGCTCTTCCAGCGAGCCGGTTTGCTCATCCAGCTGCTGCTGTTCATCGAGCAGTTTCTGATGGAAGGCCGGCAGCTCTTCTGGCGTGATGTGGTGCTTGCGGGCCAGGGAGATTTGGCGAGAGATGCGCTGTTCCAGCTCATACAGGCGGTTCGGATCCAGATCCAGTCGATCGCAGTAATGGCGGAGTTCATCGCTGGCTTCAGAGATCTGGATCGCGGCTTCTTCCAGCATATCCAGTACCCCAGAGAGCTTATCGTCCATGCCCACCAGCTCGGCCATTAAATGGCGCACGGTGTGCAGCTGGCTTTGCAAATTCGTCTCTTCGCCGTCGGCCAGCACGTCCAGCGCCTGCTGGCTGGTAGAGAGCAGCTGGCCGCTGTTGGCAAGGCGCTTGTACTCTTCGTCGATCAGCTCAAATTCACCGGCAACGGGAGAAAATTCATTCAGCTCTTTCAGCTGATAGTGCAGCAGTTCCGCTTTGGCTGAACGCTCCTGCGCCAGCTGCTGATGCTGAGCCAGCGTGCGGCAGCTCTGGTGCCATTCCCGATAGCGTTCCGCCATCTGCTGCGTAAGCGCCTGTTCACCGGCATAGCCATCCAGCAGATTTTTTTGGTGCTCGGGCTTGAGCAGCAGCTGATGCGCATGCTGGCCATGAATCTGAATCAGCAACTGACCGAGGTCGCGCAGCTGGGAAAGGGGGACCGCCGTACCGTTGATAAAACCCCGTGAGCGGCCATCGCTGCTGATGACGCGGCGCAGCAGGCATTCGCTGCCGTCTTCCAGATGGTTTTCTTCCAGCCAGCGTAGCGCTGCTGGCGTATCTTTCAGCGAGAAGCGGGCGCAGAGATCTGCACGGTTCGCACCAGAACGCACCATATCCGCTTCCGCGCGACCGCCCAGGCACAGGCCCAGCGCATCTATGGCAATAGATTTACCGGCACCGGTTTCCCCGGTGATGGCCGTCATACCGTGATGAAAGTCGATTTCAAGTTCACGAACGATAGCGAAGTTACTGATGGTGAGTTGAGCGAGCATGACCACTCTCCTGTATGAAAAAACATAACTGTATTTTCATACAGTATAAACTGGTTTTATATACAGTAAAGTGGTCAGGAGATTTTTTAGAACAATTTTTTCGACCAGCCGAGCTTGGAGCTTAATGTATTGAAATAGCTGTAGTCTTTCGGGTGGATCAAATTGAGGTGGTAGTCGCAGCGGCGAATGAGGACGTCCTCACCCTCCTGAATCGGCAGCGCTATCTGGCTGTCACAGCTGATTTCAAGATCGCTCCGCATATGGGAAAAACGCAGGCGAATGGTGCTGCTGCCGTTGATCACCAGCGGGCGCGCTGAAAGCGTATGCGGGAACATCGGCACCAGAGTTATCGCATCCAGCGACGGCGTAAGGATTGGGCCGCCGGCCGAGAGCGAGTAAGCGGTTGAGCCTGTTGGCGTTGAGATAATCAGACCGTCAGAGCGCTGGGAGAAGGCAAAGATTTCGTCAATGTAGACTTCAAACTCAATCATGTGCGCAACTTTGCCCGGGTGCAGCACCACTTCGTTTATCGCCGTGCTGAGGCGTGTGGGCGTATCGTGCTGGCAGACCTGGGCTTCCAGCAAAAAGCGGCGTTCGGTAATGTAGTGCCCCTCGAGCACATCCGCCAGCTGCTGCTGGGCGTTGTCCGGATCGAGGTCGGTCAGAAAACCTAAATTGCCGCGGTTGATGCCGATAACCTTGATGTCATAGCGGGCCAGCACCCGTGCCGCGCCCAGCATATTGCCATCGCCGCCCACCACCACGGCCAAATCAGCCTGCTGGCCAATCTCCGCCAGCGTGCCGGTTTTCACCTGTTTGAGGTTAAGCTCCTGAGCGATTTGCTGTTCCACCATCACTTCATAACCTTTGGCGCACAGCCAGCGATAGAGCATTTCATGCGTGGTCAGGGCGGTGGGATGACGCGGATGCCCGACAATACCGATGCAGTTGAAATGTTTGTTCATTATCCTGGTGGTCCTTATTCGCAGAGGTTCCTGCGACAATATGACAGGTTCCCTTGAAACCCTGAAACTGATCCCCATAATAAGCGAAGCAGCGAGATGAATGCTAAAAACGCGGAGAATTTCATGAGTAGTAAAGAACAGAAAACACCTAACGAGCAAGCCCCGGAAGATATCGCAATGGATCAGCACGAAGAAATCGAGGCCGTAGAAGGTGCCGATGTCGTGGATCCGCGCGACGAAGAGATTGCAAATCTGCAGGCTCAGCTGGCTGAAATGAAGCAGCGCGAGCGTGAGATTGAGCCTCGCCATCAGGCTGACTTAGCTAACCTGCGTCGCCGCACCGAACAGGATATCGAGAAAGCGCACAAGTTCGCACTGGAGAAATTTGTGAACGAGCTGCTGCCGGTTATCGATAGCCTGGACCGCGCTCTGGAAGTGGCCGACAAGTCCAACCCGGATCTGGCGCCGATGATCGAAGGTATCGAGCTGACCCAGAAGTCGATGCTGGATGTGGTTCGCAAGTTTGGCGTTGAGGTGATTGCCGAGACCAACGTGCCGTTTAACCCGGACGTGCATCAGGCGATTGCGATGGTTGAATCTGCAGACGTTGCGCCAAATAATGTGCTGATGGTGATGCAGAAAGGCTACACCCTGAACGGCCGTACTATTCGTGCCGCGATGGTTTCCGTAGCGAAAGCCTGATTCGTTGCCAGAAGTAAAAAGCCAGCCGCGCGGCTGGCTTTTTTATGCTTATTGCTCAACGCTTTGCCGCAGCGGTTTGACCGGCGTAACGCGGACCTGCTTAATCATGTTGTCCTGTACGTCGAGGATATCGATGTCGTACTGGCTCAGGCGGATGCGGGTTCCCGCCGCCGGGATCTCCTGAATCTCTTCCAGAATCATGCCGTTAACCGTGCGGGCGTCATCTTCTGGCAGCGTCCAGTTAAAGGCTTTGTTCAGTTCACGTACGTTGGCGCTGCCTTCGATGATGACCGAGCCATCGTTTTGCGGCGTCACTTCTTCCGCAAGCGTTGGGGACATGGAGGTGGTGAAATCACCCACGATCTCCTCAAGAATATCCTCTACCGTGACCAGCCCCTGAATATCGCCGTATTCATCGACCACCAGGCCAACTTTCTTTTTGTTGCGCTGAAACTTCACCAGCTGCACGTTAAGCGGCGTGCCTTCCGGCACAAAGTAAATCTCATCGGCGGAGCGCAGCATCACCTCTTTGGTGAACTCTTTTTTCTCCGTCATCAGGCGATAGGCTTCGCGCACGCGCAGCATGCCAATAGCATCATCCAGATTGTCGCGGTAGAGCACGATGCGGCCGTGAGGGGAGTGGGTCAGCTGGCGGACGATGGACTTCCAGTCGTCATTAATATTGATGCCGACGATCTCGTTACGCGGCACCATGATGTCGTCGACGCTGACCTTTTCCAGGTCGAGCACCGAGAGCAGCATGTCCTGATTACGCCGTGAAATCTGCGAGCGCGATTCATGCACGATGGTGCGTAGCTCATCTTTGCTAAGCGCGGTGCTGATAATGTTATCGACCTTAATGCCGACCATACGCATCAGCAGGCGGGTGATGGTGTTCAGCAGCCAGACAAGAGGCATCATCAGGAACTGCAGCGGGCCCAGCAGCCAGCTGCTCGGGTAGGCTACTTTTTCCGGGTACAGCGCGGCGATGGTTTTAGGCAGAACTTCGGCAAACACCAGCACGACAAACGTCAGTACCCCGGTGGCAATCGCCACGCCTGCGTTACCGTACAGGCGAATGCCGACGATGGTCGCCAGCGCGGAGGCAAGAATGTTGACCAGGTTATTGCCGATTAACACCAGGCTAATCAGGCGATCGGGCTTACGCAGCAGTTTTTCAACGCGCCTGGCTGCCCGGTTGCCCTGTTTGGCCCGGTGGCGCAGGCGGTAGCGGTTTAGCGTCATCATGCCGGTTTCCGAACCGGAGAAGTACGCTGACACCACCACCATGATGATCAGGGTGACGATCAGCGTGGTGGTTGAGATGTGTTCCAAAAGAGGTTTCCTTTAAAGAGAAAGAGGTTAGCTAACGAACTGCTGCAGGATGCGGCTGCCGAAATAGGCGAGCGTTAGAATGCCTGCGCCGGCAACGTTAAACCAGACGACGCGGCGGCCGCGCCACCCTTCATGATAGTGTCCCCACAGCAAAACGACGTAGACAAACCAGGCCAGAATCGACAACACGGCTTTATCGACATTCTCCATGCTGAACAGATTTTTCATATAAAACAGGCCGGTGCATAACGTCAGGGTCAGCAGTACCACGCCAACCTGGGTGATATGGAACATTTTACGCTCAATCACCATCAGCGGCGGCATCTCAGCGCTGAACGCCAGCTTTTTGTTTTTCAGCTGGTAGTCAATCCATGCCAGCTGTAAAGCGTACAGCGCGGCGATAATAAGCGTCGCGTAGGAAAAGAGCGACAGGCCAATATGCACCATCATGCCCGGCGTGGCTTCGAGATGGGTGATAAACTCATTGGGCATAAAGGTTGCCAGCGCCAGATTTATCAGCGCGAAGGCGTAAACAATCGGCAACAGCAGCCAGCCGCGATTTCTCGAGGCGACAATGGTCATCACCGTACAAATCATCAGGCTGACGAGGGAGCCGACGTTAAGCAGGCTGAGGTTCTGCCCGCCGTCGACGGTGAAGAAGCGGGCCTCCAGCGCCAGCGCATGGCTAACCAGCGCGATAGCGGCGGATAAAATGGCAAAGCGGCGCCATCCGCTGTTCTTCCGCAGAAGACCGGGAATGATCAGCGCGAGGCTGACGGAGTAGGCTACAAGCGCAAGAATGGCGAAAACGGGCATAGTAAGGTGTCGGTCAAATTGGCCAGAGAACAAAAAAGTCAGTATAACGTTACCTGCCGCCTGCTCCAACCGTTGGATCACACCCGAGGCGGCTTCATGATATAATCCGCCAAATTCAGTTTTATGTCGCGAGCTGCGGCCCCAGTGACCACGTTAGGCAAAATACCATGTTTGATAATTTAACAGACCGTCTGTCGCGTACCCTGCGCAATATTAGCGGCCGTGGGCGGCTAACCGAAGAAAACGTTAAAGAGACGCTGCGCGAAGTGCGCATGGCGCTGCTGGAGGCGGACGTTGCGCTGCCGGTGGTGCGTGATTTTATCAACCGCGTAAAAGAAAAAGCGGTTGGTCATGAAGTTAACAAAAGCCTGACGCCGGGCCAGGAGTTCGTCAAAATCGTTCGCGCTGAGCTGGTTTCCGCGATGGGCGAAGAGAACAGCAGCCTGAACCTGGCGGCGCAGCCGCCGGCCGTGGTGCTGATGGCGGGCCTGCAGGGGGCTGGTAAAACGACCAGCGTCGGTAAGTTAGGTAAGTTCCTGCGTGAAAAGCAGAAGAAAAAAGTGTTGGTGGTTTCGGCGGACGTTTATCGCCCTGCGGCGATCAAACAGCTGGAAACGCTGGCCCAGCAGGTTGAGGTGGACTTCTTCCCGTCCGATGCTCAGCAAAAGCCAGTCGACATCGTTAACGCCGCGCTGAAAGAGGCGAAGCTGAAGTTTTACGACGTCCTGCTGGTGGATACCGCCGGCCGTCTGCACGTCGATGAAGCGATGATGGACGAAATCAAACAGGTTCATGCCGCGATTAAGCCGGTAGAAACGCTGTTTGTGGTCGACGCCATGACCGGCCAGGATGCGGCCAATACCGCGAAGGCGTTTAACGAAGCGCTGCCGCTGACCGGCGTAGTACTGACCAAAGTGGACGGCGACGCCCGCGGCGGTGCCGCGCTGTCGATTCGTCATATTACCGGCAAGCCGATTAAGTTCCTCGGCGTTGGCGAGAAAACCGAAGCGCTGGAGCCATTCCATCCGGATCGTATCGCTTCCCGTATCCTCGGCATGGGCGACGTGCTGTCGCTGATTGAAGATATCGAAAGCAAGGTTGACCGCGCGCAGGCAGAGAAGCTTGCCAGCAAGCTGAAGAAAGGCGACGGCTTTGACCTGACCGACTTCCTTGAGCAGCTTAAGCAGATGAAAAACATGGGCGGCATGGCGAGCATGATGAGCAAGCTGCCGGGCATGGGCCAGCTGCCGGACAACGTCAAATCCCAGATGGACGACAAAGTGCTGGTGCGCATGGAGGCGATTATCAGCTCGATGACGCTGAAAGAGCGCGCGCAGCCGGAGATCATTAAAGGTTCCCGCAAGCGCCGTATCGCGCAGGGCTCCGGCATGCAGGTGCAGGACGTTAACCGCCTGCTGAAGCAGTTTGACGACATGCAGCGCATGATGAAGAAAATGAAGAAAGGCGGGATGGCCAAAATGATGCGCGGCATGAAAGGTATGATGCCGCCAGGTTTCCCAGGCCGTTAAGCTCTTTTCGATTGCTTTTTACGCCGAAATGAGTAAAATTTTCGGGCTTTTAATATGACACCGGGCTCCATCCCTCGATGGGGCCCGGCGTTTTATTCACTAAAGAGGATGTTATGGTAACTATTCGTTTAGCACGTCACGGCGCTAAAAAGCGTCCGTTCTACCAGGTTGTCGTTACTGATAGCCGTAATGCACGTAACGGTCGCTTCATTGAGCGCGTTGGTTTCTTCAACCCTATCGCTAACGAGAAAGAAGAAGGCGTTCGCCTGGATCTGGATCGCGTAGCTCATTGGGTTGGCCAGGGCGCAACCGTTTCTGATCGCGTTGCTACGCTGATCAAAGAAGCAAAGAAAGCAGCTTAATCTGTCACGGTGGTCATGATGAGCAAGCAACTCGCCGCACAGGCTCCTGTTAACCCCATTGTGTTGGGCAAGATGGGCTCCTCCTACGGTATTCGTGGTTGGCTCAGAGTGTTTTCCTCCACCGAAGACGCTGAAAGCATTTTTGACTACCAGCCCTGGTTTATCCAGCGCGGCGGTCAGTGGCAGCAAGTACAGCTGGAAAGCTGGAAGCACCACAATCAGGACCTGATCATCAAGCTGCAAGGCGTTGACGATCGGGATGCCGCGAATCTTCTGACCAATTGTGAAATTGTCGTCGATTCAACGCAGCTGCCGGCTCTTGAAGCGGGTGACTATTACTGGAAAGACCTTATGGGCTGCCAGGTAGTAACCACTCAGGGGTACCAGCTCGGTAAAGTCATCGACATGATGGAAACCGGCTCGAATGACGTACTCGTCATCAAGGCAAACCTGAAGGATGCATTTGGCATCAAGGAGCGGCTGGTTCCGTTCCTCGATGGGCAGGTTATCAAGAAAGTCGATCTCGCTACTCAAACCATTGAAGTAGATTGGGATCCTGGTTTTTAAAACTCCGAAATCATACGGTAGTCGCTAGCATAGTGGGGATTGGCTTGTGTTTATTGGTATTGTTAGCCTGTTTCCAGAGATGTTCCGCGCAATTACCGATTACGGGGTAACTGGCCGGGCAGTAAAAAATGGCCTGCTGAGCATTCAAAGCTGGAGTCCGCGTGACTTCACCTATGACCGGCACCGTACCGTGGACGATCGTCCTTACGGCGGCGGACCGGGAATGCTGATGATGGTGAACCCCTTGCGGGAGGCCATCCACGCAGCGAAAGCGGCGGCAGGAGAAGGTGCTAAGGTTATCTATCTGTCACCTCAGGGGCGCAAGCTTGATCAAGCGGGCGTCAGTGAACTGGCGGCGAACGAGAAGTTAATTCTGGTTTGCGGTCGTTACGAAGGGATCGATGAGCGCGTGATCCAAACCGAAATTGACGAAGAATGGTCAATCGGCGATTACGTTCTCAGCGGCGGTGAGCTACCAGCGATGACGCTGATTGACTCAGTCTCCCGGTTTATTCCGGGCGTGCTGGGACATGAGGCCTCGGCAACCGAAGATTCGTTTGCCGAAGGGTTACTGGATTGCCCTCACTACACCCGTCCTGAAGTGCTGGACGGCATGGAAGTACCGGCGGTATTACTGTCGGGGAACCATGCGGAGATTCGCCGTTGGCGTCTGAAACAGTCGCTGGGCCGCACCTGGCTTAGAAGACCTGAACTTTTGGAAAACCTGGCTCTGACTGAAGAGCAAGCAAGGTTGCTGGCGGAGTTCAAAAAAGAGCATACGCAACAGCAACATAAACATGATGGGCAGGCGTAAGCCCCCTTAACCCCAAAATAGTTGGAGTTGCAGCAAGATGGCAAGCGAGTAGATCCCGATGAGCTTACTTCAGTAAGTGATGCGGGTGAAGGAGAGCAGCCAGCGCAGATGCAGCTTCAAATATGAAGGGGAAATATCAGTTTACCCAGGATAAGAGATTAAATTATGAGCAATATTATTAAGCAACTTGAACAAGAACAGATGAAACAGGATGTACCTTCCTTCCGTCCGGGCGACTCCGTGGAAGTGAAAGTATGGGTCGTTGAAGGTTCTAAAAAACGTCTGCAGGCATTTGAGGGCGTGGTTATCGCTATCCGTAACCGCGGTCTGCACTCTGCATTCACTGTTCGTAAAATTTCCAACGGCGAAGGTGTTGAGCGTGTATTCCAGACTCACTCCCCAGTCATTGACAGCATTGCTGTTAAACGCCGTGGTGCCGTTCGTAAAGCTAAACTGTACTACCTGCGTGAGCGTACCGGTAAGTCTGCTCGTATCAAAGAGCGTCTTAACTAAGATTCGCTCAGGCGACATCCAAATAAAAGGGCTGCCATCTGGCAGCCCTTTTTTATGCGCTGAATTCGCTGAAATTATGGGGCAGTGATAACGACCGCAACGCGACGGTTTTCCGCGCGCCCTTCGCCGGTGCTGTTGCTTGCAGCCGGGTATTTCTTGCCCAGCCCTTGCGTGGTGAGGTTACTGCGCGGGATCTTAGCGCCTTCGGCCCAGGCATCTGCGACGATGTTTGCCCGCTTAAGGGAGAGCTGTTCATTGTAGCCTTCTTCGCCGTAGTTATCGGTATGACCATCGAGGCGGGCGTGCTTCAGGCCTGTTGCTGAGAGCTTAGCGGCCATCGACTGAATCGTTTGGTAGCTTTCAGGCTGCAGCTTGTACTGGTTCTTACCGAACAGGATCTTGTCTGACAACCCAAGCGACCAGCCATCGTTTGACTCAGAGAAGCCGTAGGAGCGCATAGCGGCCACTTGCTCCGGGGAGAAGGTCGACGGCGGTGACTGACAGCCGGCCAACAGAAACGAGAAGAAGATTGCTGGTGCAAATAAGCGCGAGGCTTTCATGATAAATCCTTTTGGTGCTGTTTCGTAGGCAACTCACGCTGCTTGTGTTTTTCTATGTACATATTACGGTCAGCCGTTTCCATCAGACTTTCCGCTGACGTAATGTCCTTAGCGAGCGCGACTCCAATGCTCAGGGTCATGGTGACCCGCTGCTCGCCCGGTAATAGGATCGGCTGTTCGACCATTTCCTTTAGATGCTTTAGCACCGCCTCTGCCTCTCCCTGCGTGCTGACCGCGTTAAGCAGCATGGCAAATTCGTCTCCACCAAGTCGGAACGCCAGATAGCGGTCGTTCGCAAACGCCAGCAGTCGCCGGGCGACTTCAATGAGCACGGCATCTCCCGCCGCGTGTCCCCAGGTGTCGTTAATAAACTTGAAGTTGTCGCCGTCCATAAACAGCAGCGCGCTGTGCCTGAGCTTATCGGTGTCCTCAATAAGCTTATTCAGCTTCGTGCGGAAGGCCGCGCGGTTTGCCAGCCCTGTCAGCGGATCCTGAAGCGCGCTCTTTTGCAGCGAGGCGTTTTTAAGCTGCAGCTGCCTTTGCCACTCTTCCATTTCATCCAGCAGGCTATTGAAGTCCTGAGCAAAAAGGTGGAACTCTTCAATTTTTTCCGGCAACACGCGGCGCGAAAAGTTACGGTTACTGCGGACGTCATGGACAACGTCGGTAATATTCTGCAGGGCCGCATCAATATCGCCATGTAAATGGCGTGAAATCCCCAGGGCGATAATTGAGGCGAGGACAATACAGGCCGTAAGCACGCCAAGAGAAAGCCAGACGAAGAGAGTCACGGTGGCATCGGTGCCCGTCAGATGCATTTCACCGATAATCTTGCCGTTATGCCAGATTGGCTGCCTGATGGGATGAGGGTAAAGCCATCGGGTGACCAACCCTCCAACCATATTGCTCTCCGAGGATTTCTCTGCCTGCCAGTGGGTTAACTCCTGGCCATCAGAATCTACAACTTTTGCGGCGGTAAACTGCCCCTGCTTACCGAGCAAGGCGAGGGTATCGTTGGCCGCGGCACCATCGCGGAAGACTACGGCGGCCTCGAGGCTGTGGCTTACCGTCACCGCCAGGAGTTGGAGGTTTTTTTGAGCGTATTGCTTTAGCGTCAGCATCGAGGCGACGGAGAGCAGCAGCCAGACAATAAGCATGGCAATAACCACGCTAATAATACTGATTCTGCGTAATGTCCCTTTAAACGTCGGACGTGACGAGGCGGTCAAATCCTTATTCATGACTATTCTTCCCTGGCCGGGCCAGCAGTAATACATCCGGGCTAACCCTGACGCCGCTACGCGTGAGTGCATCAAGGTTGACCGAAAAAGAAACTGCGTCATTATGAATATTAAGGCAGAAAGCGCTGCCAATTATGCATTGTGGGTTCTGTTCGGCAATTAACAATAAAGGTCGGGGCTGGTAACGCTCTATTAATTGCTGCTGCTGTTGCGGTGTTTCCTTACCAAAATAGATCCCATCGCACTGCAAAAGTAATGCCTCTTCCTCAGACTTAACGAGCTGCGGCTGAAAGAATATATCGCTGTTCTTATCGCTTAGCGTGGCCGCATAGGTAGCGGTTGAGAAGATACACAGTCTGGGAAGCCCCTGAAGCTGCGGCCACCGGGTATAGCTTACAATACCGGCCACAATAGTTCTGACCCTGTCAGAAAGCTGCGGGCCTGGAGGTTGCGCCGCAAGCGTGAACGGGATAAATATCAGGCAGGCGAAACATGCTGCAAATAAAGTAAGCCAGCGCGAAGCAGAAAAAGTTTTCACATGCCACCAGCCCATAAGCGTCGTAGCCCATAAAAGCAGCTTTTATGATTTATGATGTTGCCGTTGAGCATATCACTCCCGCATGACTCTTTCATTCATTCCTGAGTGTGATGATATTCCTGATAATAAAAAATAATAACGGGAATAGTCCCTGAATGATGGCGTAAATCGTTATTGGTCTCCCCAAAGAAAAACCGCAACGGGGATAATATCAGCATAGAAGGGGAATGAATTTTTACGCGCGGTTTTGTGGGTGAATGCATTTTTGCCCGCAAAATGCGCATGCTTATGCCTTGTGTAAATTTAATATTACAGTTTCGCCGGGTTTGAGCGCTATTAAATCTCTAGTGTAACGATAAATTTACGTATATTGGATTGCATTCTTTACTGTTGGCGGTTACAGTAAGTCCTCCTCCACGAGGGGACGACTATCGCAAACGAGCTCACTACAGGACAGCCATCATGCAAAAAGACGCGCTCAACAACGTTCATATCTCTGACGAGCAAATCCTCATCACTCCGGATCAGCTGAAAGCAGAATTCCCACTCACTGCCGCGCAGGAAGCGCAAATTGAGCAGTCCCGTCAAACGATCTCCGACATTATTGCTGGCCGCGATCCGCGCCTGTTGGTCGTTTGTGGACCTTGCTCGATCCACGATCCGGAAGCTGCGATTGAATACGCTCGTCGTTTTAAAGCCCTGTCTGAACAAGTTAGCGATAGTCTGTACCTCGTGATGCGCGTCTACTTTGAAAAGCCTCGTACTACCGTTGGCTGGAAAGGGCTTATTAACGACCCGCATATGGATGGCTCGTTTGATGTGGAAGCAGGGCTGAAAATTGCGCGTCGCCTGCTGGTTGAGCTGGTTAGCCTGGGGCTGCCGCTGGCCACTGAGGCGCTGGATCCAAATAGCCCGCAATACCTGGGCGACCTGTTTAGCTGGTCAGCGATTGGCGCCCGTACGACGGAATCCCAGACGCACCGCGAAATGGCTTCTGGCCTCTCTATGCCGGTTGGCTTTAAAAATGGGACCGACGGCAGCCTGGGCACGGCGATTAACGCGATGCGCGCTGCCGCTATGCCGCACCGCTTCGTCGGTATTAACCAGGCAGGCCAGGTTTGCCTGCTGCAAACCCAGGGTAACCCGGATGGGCATGTGATTCTGCGCGGCGGTAAAGCCCCGAACTACAGCCCGGCCGATGTTGCACAGTGCGAAGCCGAAATGGAGAAAGCAGGACTGCGTCCGTCCCTGATGATAGATTGCAGCCATGGCAACTCAAACAAAGACTTCCGTCGCCAGCCGGGCGTGGCAGAATCCGCCATCGCTCAGATTAAAGATGGCAACCGCTCTATTATTGGCCTGATGATTGAAAGTAATATCCACGAAGGCAATCAATCGTCAGAGCAGCCACGCAGCGAAATGAAGTACGGCGTATCCGTGACCGATGCATGCATCGACTGGGAAACCACGGACAGCCTGCTGCGTGAGATCCATAAGGATCTGAGCGGTGTGCTGGCGGCTCGTCAGGCATAAGAGGTTTACTATGGTGGCTGAATTGACCGCGCTGCGCGATCAAATCGATGAAGTGGATAAAGCGCTACTGGATTTACTGGCTAAGCGGCTGGAGCTGGTAGCGGAAGTTGGCGAAGTGAAAAGCCGCTTCGGTTTACCGATTTATGTGCCGGAGCGCGAAACCTCCATGCTGGCGTCGCGACGTAAAGAAGCCGAAGCCTTAGGGGTTCCGCCGGATTTAATTGAAGACGTGCTGCGCCGCGTAATGCGCGAGTCGTACTCCAGTGAGAACGACAAGGGCTTTAAAACCCTGCACCCTTCACTGCGTCCAGTGGTGATTGTCGGCGGCGGCGGCCAGATGGGGCGTCTGTTTGAAAAAATGCTGACGCTTTCCGGTTACCAGGTCCGCATTCTTGAAAAAGAGGACTGGGGCAAAGCGCCTGAGCTGTTGGCCGATGCGGGCATGGTGATTGTTAGTGTCCCGATTCATCTTACCGAGCAGGTTATTGCTGAGCTGCCTCCGCTGCCTGCGGACTGCATCCTGGTAGATTTGGCTTCGGTGAAGAATGGCCCCTTGCAGGCGATGCTGGCCGTGCACTCTGGCCCGGTACTTGGCCTGCACCCGATGTTTGGCCCGGACAGCGGCAGCCTGGCAAAACAGGTTGTGGTTTACTGCGATGGCCGCCAGCCGGAGGCCTATCAGTGGCTACTGGAGCAGATCCAGGTGTGGGGCGCGCGTCTGCACCGTTCCAGCGCCGTTGAGCATGACCAGAATATGGCGTTTATTCAGGCGTTACGTCACTTTGCGACCTTCGCCTATGGCCTGCATCTGGCGGAAGAGAACGTGCAGCTTGAGCAGCTCCTGGCGCTGTCATCGCCAATTTATCGTCTGGAGCTGGCGATGGTTGGCCGTCTGTTTGCTCAGGATCCGCAGCTTTATGCCGACATTATTATGTCTTCAGAAAGCAATCTGGCGCTGATCAAGCGTTACTACAAACGCTTCGGCGAGGCTATTGGCCTGCTGGAACACGGCGACAAGCAGGCGTTTATCGACAGCTTCCGTAAAGTGGAGCACTGGTTCGGGGATTATGCTCAACGTTTCCAGAATGAGAGCCGCGTCCTGTTACGGCAGGCAAATGATAACCGTCAGTAAGTGCCAAAAGGTTTTATAATCAAAAGCCAGTGGGAGATGACCCGCTGGCTTTTTTGTTTGCCAAAAGGATACCTGAAATGGCTGAGCCGCAGCTGCTGTTCGACTATACCGGTCACTTACCCGAATGCCCTACGTGGAGCGCAGAAGAAGGTAGCCTCTACTGGACGGACATTCTTGAGAATGAAATTCATCGCTACCATCTTTCCAGCGGTAAGCATGACGTTATTCAGTTTTCCGAAGAGGTGGGGTGTTTTGCCCTGCGGGAGTCCGGCGGATTTATCGTCGCGATGCGCAGCGGTATCTGGCTAACCAATAAGACCGGCCTTATCGTGGGCAAAGTCTGTGATAACCCAAGTAACCCGGATTTAGCCCGCTTCAACGACGGCGGAACCGACAGGCAAGGCCGTTTTTACGCCGGGACGTTCTGGGGACCCGGTGACTATAACGGCGCGCTACTTTGCCGGGTAGATAACGATCTGACGCCGCATGTGATTCAGCACGACATCCACGGAGCTAACGGACTGGCATTTAGCGAAGACGGCAAATGGATGTATACCTCGGACACGCCGAATGCCGTCATTTACCGAACGCCGCTGGATGCCCAGGGTGAGCCTGGTGTCCGTGAAGTCTTTAAGCGATTTGCCGAGGGGGAGGGCATTCCTGACGGCGCGGCAATCGACAGCGAAGGCTATTACTGGACGGCGCTTTTTGATGGCTACCGTATCGCGCGTATTTCGCCGCAGGGGAAGATTGTCGAAGAGCACCGCTTGCCCGTGCGTTGCCCGACGATGGTTTGTTTTGGCGGCGAGGATATGAAAACGCTATTTATCACCACCACCAGAGAAAATATGGACGATGAAGAGGTCGCTCTGTTACCCCTTTCCGGGGCGATTTTTACTCTGCGCGTAGAGATTGCCGGCATGGAAAAGCTGAAGTTTCGGGAAATATGATTTTCCAGCCCGGTTAACGCCGGGCTGGGATGATTATCAGGCGGGATCGACCGGTACAACGTTTTCGCTTGGGTAGCTGCCGAGCACTTTCAGGGAACGGGTAATTTCGCCCAGTTCACGCAGCGCTTTACGCATTTCCTCATCTTTCAGGTTTGCCTGAATATCCAGATAGAACATCTCTTCCCACGGATTGCCGTGGATCGGACGAGATTCCAGCTTGGTCATGATCAGGTTGTGGTTGCGTAGCACCAGCAGCGCTTCTACCAGGGCACCGGCCTGCTGGCCTGTAGCCATCAGCAGCGTGGTCTTCGCGGGTACCTGATCGGATACTTCAACGGCTTTACGCGCCAGTACCACGAAGCGGGTGATGTTCTGGGTCTGATTCGCAAGGTTACGCTCCAGCACCTGCAGGCCGTAAAGAGCGCCACCGGCCTCGCTGCCCAGTGCGGCTACGTGAGGAGAATTGGCCTGTGCGACTTTCTCCATCGCCGCAGAAGTGCTTTCCGTATATTCAATTTTCCAGTGTGGGTAGCGATTGATGAACTGGCTGCACTGCTGGAACGGTTGAGGGTGGCTGTAAACCGTCTGAATTTTATCGAGATCGGTGGAGCCGGAGATCAGCACGCAGTGGTCAATCGGCACCGTCATTTCAGCCACGATCGACAGGCTGGTGTGCTGCAGCAGATCGTAAACGTCGTTAATCGCTCCCGAGCTGGTATTTTCAATCGGCACCACGGCGTAATCCGCCTGGCCAGTTTCCACCTGGTTAAAGATGTCGTGGAATTTGGCGCAGCCGCTCTCGATAAACTGTTCAAAGTGGCGAGCAGCATACTGGCGGGCGGCAAGATGGGAGTAAGAGCCTTTAGGGCCGAGGAAAGCCACACGAGCAGAGTGAGGGTTCGTTTTATTCAGGTGCTGCTGCAGGAGGGTCTGTTGGGTAAGAACGGAGTCTTCAATAATGAGCTGAAACAGGCGCGTGATGTAATGGGCGTCGAGATGGTGGCCTTTACCGAGGGCGATCAGATGCTCCAGTAAATCTCTTTCCCGAGTGATATCGCGTACCGGACGGTGAGAAGCGAGTTTTGCTTTGCCAACCTCAACCGCTAACAGGCGGCGCTCTGCCAGCAGGGCTAACAGCTTTTCATCCAGCGCGCTGATTTTATCGCGCAGGGCCAGCAACGGATTAATTTCGGTCATAACGCTACCTTTTCAATGTCCATAAAAAAAGCCTCCCGCTTGGGAGGCTTGTTTGTTCGTCTTCGCATTCTTTATCACACGACGAATTGCCTCCCGGTCAGGGGAAGGTAAAAAAGAATGCGAAGAAAAACGGGAAAAGTTTCATGTCAGGTTTCCTGAAGAATCTGAGAGGTAAAGTACCTGCTCTGTTTTCGTTCTGTCAATAAAAAACGCGCCCGAAGGCGCGTTGCGGTGAGTGGAAGGAGAGTAAGGGATTACTCTTCGTCGGCTTCTGCTTCCGCGAAGGACACGTCTTTCACTGAACCTGCTGCGCGACGTGCTTCACCTTTGTGCTGCACTTTATTTAACTGTCGCTCCAGTTTGTTGATCAAATCGTTGATAGCCGTATACATATCTTCATGTCTGGCACTGGCTACGAGGTGCCCATTCGGTGTGTTAATGGTGGCATCGGCCACAAAACCCTTAGGCTCTTTGGACAAGATAATATGCGGATTAATTAGATGAGTTTGCCACTTGTCCAGTTTGCTGAGACGGTCGGCGACATGCTGGCGAATAGCTGGGGTGATTTCCATTTGCTTGCTGGTAATGTTCATTGTCATAAAGTTACCTCTTGTCTTTGCCGTCTTGGTAACTCCAGCATACCGTTCCTAATGTCAAAATGCGTGATGTAGATCACGTTATTTTGTCACTTTTTGTCAAGGAAGCCTTTTTGTGAGGCAGGCCAGGATATCTGTTTTTAAGGCTTGTGGTTATCGTAAATCGCGTCCATATTTGATGGGATGACCTGACGCTAAACCGTTTCAGTTTTTGCGTCGGCAGATAAAAAAACGGCAGCCGAGGCTGCCGTTTTTCTTGCGCTACTGCCAATCAGGTGTTGCTGCTGTTGGCGGCAATGATCTTCGCTACTTTCTCTGCCTGACCCGGCATCTGCAGCTGGCGGTAGGCGTTTTCCATTAGCTTCAGGCCGTCGCGGGTGGCCTGAGTATCCGGGTAATCACGCAGCATGCCTTCAACGCGATTAACTACTGCAACCCAGGCGCCGCGTTTCGTGTAATATTGCGCCACGGAAAGCTCATATTTCGCCAGACGATCTTTGAGGTACACCAGGCGCTTGGTCGCGTCGGTGACGTACTGGCTGTTAGGGTAGCCGCGGACCAGCTTCGAGAAGTCGTTGAAGGCGTCGCGGGCGTGCTGCGGATCGCGGTCAGAACGGTCAACGCCGAAGAAGCCCTGCAGCGCGCTGTCATCCAACGCCATGTCCGTCAGGCCACGCATGTAGAGTACGTAGTCAATGTTTGGATGAGTCGGGTTTAGACGCATGAAGCGGTCAATGGCTGCCTGAGCCAGCGGCAAGTCCGCATTCTTATAGTAAGCGTAAATCAGATCCAACTGCACTTGCTGAGAGTACGGGCCGAACGGATAACGGTTATCCAGCGCTTCCAGTTGCGTTATCGCCGCTTTAAAGTTACCGTCCTGCAGCTTTTGCTGGGCAGTCGCATAGATCTCAGAAGGCGGATTATCAGGAACCTCATCCTTGGAACTGGAGCAACCAGCCAAAGCCAGGCTCAACGTGGCCGCTGCCACCAGATATTTCATGCGCGTCATGACGTTTGACTTTCCTAAGTAATGTTATTTCCGGGAGAGTTCGTGTTCCGGCTCCCGATAAAGACCAGCTACAATAGCACATTATATTAAACGGCATTGCCGTAAAACCCAACGTTAACGAAAGAAGCTGTCTATGGCACAACTAGTACAACTCACCGAAACGGTGTCCGATTCACAACTGGGTCAACGCTTAGATCAGGCATTGGCCGAATTGTTCCCGGATTATTCGCGTTCGCGCATAAAAGAATGGATTCTTGACCAGAGAGTCACGGTCAACGGCGTTGTCTGGGACAAGCCGAAAGAAAAAGTGTTGGGTGGCGAACTCGTTGCTATCAATGCAGAAATTGAAGAAGAAGCGCGCTGGGAGCCTCAGGATATCCCGCTGAATATCGTCTATGAAGATGAAGATATTCTGGTGATCAACAAACCGCGCGACCTGGTCGTGCATCCTGGCGCGGGTAATCCGGACGGTACGGTCCTGAATGCGCTGCTGCATTACTATCCGCCGATTGCGGATGTGCCGCGTGCGGGCATCGTTCACCGTCTGGATAAGGACACCACTGGCCTGATGGTCGTGGCAAAAACTGTGCCTGCGCAGACCCGCTTGGTTGAAGCACTTCAGTTGCGTGAAATCACCCGTGAGTACGAAGCCGTTGCGATTGGTCATATGACCGGCGGCGGCACGGTGGAAGAGCCTATCAGCCGCCACCCGACCAAACGTACCCACATGTCCGTGCATCCGATGGGAAAACCAGCGGTAACGCATTACCGTATCATGGAGCACTTCCGCGTCCATACGCGTCTGCGTCTGCGCCTGGAAACCGGCCGAACCCACCAGATTCGCGTCCACATGGCGCATATCAGCCATCCGCTGGTGGGCGATCAGCTGTACGGTGGCCGTCCTCGTCCGCCGAAGGGGGCATCGGAAGAGTTCGTCAGCGTCCTGCGTAAGTTTGATCGTCAGGCGCTGCACGCGACCATGCTGCGTCTTTACCATCCTGTCAGCGGTATTCTGATGGAATGGAGCGCGCCTATCCCTCAGGATATGGTGGAACTTATCGAAGCCCTGCGCGCCGATACCGAAACCCACAAGGATCAACTGGACTGGCTATGACCAAAACCATCGTCCCGCAGTGGCCTCTGCCTGAAGGGGTCGCCTCCTGCAGTTCAACCCGCATTGGCGGCGTTAGCGTCGCGCCATATGACTCGATGAACCTTGGCGCCCATTGCGGCGATGATTTAGAACGCGTCGAAGAGAACCGCAGGCTGTTTTACGCTGCGGCAGGCCTACCGTCGAAGCCGGTCTGGCTTGAGCAGGTTCACGGCAAAACGGTATTGAGGCTGACGGGCGAACCTTTTGCCTCAAAACGAGCGGATGCTTCTTACAGCAACACGCCGGGGACGGTTTGTGCGGTGATGACGGCAGATTGCCTGCCTGTGCTGTTTTGCAATGAGGCGGGCAGCGAGGTCGCCGCAGCACATGCTGGCTGGCGGGGCTTGTGTGAAGGCGTACTCGAAGAGACGGTAGCCTGTTTCCAGGATCGTCCACAAAATATTCGGGCCTGGCTTGGACCGGCCATTGGCCCTCTGGCGTTTGAGGTTGGGCCGGAAGTGCGCGAAGCGTTTATGGCAAAAGACGAGAAAGCAGCAAGCGCTTTTCGTGCCGCCGGTGAAAAGTACTATGCTGATATCTACCAGCTTGCAAGGCAGCGGCTGGCAAACGTGGGCGTCACGCAGGTGTACGGCGGCGATCGCTGTACCTGGACCGAAAGCGGCGATTTCTTCTCTTACCGCCGCGACAGAACAACAGGTCGTATGGCAAGTTTCATCTGGCTGATATAACCTAACGAATCAAGACGATCCAGTGCGGGTAGCTCGTGCTTCATATATTTCAGGTCATTAACCTTGAATAATTGAGGGATGACCTCATTTAATCTCCAGTAGCAAATTTGACCTGTTTATGGGAGGAGTTATGCGTCTGGATCGTCTTACTAATAAATTCCAGCTTGCTCTCGCCGATGCCCAGTCTCTAGCGCTTGGGCACGACAATCAATTCATCGAACCTCTTCATCTGATGAGCGCTCTGCTCAATCAGGAAGGTGGATCCGTGCGTCCGTTGCTGACTTCTGCGGGAGTCAATGCGGGCAAATTACGTACCGACATCGAGCAGGCGCTTAGCCGTCTGCCCCAGGTGGAAGGCACCGGCGGTGACGTCCAGCCTTCTCAGGATTTGGTGCGTGTACTGAACCTGTGCGACAAGCTCGCACAAAAACGAAACGATAACTTTATTTCGTCAGAACTGTTTGTTCTGGCGGTGCTTGACTCACGCGGCACTCTGACCGACCTGCTGAAAGCAGCGGGCGCAGCGCCAGCGAACGTAACCGCCGCGATTGAGCAAATGCGTGGAGGGGGAGAGCGTGAACGATCAAGGTGCTGAAGACCAGCGTCAGGCATTGAAAAAATACACCGTCGATTTAACCGAGCGGGCCGAACAAGGCAAACTGGATCCGGTGATTGGCCGCGATGAAGAGATTCGTCGTACCATTCAGGTGCTCCAGCGCCGTACCAAAAACAACCCGGTATTGATTGGTGAACCGGGGGTCGGTAAAACGGCCATCGTTGAAGGGCTGGCGCAGCGCATTATCAATGGCGAAGTGCCTGAAGGGCTGAAAGGTCGTCGGGTTCTCGCGCTGGATATGGGCGCGCTGGTGGCCGGGGCCAAATACCGCGGTGAGTTTGAAGAGCGTCTGAAAGGCGTGCTGAACGATCTCGCTAAGCAGGAAGGCAACGTCATTCTGTTTATTGACGAGCTGCACACCATGGTAGGCGCAGGTAAGGCCGACGGTGCAATGGATGCCGGTAATATGCTCAAGCCGGCGCTTGCCCGCGGTGAACTGCACTGCGTTGGCGCGACCACGCTCGATGAATATCGCCAGTATATAGAGAAGGATGCTGCGCTTGAACGCCGCTTCCAGAAAGTGTTCGTGGCAGAGCCTTCCGTAGAAGACACTATCGCTATTCTGCGTGGCCTTAAAGAACGTTATGAGCTGCACCACCATGTGCAGATCACCGACCCGGCAATTGTTGCGGCGGCAACGCTGTCTCATCGTTATATCGCCGATCGTCAGCTGCCGGACAAGGCCATAGACCTTATCGATGAAGCCGCGTCCAGCATTCGTATGCAGATAGACTCCAAGCCGGAAGAGCTCGACCGCCTCGATCGCCGCATTATCCAGCTCAAGCTGGAGCAGCAGGCGCTGAAGAAAGAGTCTGATGAGGCCAGCCTTAAACGTCTTAGTATGCTGAATGAAGAGCTGGAAGATAAAGAGCGTCAGTACTCTGAGCTGGAAGAAGAGTGGAAGGCGGAGAAAGCCTCGCTGTCCGGCACGCAGACCATTAAAGCGGAACTCGAGCAGGCGAAGATTGCGATCGAACAGGCTCGCCGCGTGGGTGACCTTGGGCGGATGTCAGAGCTGCAGTACGGCAAAATTCCTGAGCTGGAAAAACAGCTTGAGATTGCGACGCAGTCCGAAGGCAAAACGATGCGTCTGTTACGTAATAAAGTGACGGATGCGGAAATTGCCGAAGTGCTCGCTCGCTGGACCGGTATTCCTGTGGCGCGCATGCTTGAAGGCGAACGTGACAAACTGCTGCGGATGGAGAAAGATCTTCATCAGCGCGTGATTGGCCAGGATGAAGCCGTCGAAGCGGTATCAAACGCTATTCGCCGTAGCCGTGCGGGGCTGTCCGATCCGAATCGCCCTATTGGTTCGTTCCTGTTCCTGGGGCCAACCGGGGTAGGTAAGACAGAACTCTGCAAAGCGTTAGCGAACTTTATGTTCGACAGCGACGATGCAATGGTGCGTATCGATATGTCCGAGTTTATGGAGAAACACTCCGTCTCGCGGCTGGTGGGTGCGCCTCCTGGTTACGTCGGTTATGAAGAGGGCGGTTATCTGACTGAAGCCGTTCGTCGTCGTCCTTACTCAGTGATCCTGCTGGATGAGGTCGAGAAAGCACATCCTGATGTATTTAACATTCTGCTGCAGGTGCTGGACGACGGTCGCCTGACCGATGGTCAGGGCAGAACCGTTGATTTCCGTAATACGGTGGTCATTATGACGTCCAACCTGGGGTCAGATTTAATCCAGGAACGCTTTGGCGAGCTGGATTACGGCCATATGAAGGAGCTGGTGCTGGGCGTTGTCAGCCAAAGCTTCCGTCCGGAGTTCATTAACCGTATAGATGAGGTTGTGGTCTTCCATCCGCTGGGTGAGCGTCATATTGCTTCTATCGCTCAGATTCAGCTGCAGCGTCTTTATAAAAGACTGGAAGAGCGTGGCTACGGCGTGCACATCTCTGATGATGCCCTGAAGCTGCTTAGCGAAAATGGTTACGACCCGGTTTATGGGGCGCGTCCGCTAAAACGAGCTATCCAGCAGCAAATTGAGAACCCGTTGGCGCAGCAAATCCTCTCCGGAGAGCTGATTCCAGGAAAAACAATTCAGCTGGAAGTCAAAGACGACCGTATTGTGGCAGTGCAGTAAGTCACACAACGTAAAAAACGAGCCCATTTGGGCTCGTTTTTGTTTGTAAAATAGCCAAACCTGGCCAGGATTTATACTCTTAGCCTGGAAAGTGAGCGATCGATAATTATTTTGTATTTTATACTTGTCAGGCTCTGAGAACTCCCTATAATGCGCCTCCACTGACACGGCAAAGCGGCTTCGAAAGCGGCTTAACAACACCGAAGTCAGTCAGACGAAAGCGAGAATAAACGCTTGACTCTGAAAGAGGAAAGCGTAATATACGCCACCTCGAGTTAGCAAGCGAAAGCGCGTAACTCACTGCTCTTTAACAATTTATCAGACAATCTGTGTGGGCACTCGCAGGATTGATATCTCAGCATCTTCGGATGCAACAAAATATCAAGTCTTGAAGAGTGACTACTGATTTTATAAACAGTTTTAATTCTTTGAGCATCAAACACTTTTAAATTGAAGAGTTTGATCATGGCTCAGATTGAACGCTGGCGGCAGGCCTAACACATGCAAGTCGAGCGGTAGCACGGGGAGCTTGCTCCTGGGTGACGAGCGGCGGACGGGTGAGTAATGTCTGGGGATCTGCCTGATGGAGGGGGATAACTACTGGAAACGGTAGCTAATACCGCATAACGTTGCAAGACCAAAGAGGGGGACCTTCGGGCCTCTTGCCATCAGATGAACCCAGATGGGATTAGCTAGTAGGTGGGGTAACGGCTCACCTAGGCGACGATCCCTAGCTGGTCTGAGAGGATGACCAGCCACACTGGAACTGAGACACGGTCCAGACTCCTACGGGAGGCAGCAGTGGGGAATATTGCACAATGGGCGCAAGCCTGATGCAGCCATGCCGCGTGTATGAAGAAGGCCTTCGGGTTGTAAAGTACTTTCAGCGAGGAGGAAGGCGATAAGGTTAATAACCTTGTCGATTGACGTTACTCGCAGAAGAAGCACCGGCTAACTCCGTGCCAGCAGCCGCGGTAATACGGAGGGTGCAAGCGTTAATCGGAATTACTGGGCGTAAAGCGCACGCAGGCGGTTTGTTAAGTCGGATGTGAAATCCCCGGGCTCAACCTGGGAACTGCATTCGAAACTGGCAAGCTTGAGTCTTGTAGAGGGGGGTAGAATTCCAGGTGTAGCGGTGAAATGCGTAGAGATCTGGAGGAATACCGGTGGCGAAGGCGGCCCCCTGGACAAAGACTGACGCTCAGGTGCGAAAGCGTGGGGAGCAAACAGGATTAGATACCCTGGTAGTCCACGCCGTAAACGATGTCGACTTGGAGGTTGTGCCCTTGAGGCGTGGCTTCCGGAGCTAACGCGTTAAGTCGACCGCCTGGGGAGTACGGCCGCAAGGTTAAAACTCAAATGAATTGACGGGGGCCCGCACAAGCGGTGGAGCATGTGGTTTAATTCGATGCAACGCGAAGAACCTTACCTACTCTTGACATCCAGAGAACTTAGCAGAGATGCTTTGGTGCCTTCGGGAACTCTGAGACAGGTGCTGCATGGCTGTCGTCAGCTCGTGTTGTGAAATGTTGGGTTAAGTCCCGCAACGAGCGCAACCCTTATCCTTTGTTGCCAGCGGTTCGGCCGGGAACTCAAAGGAGACTGCCAGTGATAAACTGGAGGAAGGTGGGGATGACGTCAAGTCATCATGGCCCTTACGAGTAGGGCTACACACGTGCTACAATGGCGCATACAAAGAGAAGCGACCTCGCGAGAGCAAGCGGACCTCATAAAGTGCGTCGTAGTCCGGATTGGAGTCTGCAACTCGACTCCATGAAGTCGGAATCGCTAGTAATCGTAGATCAGAATGCTACGGTGAATACGTTCCCGGGCCTTGTACACACCGCCCGTCACACCATGGGAGTGGGTTGCAAAAGAAGTAGGTAGCTTAACCTTCGGGAGGGCGCTTACCACTTTGTGATTCATGACTGGGGTGAAGTCGTAACAAGGTAACCGTAGGGGAACCTGCGGTTGGATCACCTCCTTACCTAATAGATACAACCCGCGTAGTGCTCACACAGATTGTCTGATAGATGTAGAGAAGCAAGGCGTCTTGCGATTGAGACTTCAGTGTCCCCTTCGTCTAGAGGCCCAGGACACCGCCCTTTCACGGCGGTAACAGGGGTTCGAATCCCCTAGGGGACGCCACTTGCTGGTATGTAAGTGAAAGTTGCGTGCCGTTATATCTCAAAGCTGACTTGCAAGAGTCATGTTTGAGATATTTGCTCTTTAACAATCCGGAACAAGCTGAAAATTGAAACGACATGTCGTCTCATTCCTCCGTAATAAGGAATGGGGTTAAGACATGTTCGAGTCTCTCAAATTTTCATAATCTGAAGCGAAACATCTTCGGGTTGTGAGGTTAAGCGACTAAGCGTACACGGTGGATGCCCTGGCAGTCAGAGGCGATGAAGGACGTGCTAATCTGCGATAAGCGTCGGTAAGGTGATATGAACCGTTATAGCCGGCGATTTCCGAATGGGGAAACCCAGTGTGTTTCGACACACTATCGTTAAGTGAATACATAGCTTAACGAAGCGAACCGGGGGAACTGAAACATCTAAGTACCCCGAGGAAAAGAAATCAACCGAGATTCCCCCAGTAGCGGCGAGCGAACGGGGAGCAGCCCAGAACCTGAATCAGTTTGTGTGTTAGTGGAAGCGTCTGGAAAGTCGCAGGGTACAGGGTGATACTCCCGTACACTAAAATGCACAGGCTGTGAGTTCGAAGAGTAGGGCGGGACACGTGGTATCCTGTCTGAATATGGGGGGACCATCCTCCAAGGCTAAATACTCCTGACTGACCGATAGTGAACCAGTACCGTGAGGGAAAGGCGAAAAGAACCCCGGCGAGGGGAGTGAAAAAGAACCTGAAACCGTGTACGTACAAGCAGTGGGAGCCTCTTTATGGGGTGACTGCGTACCTTTTGTATAATGGGTCAGCGACTTATATTCTGTAGCAAGGTTAACCGTATAGGGGAGCCGCAGGGAAACCGAGTCTTAACTGGGCGTTAAGTTGCAGGGTATAGACCCGAAACCCGGTGATCTAGCCATGGGCAGGTTGAAGGTTGGGTAACACTAACTGGAGGACCGAACCGACTAATGTTGAAAAATTAGCGGATGACTTGTGGCTGGGGGTGAAAGGCCAATCAAACCGGGAGATAGCTGGTTCTCCCCGAAAGCTATTTAGGTAGCGCCTCGTGAACTCATCTTCGGGGGTAGAGCACTGTTTCGGCTAGGGGGCCATCCCGGCTTACCAACCCGATGCAAACTACGAATACCGAAGAATGTTATCACGGGAGACACACGGCGGGTGCTAACGTCCGTCGTGAAGAGGGAAACAACCCAGACCGCCAGCTAAGGTCCCAAAGTCATGGTTAAGTGGGAAACGATGTGGGAAGGCACAGACAGCCAGGATGTTGGCTTAGAAGCAGCCATCATTTAAAGAAAGCGTAATAGCTCACTGGTCGAGTCGGCCTGCGCGGAAGATGTAACGGGGCTAAACCATGCACCGAAGCTGCGGCAGCGACGCTCAGGCGTTGTTGGGTAGGGGAGCGTTCTGTAAGCCGTTGAAGGTGGACTGTGAGGTCTGCTGGAGGTATCAGAAGTGCGAATGCTGACATAAGTAACGATAAAGCGGGTGAAAAGCCCGCTCGCCGGAAGACCAAGGGTTCCTGTCCAACGTTAATCGGGGCAGGGTGAGTCGACCCCTAAGGCGAGGCCGAAAGGCGTAGTCGATGGGAAACAGGTTAATATTCCTGTACTTGGTGTTACTGCGAAGGGGGGACGGAGAAGGCTATGTTAGCCGGGCGACGGTTGTCCCGGTTTAAGCATGTAGGCGGAGCGTTTAGGTAAATCCGGACGCTTATTCAACGCTGAGGTGTGATGACGAGGCACTACGGTGCTGAAGTAACAAATGCCCTGCTTCCAGGAAAAGCCTCTAAGCATCAGGTAACATTAAATCGTACCCCAAACCGACACAGGTGGTCAGGTAGAGAATACCAAGGCGCTTGAGAGAACTCGGGTGAAGGAACTAGGCAAAATGGTGCCGTAACTTCGGGAGAAGGCACGCTGTCGCTAGGTGAAGGGATTTACTCCTGGAGCTGAAGGCAGTCGAAGATACCAGCTGGCTGCAACTGTTTATTAAAAACACAGCACTGTGCAAACACGAAAGTGGACGTATACGGTGTGACGCCTGCCCGGTGCCGGAAGGTTAATTGATGGGGTTATCCGCAAGGAGAAGCTCTTGATCGAAGCCCCGGTAAACGGCGGCCGTAACTATAACGGTCCTAAGGTAGCGAAATTCCTTGTCGGGTAAGTTCCGACCTGCACGAATGGCGTAATGATGGCCAGGCTGTCTCCACCCGAGACTCAGTGAAATTGAAATCGCTGTGAAGATGCAGTGTACCCGCGGCAAGACGGAAAGACCCCGTGAACCTTTACTATAGCTTGACACTGAACATTGAGCCTTGATGTGTAGGATAGGTGGGAGGCTTTGAAGCGTGGACGCCAGTCTGCGTGGAGCCAACCTTGAAATACCACCCTTTAATGTTTGATGTTCTAACGTAGACCCGTAATCCGGGTTGCGGACAGTGTCTGGTGGGTAGTTTGACTGGGGCGGTCTCCTCCTAAAGCGTAACGGAGGAGCACGAAGGTTAGCTAATCACGGTCGGACATCGTGAGGTTAGTGCAAAGGCATAAGCTAGCTTGACTGCGAGAGTGACGGCTCGAGCAGGTGCGAAAGCAGGTCTTAGTGATCCGGTGGTTCTGAATGGAAGGGCCATCGCTCAACGGATAAAAGGTACTCCGGGGATAACAGGCTGATACCGCCCAAGAGTTCATATCGACGGCGGTGTTTGGCACCTCGATGTCGGCTCATCACATCCTGGGGCTGAAGTAGGTCCCAAGGGTATGGCTGTTCGCCATTTAAAGTGGTACGCGAGCTGGGTTTAGAACGTCGTGAGACAGTTCGGTCCCTATCTGCCGTGGGCGCTGGAGAATTGAGGGGGGCTGCTCCTAGTACGAGAGGACCGGAGTGGACGCATCACTGGTGTTCGGGTTGTCATGCCAATGGCATTGCCCGGTAGCTAAATGCGGAAGAGATAAGCGCTGAAAGCATCTAAGCGCGAAACTTGCCCCGAGATGAGTTCTCCCTGACCCTTTAAGGGTCCTGAAGGAACGTTGAAGACGACGACGTTGATAGGCTGGGTGTGTAAGCGTAGCGATACGTTGAGCTAACCAGTACTAATGATCCGTGAGGCTTAACCTTACAACACCGAAGGTGTTTTGCAGAGACGCAAGAAGATTTTCAGCTTAGTTCAGGATTAGGTTGATGGTTATATGAAAATATGACGGTCAACGAACAGAATTTGCCTGGCGGCCGTAGCGCGGTGGTCCCACCTGACCCCATGCCGAACTCAGAAGTGAAACGCCGTAGCGCCGATGGTAGTGTGGGGTCTCCCCATGCGAGAGTAGGGAACTGCCAGGCATCAAATAAAACAGAAAACCTCAGCCTGACGGCTGGGGTTTTTTGTTTATGTGCTATCTGCAGGCCCTGCTCTCAGAGAGTAGGACAAATCCGTCGGGAACGGATTTGAACGTTGCGCAGCAACGGCCCGAAGGGTGGCGGGCAGGACGCCCGCCATAAACTGCCCGCATCAAATAAAACAGAAAACCTCAGCCTGACGGCTGGGGTTTTTTGCTTTCAGGCTGAATTCCTCCATGAAAACCTCAGATTGCTCACAAAAATCACTGTAACAACTCAGCAACAAGAAACTTCACGTCACAAAATTTCTTTCTCCTGCTTTACTGGATCCCGGGGTATGACGCCCGTTCAGGAAGACAGGAGAAGAAAATAAAATGATTGAAACAACAAGTGAAGAAAGCATTGCGCTGACGGCGGCTGATACTCGTCGTCGCGTTTGGGCAATTGTCGGTGCCTCATCGGGGAATCTGGTTGAGTGGTTTGATTTTTATGTTTATTCGTTCTGCTCGCTCTATTTCGCACATATCTTTTTCCCCGCCGGAAATACCACTACCCAGCTTCTGCAAACGGCGGGTGTCTTTGCTGCTGGTTTCCTGATGCGACCGATCGGCGGTTGGCTGTTTGGCTATATCGCTGACAAACATGGGCGCAAAAATTCCATGCTGATCTCGGTCTGCATGATGTGTTTTGGTTCTTTGGTGATTGCCTGTCTGCCAGGATACGCCACCATCGGTACCTGGGCTCCGGCACTATTACTTTTGGCTCGCCTGTTTCAGGGCTTATCCGTGGGCGGAGAGTATGGAACCAGCGCGACATACATGAGTGAAGTGGCCGTTGAGGGGCGTAAAGGATTCTATGCTTCATTCCAGTACGTTACGCTCATTGGTGGTCAGCTAACTGCGCTGTTAGTGGTGGTTATCCTTCAGCAAGTGCTAAGTGATGAGGATCTGCGAAGCTGGGGATGGAGAATTCCCTTTGCGATAGGTGCCGTGCTGGCTATTGTTGCCCTTTATCTTCGTCGCTCTCTGGATGAAACGTCAGATAAAGCAACGCGCTCACATAAAGATGCCGGTACGCTATCCGGACTCTGGAAGAACCGCAAAGCGTTCATTATGGTGCTTGGTTTTACCGCCGGCGGATCCCTTGCTTTCTATACCTTCACCACTTATATGCAGAAGTACCTGGTAAATACGGCGGGGATGCATGCCAATACGGCCAGCGCGCTGATGACCTTTGCGCTGTTTATTTTCATGGTGATCCAGCCGTTCTTTGGTGCACTGTCGGATAAGATTGGCCGTCGTAGCTCAATGCTCTGCTTTGGTGGGCTAGCGGCTGTGCTAACTGTGCCTATTTTGACGGCTTTACAGAATGTGAGTTCGCCGTACGCAGCTTTTGCCCTGGTGATGGCGGCGCTTATCATTGTCAGCTTTTATACCTCAATCAGCGGCATTCTTAAGGCTGAAATGTTCCCGCCAGAAGTCCGGGCCCTGGGCGTTGGGCTCTCCTATGCGGTAGCTAATGCCCTGTTTGGCGGCTCCGCAGAGTATGTCGCTCTTTCACTGAAATCGATGGGCAGCGAAACGGCCTTTTTCTGGTATGTCTCGGGAATGGGAGCGCTGGCGTTTGTTGTTTCTTTGCTACTGCACCGCAAAGGAAGAGGTATCAAACTCTAGAAATAAAAAGCCCTGCGGTGTTGGACTGCAGGGCTTCAACTTTTAAAGAATACGGCTTATCAACCGGTCTATGCGGATACGACGCAGGCGCCGGATCAGCTTGCGAACCTTCACCGGGTATTCAGCGATGCTTTGCAGATCGCGATAATGCTTAACGACCGTTGTATGGGTACGGATAAGCTCCAGCTCTTTGGTCCGCATGCCTTCAAGCTCTCTTTTCGGATCGTGGATCAGCAGGGCATTCTCCAGATCCAGACGCCAGGCGCGCGGGTTAAGGTTGTTCCCGGTCAGCAGCATCCACTCGTTGTCCACCCACATTCCTTTCAGGTGATAGCTGTTATCGCCATCTTTCCACAAACGGACAATCAGCTGCCCGGTGTTCACATAATACTGAAGGCGGCTGAGGAAGCGGCGGAGGTTGATCTCGTAGAGGTAAGGCAGGGCACCGATAATCTTAAACGGCTGATCTTCCGGAATATAGAAATCGTTGGCCGTTTTGTCGCCAACGATAATCTCAACCTGTTTGCCATCACGCAGGAGCTGAATGATATTGCGCACCAGCACCGCAGGCAGGTTGAAGTATGGCGTGCAGATGGTGAGCTTGTGCTCAGCACACGGCATAAGATGGAAGATGGTCTTATTCAGCAGGCTGGATTTCCCAAGCCCGACCAGAGGCGTAACTGAAAGCCGATCGTTGTCCGCGTCACCGTGGAAGACAAAGCTGGCGTCCCGGAGCTCCTGGCGGAAAAGGCGAATATCGTTTTTGATTTCCGGGCTTTTTACTCTTTCGGCAACGTCCAGGCGATGTACCGCCCGGCCATTCACCAGATTCTGGTTCACCCAGCCATACATGATGTCCGCTAACGAGCGATTGCTGATGATCTGATAGCGGTCGTAGCGATACTTATCATGCTGATGAAGATAGACGTCATTGAGGCTGGCGCCGCTATAGAAGACGCTGTCATCAATGATAAAACCTTTGAAGTGCAACACGCCAAGGGCTTCACGAGTATTGACGGGAACACCGTAGATCGGAATATTCACATCAGGGAACTGCTCAGCCATACGGTGATACCAGTCCGCATTGGTGTTGGTTGCGGCAACACCAATACGTCCGCGCTGAGCACGGTGCCAGTCAACCAGAACGGAAACTTCAAGCTCCGGCCGCTGCTGTTTAGCCTGATAAAGCGCGGACAGGATCCCGTTACCGGCGTCATCCTGCTCAAGGTACAGCGCAATGATACAGATGCGTTGTGTTGCGCCCGCTATTTTTTTCAGCAGCGTTTCGCGGAAGTCCGCCGGGGTGAACAGGGTTTCTACATCATCAACTGATTGAGAAAGCTTCGGTAACTGGGCAAGGTGTTGTTGATGTTTATTACGTTTAAATTTAGACAACATCACAGTGCTTATCTTCTCTCTTCATTGGATGGCCTTCTGCAAAATCCAGACGTCAGAACTTGCTGATAATACCACTACTGCCAGGCAAAGTGAGTATGTTTTCAAGTACCTTACTCACGAATCTGCGCTTTTACCCAGCGGTAGCGTCAGGCTCACAATGCCATCTTCCAGCTGAATATCAACGCTGAAACCCAGTTTACGGGCCAGAGTTATCATGCCCTGGTTATTCGGCATCGTGATGCCATTTAGCCGTTGGAGGCCGTGTTGTCTGGTGTAATCGATGAGTTTAGCCAGCAGGCGACGGCCCAACCCAAGCCCTTTCAGGTCGGAGCGAACCAGTACGGCAAACTCGGCATCAACGTTATCCGGATCTGAAATTGCGCGCGTCACGCCCAGGATCTCATCGGTCTCTTTCATGCGGCGAACGGCAACGAACGCCATTTCCCGATCGTAGTCGATCTGCGTCATATTGGCTAAATCTTCGTGGGTAAATTCATTGATCTCGCTGAAGTAGCGATAGTAGAGATCTTCTTTCGTTACCTGGGCAATAAAGCGCTGCAGCTGAGGCTCATCTTCCGGCAGGATCGGTCGGAACAGGCAACGATCGCCATTTTTAAGCTGCACAATCTCTTCCAGCTGATGGGGATAGGGGCGCACGGCCAGCCGGGCGTCCGCATCACCCGTAAATTCGGCCAATTCGAGGGTAACATCCAGCAGAGTAAAGTCGCTGCCGGAGGCCAGCAGCGGGTGAATATCAAGCCGCGTTATCTCCGGGCAATCGATGATTAAGTTAGAGACCCGCACCAGCACTTCACTGATGCCGGCGATGTCCAGCGGACGTAATGCGCTTCGGCTGCGGATTTTGCCGCTCTTAATCGCCTGAATCACGAGATAGCGGGCAAGATTCATGTTCAGCGGGGGAAGGGCTACGGCAGCCTGTCTGTCGGGTCGCCATTCTACGCCGCCTTCTCCCAGCATAATCAAAGGACCAAATACCGGGTCGTGCTCAACGACAACTCGTAGCTCCTGTGCGCCCGCGCGGTTTGCCATACTTTGTACCAGAAGGCCGTGAATTCGCGCCTGTGGCCAGGTCATTTTAACGCGATCGACGATGGCTTCTGCCGCCTGCTGAACCTCAATTGCCGTGCGTAAATAAAGCATAACGCCCTGAACTTCAGACTTATGGGGAATGTCGGGAGAGCGAAGTTTCAACGCGACGGGATAGCCAATCTGCTCGGCGATATGCACGGCTTCCGCACTGTCACCGGCAATCCAGGTTGGCAGCGTCGTCAGGCCATAAGCTTTGAGGACTGGCCTGACTTCATGCGTATCAAGCGTAGTAGCGCCCTGATGCAGCGCCTGCTGAATCAGATGATGGGCTTCGCCTGTATTTGCAGTGAGGTTGGCGGGGAGCGCAGGCGTTTCACGGAGCTGCTTCTGGTTACGCCGATACTCCACCATATGCATAAAGGCAGTAACCGCGCCTTCCGGCGTTCGGTAGGTGGGGATACCGGCATCGCTAAACAGGCGCCTGGCCTCCTGAGAGGAAAACTCACCGCACCAGTTGGTTATCATTGTCAGGTATTTCCCGCGGGGATGCCGCTGTAGCAAATCAATCAGGGCCAGGGCGTTTGCTGTCCCTGGGGCCGCAGCACTGGGAGAATGAATAACCATCAGGGCATCAAAGTCGTGGCTATCCAGTAATTTTTCCACGGCCAGCAGGTAGCGGCCGGGCGTTGCATCATCACGCAGGTCTATCGGGTTGCCTGCTTCAACGCCTGCAGGAAGCACTTCAGCAAGCGCGCGGGTCGTTTCTTCACTTAATGTCGCCAGCTTGCCGTTGCGTAGCCACAGCTCATCAAGCGCCAGCGCCGCCGGTGCTGCACCATTACTGACAATCATCAGCCGATCGCCGCGCAGAGGGCGCATATGGCTCAGGGTTTCAACGGCGGAGAACAGTTCATGCGTGTCCTGCACGCGCAGTAAACCCGCACGTTGAATCGCCGCGTCCCACGCAGCATCCAGGCCTGGATGCGTTTTCAGCAGGGTTTGGGCTTTACTGCTACGTCCACTTTTGATGACCAGGATGGGCTTATTACGTGAGGCGCTTCGTGCGGCCGAAACGAAGCGGCGGGCATCGCTAAGGTGTTCAAGATAAAGCAAAATAGCGCTGGTTTTGCTATCTCTTGCCAGGTAGTCAAGCAGCTCATCCACGTCGATATCCAGACTGTCTCCGAGGGCGATAAACCACGAGAAGCCCATCTCACGCTGCTGCGCCCAGTCCAGAATAGTATTAGAAACTGCAGCGGACTGGGAAATGAACGCCAGTTTTCCCTTTTGGATCGGTACCGGCGAGAAGCTGGCGTTTAACCCCTGCCAGGGCGCTAAAAGACCAAGGCTATTGGGGCCAAGCAGACGAATTTGCCAGCGGGCCGCGCAGGCCAGCAGTTCAGGCAGTTGTTCAGGCGGAGCAGAGAGGATAATGCAGGCTTTGCAGCCTTTGTTTCCCAGATCGTCAAGCAGACCGAGGTTGCGGCGTGAATGGGTACAGATAATCGCGAGGTCGGGCGCAAGCGGCAGGCTGGCAATATCCGGCCAGGCAAGTACGCCGCAAACAGCTTTGTGGGTTGGCGTGACCGGCATCACCGGGCCGCTGAAGCCGCCGGCAAGCAAATTACGCATCATTAAGTAACCAGCGCGATCGGCCTTTGCCGACGCACCGATGACGGCAATCGATTTAGGACGCAGCAGCGCTTCCAGGCCTCGTTGACTCACGACTCTCTCCCCTGAGTGATGTTCAGGAGAGTCTAAACGTTTTCTGCAACTTCTGCTGTGACGCTGCCCTGATGATGGGGTTTCCCTGCCAGATAGCGCTCGCGAAAAAGGGTGAAGTGCTGCGTTAGCCCCTCGGAGGCATGGGTATCGCCAGCCAGTTCTAGCAGGGCGGCGGCGACTTCCGCAGTACAGTATTGGCCCTCAGCGTGCGCTTCCCGCAGGCGATAAGCGGAGGTGATACTCAGATCAACAGAGATCACCGGGAGCTTGTCGAGGTAAGGGCTTTTACGGAACATTTTGCGCGCTTCGGTCCAGGTACCATCAAGCATAATAAATAGCGGCGGCTTCCCGGTGACCGGAGGCGTTGTCAGAACTTCCCGATCCCCGTCGGCATAAGAGGCGGGGAAGACCACCATTGGCTGATAGTCGGGATTAGCGACAAGTTCCAGCAGCGCTTCCGGCGGCTCCGTGCGTGACCATTGAAACGCCTCGGTATTCGGCAAAATATCGGCAATTAGCCGCCCGGTATTGCTGGGCTTCATGGGTTCCGTGTCGAACATGACCAGGCAAAAGCGGCTGCGTGCAGTTTGCGGCTGAAGCGTCTCGCACAGGCAGTTTTTCAGCGGCAGCAGGCAACGCTGGCAGCGGCGAACGCGGTTACCACGGGCAAGAAATGGGCGAGTTGCACGAGCAAGGCGGGCAGCACGAAGGCGGAGAACGGCGTTTTCGGTCATCAATGAAGGAGGCTTAGCTAAAAACGCTATTCTAACGTAGATATCAAAGAGGGGGCCGAAAAAATGCCCCCGCAGGATCAGATATTTTCGTCCAGCCAGCTATCAAACGGGGCTTTTGGCATGGCGCCATTCAGCATGTCTACAACCTGGCCATTTTTGAAAATCATAATAGTGGGAATGCTGCGAATACGAAAACGGGCGCTCAGCTCCTGCTCGGCTTCGGTATTGACCTTAACGAAACGCACTTTGCCGCTACGCTCTTCGGCAACATCTTCAAAGATTGGCGCGAAGTTAACGCACGGCCCACACCATGGAGCCCAGAAGTCGACCACTACCGGCAGATCATCTTTCAGGAGTTTATCCAGCGTAGCCGTTGTTGCGTTGACGACTTCTCCCTCAAACAGCTCATGACCGCAGCGGCCACACTTTGCACCGTCATCAATACGGTCGTCAGGAATGCGGTTAATGGCCTGGCAGCCGGCACAAACGGTATTCATAACTAACCTCAAAGAGAATTGTTGAAAATCGGTGTCAGGCACCGCGGATGTTTCAAATATGTTACATATTATCGGCGAAGATGGGGAGGCCAACAAAGTGATTTATTCGATGAGTACAATAGTTATTAGCTTTTAAGCAAAGTTAATGGCTAACCCATGCCACATCAGGTAATCTGCGCGCTTCGCGCTCAGCCAGGTGGAGGAAAAATGAACGACGAATTTAAAGGTAAAAGCGGCAAGGTCAAAGTGATGTATGTCCGCGGTGACGACGATAGCGAACAACGCAGCCAAAACCCGCGTACCGGGAAAGGTGGTGGGCGTCCTGCCGGTGCGTCACGTGGTGAAGGCGGCGGTCGCCGTCCTGCTCGTCACGATGATAAACCTCGCGGCGGGCGCGATCGTAATGAACGTAGCGACAGAGGTGACCGCGGTGAAGCGGCTTCTCCATGGCGTACGGTTTCCCGTGCTCCGGTGGAGGCTTCGCAGTCAGCCTATGAAAATGAAAGCGCAACAAAGCACGTAGTCGATCCGGAAGTGATTCGTCGCCAGCGCGCCGAAGAAGCTCGTGTCTATGGTGAGAACGCTTGCCAGGCGCTGTTCCAGAGCCGCCCGGAAAGCATCGTGCGTGCCTGGTTTATCCAGAGCGTTACGCCTCGCTTCAAAGAAGCGCTGCGCTGGATGGCGGCTAACCGCAAGGCTTACCACGTTGTGGATGACGCCGAACTGGTAAAAGCGTCCGGTACGGAACACCACGGTGGTGTTTGCTTTATTATTAAAAAACGCAGCGGCATCAGCGTGCAGACCTGGCTGAATAAAGCCGGGGAAGAAGATTGCGTGCTGGCGCTGGAAGATGTGGGTAACCCTCACAACCTCGGCGGGATCATGCGCAGCTGCGCGCACTTTGGCGTTAAGGGCCTGCTGATTCAGGACGCTTCCCTGCTGGAGTCCGGCGCGGCAATTCGTACCGCAGAAGGTGGTGCAGAGCACGTTGTGGCGATCAGCGGCGAGACGTTCGGCGACGGGCTGGAAGCCTTCCGTAAAGCGGGTTACACCATCGTGACGACTTCAAGCCACCAGGGAACTCCGCTGTATAAGGCTGAGCTGCCGAAGAAGATGGTGCTGGTGCTGGGCCAGGAGCGCGACGGCGTTTCCGACACCACCTTTGAAAATGCCGATATGAGCGTAGCCATTGAAGGCACCGGTAACGTTGAAAGCCTCAACGTGTCGGTCGCTACCGGCGTTCTGCTGGGCGAATGGTGGCGCCAGAACAAGGCGTAATACCTTACCCGCTATAAAAAACCAGCTTAGTCGCTGGTTTTTTTTGTTCTGATTTTAGCCATTTTCCTGTGGCAGCTGCGGCATCCAGTCGATGGGCTGTTCCCCGCGACCAGCAAGATACTCATTCGCCTTAACGAAATGCCCGCAGCCAAGAAAACCGCGATGCGCGGAGAGCGGGGAAGGGTGCGGGGCCGTCAGCACGTGGTGGCGCTGGCGGTCGATAATGCTTCCTTTGCGCTGAGCGTGAGCTCCCCACAGCAGAAACACCACGCCTTCACGGTGTTCATTAATAAGAGCGATAACCTTGTCCGTGAAGGTTTCCCAACCAAACCTGGCGTGAGAGTGCGCCTTGCCTGCTTCGACGGTCAGCACCGTATTGAGCAGCAGAACCCCTTGTCGTGCCCAGCTTTCAAGGTAGCCATGCGCCGGGCGGGTAAAGCCCGGCACGGAAGCTTCCAGCTCTTTGTACATATTGACCAGCGAAGGTGGCGGGGCAATCCCCGGTCGCACGGAGAATGAAAGTCCGTGCGCCTGCCCTGGCCCGTGATAGGGATCCTGCCCCAGGATCACCACTTTGACATCGCCCAGCTCGGTAAAACGAAAAGCGTTAAACACGTCCTTCTGCGGAGGGTAAACCGTCACGCCCGCCGAGCGCTCCGCAGCCACAGCGCTGAGCGTGTTGATAAAGTAGGGCTGCTCTTTCTCTTCTGCCAGCACGTCGTGCCAGGTGAGGTGGGTGGTCATCTCGCTCTCCTGCGAATCTGTATTGCCGATAGCTTAACTGCTTCTTCCCCATCAGCAAAATAGTGCGTGGCATCAATGGGCTACGACACTAAATAAAGTTGAAGATTTACAAAAGTTTTAATGGATTCCTGTCGACCTAAGTTGATGTAAAACAAATGAAACCCGTCAAAGTCATTTTTAGGCTGTGGATTTAATTGACACAAGTCAAAGAATGGCGCCAGGTGGGCTGATATAAAAACAACAAAGCAACAAAGGTTTTACCAATGAGCCAGAGTGCTGGCTCAAAGAATCAGCACATTACCCTGAGGGAGAAATAAAATGATTACTGGTATCCAGATTACAAAAGCGGCAAACGACGAACTTCTGAACTCTTTCTGGCTGCTCGACAATGAAAAAGGCGAAGCTCGCTGCGTTTGCGCGAAAGCGGGTTTTGCTGAAGATGAAGTTGTCGCGGTCAGCAAACTGGGTCAGTTTGAATACCGTGAAATTCCGATGGAAGTAAAACCAGAAGTTCGTGTGGAAGGCGGTCAGCACCTGAACGTTAACGTTCTGCGTCGTGAAACGCTGGAAGATGCGGTTAAGCATCCGGAGAAATATCCGCAGCTGACTATTCGTGTTTCCGGCTATGCGGTTCGTTTTAACTCTCTGACTCCGGAACAGCAGCGCGACGTAATTACCCGTACTTTCACAGAAAGCCTGTAATTCAGTTTCTGCCGCAGTGAAAAAAGAGCGCCTTCTGGCGCTCTTTCTATTTGTGCCTCTGTGAAGAGAATCGACAGGGCAAAAAAACGCCGGGATTATCCCGGCGCTGATGTTATTCGTCGACCTTTGAAGATTCAGTCGCGGCGGCCGCGCTTGGCTTACGGCGCTTGCCGACGTTTTTCTTATCGCGGTGACGCACCTTAACGCGAGGCTTCTCTTTATCTTTCTCTTTCTTCTTCTCTTCGCGCTTAGCCAGCACTTTTTTCGATGGTTTACCGGTCAGCTTCTCGCTAGGCGCGCGAGTAGTTGGGCGCAGCTCATCGATGACGCGGGACTTCATCGGCTCTTTCATATAGCGGGTAATTTTGCCCAGCAGCAGATGATCGTGTGCTTCAACCAGCGAAATAGCCGTTCCTTTCATGCCGGCACGGCCGGTACGACCGATACGGTGCAGGTAGATATCTGCGGTACGCGGCAGGTCAAAGTTGAAGACGTGGCTGACGTCAGGAATATCGATCCCACGGGCCGCTACGTCGGTGGCGACTAAGACGTTAACGCGACCGTCTGTCAGACGTTTGATAGCTTCGTTACGCTTGGCCTGTACCATCTCACCTTCAAGGTAGCAGGTGTTGATACCCACTTCGCGCAGCCAGGCAACCAGCTCATGCACACGCTCGCGCTTACGCACAAATACGATAGAGCGGGTGGTATCCGGCTGGTTCAGCAAATGAACCAATAATTTTGTCTTGTGCTCAACGTCATCAGCGCGGTAGTACCACTGATGGATCTTCTTGCGCTCACGCGTGGACGGCGTGGCGGAAACTTCAACCGGATCTTCCAGCAGACGTTCTGCGAAATCTTTAACCGCATTGCCTTCCAGGGTTGCGGAGAACAGCATAGTCTGCTTGCGCCAGCGGGTTTCCGCGGCGATGGTTTCAATATCCTGAGCAAAGCCCATGTCCAGCATGCGGTCCGCTTCATCAAGGATCAGGGTTTCAACCGCGCGGCAGTCGAAGTTCTCTTCCTTAATGTACTGCAGCAGTCGGCCAGTGGTGGCGACCACGATATCCTGATTCTCGCTGAAAACCTCAGCGTGGTTCATATACGCTACGCCGCCGGTGATGGTCGCAATATCCAGATGGGTATGCTTTGCCAGCTCACGCGCGTGGTCAGCGACCTGCATTGCCAGTTCGCGAGTCGGCGTCACGATAAGAATGCGCGGCGGGCCAGATTTTTTACGCGGAAAGTCGACCAGGTGCTGTAGCGCTGGCAGCAGGTAAGCTGCGGTTTTACCGGTACCCGTTGGTGCTGAACCCAGCACATCGCGCCCTTCAAGTGCAGGAGGAATGGCCGCAGCCTGGATTGCTGTCGGGCGAGTAAAGCCCTTCTCCTGGAGCGCGTCCAAAAGGCTTTCATCAAGTTCGAGTTCGGAAAAAGTGCTTACAGTCATGGTCTACCTCTATTTGGGACGCCGATTATAGACGTTATGCCCGCGATCTTCATCTGTTTGTGTCTTTCCGTGGTCGCTCGTTTCACTTATGCTACGGCGGTTTCTTTGCAAGGTAGATAAGATGTCGGATCAAAAAGCGGTATTACGTCGTGATGGTTTCACTTTCAAACAGTTCTTTGTGGCGCACGATCGCTGTGCGATGAAAGTGGGGACGGATGGGACACTGCTCGGTGCTTGGGTGCCGGTGGTGAACGTAAAAAGCGTTCTGGATATTGGCACCGGCAGCGGTTTGCTGGCCCTGATGCTGGCCCAAAGAACCGCTGATGACGTCACGATTGAAGCCGTTGAGCTGGATCCGGTTGCCGCAGAACAGGCGGCAGAGAACGCAAAAGGCTGCCGCTGGGCTTCGCGTATAAACGTGCATTGTGCTGATATCCGCGAGTGGGCGCAGCAGGCAACTCAGCGTTATTCCCTGATCGTCAGCAATCCGCCTTTCTTTGAGCAGGGCAGCAGCTGCGCCTCTCCGGAGCGTGCTCAGGCCCGCTACACGACGACGCTGGATCACCAGGCACTTCTCAGCAGCGCTGAACAGCTGATCGCCGAGGAGGGTTTTTTCTGCGTGATCATGCCGGAAACCGCAGGGACGGCATTTAGCGAACTGGCGAAATCACAGGGCTGGCATGTTCGCTACCGCACCGATGTCGCCGATAATGAAACTCGCCTGCCGCATCGGGTGATGCTCGCGCTTTCCCCTACCGGCGGAGAATACTACAGCGACCGGCTGGTGATTCGTGGGCCAGACCAGACTTACTCTGAAGGCTATTGCAGCCTGACCCAGGACTTCTATCTGTTTATGTGAAGCGGGGAAAGCACGCTTGGGCCGGACTCATCCAGCTGCTGCGGGAAATCAAGTGTGTAGTGGAGGCCGCGACTTTCTTTGCGCTGCATGGCGCAGCGAACGATAAGTTCGGCAACCTGCACCAGATTTCTTAGCTCAAGAAGATTGTTTGAAACACGGAAGTTTGCATAGTACTCATCAATCTCCTGCTGGAGCATGGTAATCCTCCGCAGCGCTCGTTCCAGACGGCGTGTAGTGCGAACGATGCCGACGTAGTCCCACATAAAGAGCCGCAGTTCATGCCAGTTGTGCTGAATAACGACTTGTTCATCGGGATTGTCCACGCGGCTGTCATCCCAGTCGGGCAGGCTTTTGCTTTCACGTGCATACGGCAGGCGCTTGAGAATATCCTCCGCCGCTGACCAGCCATAGACCAGGCACTCCAGCAGGGAATTTGACGCCATCCGGTTTGCGCCGTGTAGCCCGGTATAGGTCACCTCGCCAATGGCATACAGCCCATCAACGTCAGTGCGCCCATGTTCGTCAACCATGACGCCCCCGCAGGTATAGTGCGCGGCAGGTACGACAGGAACCGGGTCTTTGGTTAAATCGATGCCCAACCCAAGCAATTTTTCGTAAATAGTAGGGAAGTGCTGGCGAACAAACGTTTCAGGCTTGTGGCTGATATCGAGATACATACAGTCAGCACCCAGACGTTTCATTTCGTGATCGATAGCTCTTGCGACGATGTCGCGGGGGGCAAGCTCTGCGCGCTCATCAAACTCCGGCATAAATCGAGACCCATCAGGGCGTTTCAGGTAGGCGCCTTCGCCACGCAGCGCTTCCGTCAGCAGAAAATTTCTGGCCTGGGGATGGAACAGCGCTGTCGGGTGAAACTGGTTGAACTCCAGGTTAGCCACGCGGCAGCCCGCACGCCACGCCATTGCAATACCGTCGCCTGAGGCAATGTCCGGGTTTGTGGTGTACTGATAGACCTTCGAAGCTCCACCGGTAGCCAGAACGACGGCCTTAGCGCGGCAGGTTTCCACTTTTTCAAGATTCCGGTTCCAGACCCAGGCCCCTACCACCCTGCGGGTGCCCGGCAAGCCAATCTTGTCAGAGATAATTAAATCGACGGCGTTGCTGCGCTCGATAACCCGGATGTTGGGATGGTTAAGGGCTTTGCTGACCAGCGTAGTCTCCACTTCTTTGCCCGTTGCATCCGCTGCGTGAAGAATACGGCGATGGCTATGGCCGCCTTCACGCGTCAGGTGATAGCTCTCTTCGCCATTAGCCAGCGTGTGGGTGTCGAACATTACGCCCTGATCAATCAGCCACTGGACGCAGTGCTTTGCATTGCTGGCGACAAACTCTACCGCACCGCGGTCGCAGATCCCGGCGCCGGCAATCAGCGTATCGTCGATGTGGGAAGCAATACTGTCGGTTTCATCGAAAACAGCGGCAATTCCTCCCTGCGCGTAAAAGGTGGAACCTTCGCTGACAGGGCCTTTGCTTAACACGATGACCTTGCTGGTTTGGGCAAGCCGCAGTGCGAGAGAAAGGCCAGCAGCGCCGCTACCGACAATTAATACATCACAGGCAAGATCGCAATTTGTGTTCATGTTGTTTAATTTACTAAACGATAATGGTCGGAGCATAGCACCCGATACGCGTCAGAACACTACTTTTTTGTTTACGCGTTGCGTTAACTAAACAAGGTGGTGGAAAAATCCTCCGGGGAGAAGCGGCTCAAATTCTGTAAAAAATGCCCTTGTGGCGGGATAAACGGCAGATTAAATGATGAAATACCTTGAGTCATGCGATACTCTGCACGCTAACTTTTTAAGCATTGATTCAGAAGAATCGGCGTTACCGTTTTGTGTGGCGGAACTTATAATGAAAAGATGTAATCCGCTAAACATGACAGAAAAACAAAGGCGTAAAGGAACTTTGCTGGCCTCGGGCACTCCAACTCAAAGCTTGCTCAAAAATGCAGGGTTCGAGTGGCATTTCGATTACGCGTGGATATTAGGTTTGGGGAGACATTACCTCGGATGAGCGAGCAGTTAACGGATCAGGTCCTCGTCGAACGGGTCCAGAAGGGAGATCAGAAATCATTTAACCTACTGGTGGTGCGCTACCAGCATAAGGTTGCGAGCCTGGTTTCCCGCTATGTGCCTTCGGGAGATGTTCCCGACGTGGTGCAGGAGTCTTTTATTAAAGCGTATCGCGCACTGGATTCATTCCGTGGCGATAGTGCGTTTTATACGTGGCTGTATCGCATTGCGGTCAACACGGCAAAAAATTATCTGGTTGCTCAGGGGCGTCGTCCACCTTCAAGCGATGTGGACGCCATTGATGCGGAAAACTACGAAAGTGGTAGCGCATTGAAAGAAATTTCGAACCCTGAGAACTTAATGTTGTCTGAAGAGCTGAGACAGATAGTTTTCCGTACTATTGAGTCACTCCCGGAAGATTTACGCATGGCAATCACGTTGCGGGAGTTGGATGGTATGAGCTATGAAGAGATAGCCGCCATCATGGATTGCCCGGTAGGTACTGTGCGTTCTCGTATTTTCCGCGCAAGGGAAGCTATTGATAATAAAGTTCAACCGCTTATCAGGCGTTGACGATAGCGGATTACTGGAAGGGTATTTAGGCATGCAGAAAGAACAACTTTCCGCTTTAATGGATGGCGAATCTCTCGATAGCGAGCTGCTTAATCGCCTGTCACACGACAGCGAGCTTCAGCAAAGCTGGGAGAGCTACCATCTTATCCGCGACACGATGCGCGGAGATACCAGCGAAGTGCTTCATTTCGATATTTCAGCCAACGTGATGGCGGCTATCGCGAATGAACCAGTGCGTAACGTCGCGCCGCTCATTACCGAATCACAACCGCAGCCTCAGCAATGGCAGAAAATGCCGTTCTGGCACAAGGTGCGTCCGTGGGCAAGCCAGCTGACTCAGATGGGCGTTGCTGCGTGTGTATCGCTTGCGGTTATTGTGGGCGTGCAGCACTATAACGTTAAGTCTGACAGCGCCGCGCAGCCGGAAACGCCAGTGTTTAACACCCTGCCGATGATGGGCAAAGCCAGTCCGGTAAGCCTGGGCGTACCGTCTGATACCACGGCCAGCAACAACAGTCAGCAGGTACAGGAACAGCGTCGTCGTATTAACGCTATGCTGCAGGATTATGAATTGCAGCGTCGTTTACACTCCGAGCAGCTCCAGTTTGAACAGGCGCAAACTCAGCAGGCCGCTGTGCAAGTGCCAGGAAACCAAACTTTAGGAACGCAATCGCAGTAATGAAGCAACTTTGGTGTGCCCTGTCTCTCGTGGCAGGCGGCCTGTTGTTCACCTCCAGCGCCTCGGCGGACACTGTTTCGTCCGGGGCGTTGTTGCAGCAGATGAACCAGGCGAGTCAGTCACTCAACTATGAGCTGGCGTTTATCAATATCAGCAAACAAGGGATTGAGTCCCTTAGTTATCGCCACGCACGTCTTGATAACCGCCCGCTTGCACAATTCCTGCAAATGGATGGCCCGCGCCGCGAGGTCGTACAGCGCGGCAATGAAATCAGCTACTTTGAACCTGGGCTTGAGCCATTTACGCTCACCGGGGATTATATTGTCGATTCACTGCCCTCGATCGTCTATACCGACTTTAAGCGCCTGACGCCTTACTACGACTTTATTTCCGTTGGGCGTACGCGCATTGCTGACAGGCTGTGCGAAGTGATTCGTGTCGTAGCCCGCGATGGCACACGCTACAACTATATTGTCTGGATCGATACCGAAACCAAGCTGCCGCTGCGCGTTGATTTACTTGACCGCGACGGTGAAACCCTTGAGCAATTTCGGGTTGTCTCATTCTCCGTCGGAGACCAGACGAGCGGCCTGATGCAGAATTTAGCGAAGGCGACGCTGCCGCCGCTGCTGTCGGTGCCGGGTGCGGAAAAGGCGAAGTTTTCGTGGGCGCCTTCCTGGCTGCCGCAGGGGTTTAGCGAAATTTCCAGCAGCCGCAGGCCGCTGCCAACCGTCGGCGTGCCTATCGAATCTCGTCTCTATTCCGACGGGCTTTTCAGCTTCTCGGTCAATATCAGCCAGGCGCCGTCTCAGGGGACTAATGGCGAGCAGCTGGTGCGTACCGGCCGTCGTACCGTGAGCACGGAAATTCGCGACAAAACTGAAATCACCGTGGTTGGCGAGCTACCGCCGCAAACGGCAAAACGCATTGGCGATAGCATCAAGTTTAACGGAGCTACGCAATGATTAAAGAGTGGGCGACGGTCGTCTCATGGCAAAACGGTGAGGCGCTGCTGCATTGTGATGTCAAAGCCTCCTGCAGCAGCTGCGCTTCTCGTTCAGGATGCGGCACTCGTGTATTAAATAAACTGGGGCCGCAGACCAGCCATCTTTTGACTGTTCCTAGCGAGCAGCCGCTGGTGGCCGGGCAAAAAGTGGAGCTGGGCATCGCAGAGGGTAGCCTGCTGGGGTCCGCTCTGCTGGTTTATATGTCGCCGCTGGTCGGGCTATTTTTGTGCTCCGGCCTGTTCCAGACCCTGTTCGGGACTAACCTGGCTGCAATGTGCGGTGCTTTGCTCGGCGGCGTAGGCGGTTTTTTGCTTGCCCGCGGTTTTTCTCAGCATTTCAGCCGCCGTGAAAGCTGGCAGCCGGTGATCCTTAGCGTTGCGCTCAGTCCCGATGCGCTACGCGTCGACACTTCAGCGCCTCCGGCCGAAAATCAGTAAATTCCCTTCGACGGACCTCTCTTTGCTCATCCTGCTAATCGCTTACCTAAGCTTGCAGGATGAGCAGTTTCCTCACTTTCTTGTTGTAGTGTAGAATGCGGCGTTTCAGGCAGAAGACAGTCACTGACATCCTGCTCCGTACAGCGCGAAGCGCCGAGCTCACAGGCCATTTGTAAGGCATAAAACCTCTAACTATGAAGAACATACGTAACTTTTCTATTATTGCCCACATCGACCACGGTAAATCGACGCTGTCTGACCGTATCATCCAGATTTGCGGCGGCCTGTCCGACCGCGAAATGGCCGCGCAGGTCCTCGACTCCATGGACCTGGAGCGTGAACGTGGTATCACCATCAAAGCGCAGAGCGTTACCCTCGACTATAAAGCCAGCGACGGTGAAACTTACCAGCTTAACTTCATCGATACGCCTGGGCACGTTGACTTCTCTTATGAAGTGTCCCGCTCGCTGGCGGCCTGTGAAGGTGCGCTGCTGGTGGTGGATGCCGGGCAGGGCGTTGAGGCCCAGACCCTGGCGAACTGCTACACCGCGATGGAAATGGACCTGGAAGTGGTGCCGGTTCTTAACAAGATTGACCTGCCGGCTGCCGACCCTGAGCGCGTAGCCGAAGAGATTGAAGACATCGTAGGCATCGACGCCACCGACGCTGTGCGCTGCTCCGCAAAAACCGGCGTTGGCGTACCGGATGTTCTGGAACGCCTGGTACGTGATATTCCTGCGCCGGAAGGCGATCCGGACGCGCCACTGCAGGCGCTGATCATCGACTCCTGGTTCGATAACTACCTGGGCGTTGTTTCCCTGATCCGCGTGAAAAACGGCACCCTGCGTAAGGGCGATAAAGTCAAAGTGATGAGTACCGGTCAGGTGTACAACGCCGACCGCCTTGGCATCTTCACGCCTAAGCAGATCGACCGTACCGAGCTGAAGTGCGGCGAAGTAGGCTGGCTGGTCTGCGCAATCAAAGATATCCTGGGCGCGCCGGTGGGCGATACCCTGACCCTGTCCCGTAACCCGGCGGATAAAGCGCTGCCTGGCTTTAAAAAAGTGAAGCCGCAGGTTTACGCTGGCCTGTTCCCGGTCAGCTCCGACGACTACGAAAACTTCCGCGATGCGCTCGGCAAACTGAGCCTCAACGACGCCTCCCTGTTCTATGAACCAGAAAGCTCAACGGCGCTGGGCTTCGGCTTCCGCTGCGGCTTCCTGGGCCTGCTGCACATGGAGATCATTCAGGAGCGTCTGGAGCGTGAATACGATCTCGACCTGATCACCACGGCGCCTACCGTAGTTTACGAAGTTCAGACGACAAGCAAAGAGATTATCTACGTTGATAGCCCGTCCAAGCTGCCGCCGCTGAACAACATCGAAGAGCTGCGTGAGCCGATCGCCGAATGTCACATGCTGCTGCCGCAGGAGTTCCTCGGTAACGTGATTACGCTGTGTATCGAAAAACGCGGCGTGCAGACCAACATGGTTTATCACGGCAACCAGGTGGCGCTGACCTATGAAATCCCGATGGCGGAAGTGGTGCTCGACTTCTTCGACCGCCTGAAGTCTACCTCTCGCGGCTATGCGTCGCTGGATTACAATTTCAAACGTTTCCAGGCTTCCAACATGGTCCGTGTTGATGTACTGATAAACGGCGATCGCGTTGATGCGCTGGCGCTTATCACCCACAACGATAACGCGCCGTACCGCGGACGCGAGCTGGTGGAGAAGATGAAAGAGCTGATCCCTCGCCAGCAGTTTGATATCGCGATTCAGGCGGCCATTGGCAACCACATCATCGCGCGTTCAACGGTGAAACAGCTGCGTAAAAACGTACTGGCAAAATGCTACGGCGGCGACGTGAGCCGTAAGAAAAAGCTGTTGCAGAAACAGAAAGACGGTAAGAAACGCATGAAGCAGGTCGGTAACGTCGAACTGCCGCAAGAAGCGTTCCTCGCCATCCTGCATGTCGGCAAAGACAGCAAATAATCTAAGGAGTTGGCATGGCGAATATGTTTGCTTTGATCCTCGTGGTAGCCACGCTGGTGACGGGCATTTTATGGTGTCTGGATAAGTTTATCTTTGCCGCTAAACGTCGTGAAAAACAGGCGGTAGCGCAGGCTGCCACCGGTGATGCACTGGACAAAAAGACGCTGAAAAAAGTGGGCCCGAAACCGGGCTGGCTGGAAACGGGGGCGTCCGTGTTCCCGGTGCTGGCGATCGTGCTGGTGGTGCGTTCATTTATCTATGAGCCCTTCCAGATCCCTTCTGGTTCGATGATGCCAACGCTGTTAATCGGTGATTTTATTCTGGTAGAGAAATTTGCCTACGGAATTAAAGATCCTATTTATCAGAAGACGTTAATTCAAACCGGCCACCCTAAGCGCGGCGATATTGCGGTATTTAAATATCCTGAAGATCCACGTCTGGATTATATTAAGCGCGTTGTGGGGCTGCCGGGCGACCGAGTCAGCTACGATCCGCAGTCGAAAGAGGTTACGGTTCAGCCAAACTGCAGTTCGGGTCAGGCCTGTGACAATGCGCTGCCAATCACCTATTCCAACGTGGAAGCCAGTGATTTTGTGCAGACCTTTGCCCGCCGTAACGGCAGCGAAGCGACCTCCGGTTTCTTCCAGATGCCGAAAGACCAGACCCGCGATGATGGCGTGCGCCTGAGCGAGCGCAAAGAGACGCTGGGCGAAGTCACGCATAATATTCTGACGGTGCCAATTGCCCAGGACCAGGTAGGCATGTACTACCAGCAGTCCGGTCTGCCTCTGGCCACCTGGATTGTGCCACCGGGTCACTATTTCATGATGGGTGATAACCGTGACAATAGCGCAGACAGCCGCTATTGGGGCTTTGTGCCTGAACAGAACCTGGTCGGCAAAGCGACGGCAATCTGGATGAGTTTTGAGAAACAAGAAGGTGAATGGCCAACAGGTGTTCGTTTGAAACGCATTGGCGGCATTCATTAAACAATTAATCCCACAAACTAACGACATCCCCTGTCGTTGTGTATAGAATATTCCCGCCTTTAAAGATTGGCTCCCGAAAGGGAGCCACGGCACACGAAACAGCGTTGGTTTCTTTTTTTCAGGTCTGTTCCTTGTGCTGAATAGTTGACGCATTCATTAATTTTGGTATCGCATGAATCCCATCGTAATAAATAGGCTGCAGCGTAAGCTGGGCTACACTTTTCAACATCAGGATCTGTTGCAGCAGGCATTAACTCACCGTAGTGCCAGCAGCAAGCACAACGAGCGTCTTGAGTTTTTGGGTGACTCCATTCTCAGTTATGTTATCGCGAATGCGCTGTATCATCGTTTTCCTCGCGTGGACGAGGGGGATATGAGCCGCATGCGTGCTACGCTGGTGCGCGGCAATACTCTGGCGGAAATCGCCCGTGAGTTTGAGCTGGGTGAGTGCCTTCGCCTTGGGCCCGGCGAGCTAAAAAGTGGCGGCTTCCGTCGCGAGTCGATTCTTGCCGATACCGTGGAGGCGCTGATCGGTGGCGTCTTCCTTGACAGTGATATTCAGAACGTTGAGCGTCTGATCCTCTCGTGGTATCAGACCCGTCTTGACGAAATCAGTCCAGGCGACAAGCAAAAAGATCCGAAAACGCGCCTGCAGGAGTATCTGCAGGGCCGCCATCTGCCGCTGCCGTCCTATCTGGTGGTGCAGGTACGTGGTGAAGCGCACGATCAAGAATTTACCATTCACTGTCAGGTGAGTGGCCTGCCTGAGCCGGTTGTAGGAACTGGTTCAAGCCGCCGTAAAGCGGAACAGGCTGCAGCTGAGCAGGCGCTGAAAAAGCTGGAGCTGGAATGAGCGAAGAAAAAACCTATTGCGGCTTTGCGGCCATCGTTGGCCGTCCGAACGTCGGCAAATCCACGCTGCTCAATCAGCTGCTTGGGCAGAAAATCTCTATTACCTCGCGTAAGGCACAGACCACGCGTCACCGCATCATGGGCATCCATACCGAAGGGCCGTATCAGGCGATTTATGTCGATACCCCAGGGCTGCACATGGAAGAAAAGCGTGCCATTAACCGCTTGATGAACCGGGCGGCGAGCAGCTCCATCGGCGACGTTGAGCTGGTTATTTTCGTGGTGGAAGGCACTCGCTGGACGCCGGATGACGAAATGGTGCTGAACAAACTGCGCGACAGCCGTGCGCCGGTGATCCTGGCCGTGAACAAGGTCGACAACGTTCAGGATAAAACCGTGCTGCTGCCGCACCTGCAGTTCCTCGGTAGCCAGATGAATTTCCTCGACATCGTGCCAATCTCTGCGGAGAGCGGGATGAATGTCGATACCATTGCTGAAATTGTTCGTAAGCATCTGCCGGAAGCGATCCATCACTTCCCGGAAGAGTACATCACCGATCGTTCCCAGCGCTTTATGGCTTCCGAGATCATCCGTGAAAAACTGATGCGTTTCCTTGGGGCTGAGCTGCCTTATTCCGTGACGGTCGAGATCGAGCAGTTTGTGACTAACGAGCGCGGCGGCTACGACATCAACGGGCTGATCCTCGTTGAGCGTGAAGGCCAGAAGAAGATGGTGATTGGCAACAAAGGCACCAAAATCAAAACCATCGGCATCGAAGCCCGTAAAGACATGGAAGAGATGTTCGAAGCTAAAGTGCATCTCGAGCTCTGGGTTAAGGTGAAATCCGGCTGGGCCGACGATGAACGTGCGCTCCGTAGTCTCGGTTACACCGACGACCTGAGCTAATCGCATGGAAGGCTGGCAACGGGCTTTTGTCCTGCATAGTCGCCCCTGGAGCGAAACCAGCCTTCTGCTCGACCTGTTTTCCGAAGAGTCCGGACGCGTCCGCCTGATAGCCAAAGGCGCGCGCTCCAAACGCTCTAACCTGAAAGGCGCTTTGCAGCCTTTTACCCCTCTGCTGGTACGCTGGGGCGGCCGCGGCGAAGTCAAAACGCTGCGTAGCGCCGAAGCGGTCTCTCTGGCACTTCCCCTCAGTGGTATCGCCCTCTACAGCGGATTATACGTGAATGAACTGGTGGCTCGCGTACTTGAGCAGGAAACCCGTTTTTCCGAGCTGTTCTTTGATTATCTCCACTGTATTCAGGCCTTAGCCGGGGCTACCGGTACGCCGGAGCCTGCGCTGCGCCGTTTTGAGCTGGCGCTGCTGGGGCATCTTGGCTACGGCGTGGATTTCCTGCACTGCGCCGGCAGCGGGGCGGGCGTCGATGACACCATGACTTACACTTATCGGGAAGAGAAAGGTTTTATTGCCAGCGTGGTGATCGGCAACAGCAGCTTTACCGGGCGTCAGCTTAGAGCGCTTGCCGAACGTGAATTTCCCGATGCCGACACGCTGCGCGCTGCCAAGCGCTTTACCCGCATGGCCCTCAAACCTTATCTTCAGGGTAAGCCCCTCAAAAGCCGCGAACTGTTTCGCCAGTTTGTGCCTAAAAAAACACCACCCGAACCTTCTGACAGCTCGCAGTAATCACAGAGCGTAGCCAGGCTTTCCCCGGCGGGTGTACACTGCCTGGCATCTGTCTGCGAACTCTGAGGATTGTCATGGCTGAATTACTGTTAGGCGTTAACATCGATCACATCGCTACCCTGCGTAATGCGCGCGGTACGGCGTACCCGGATCCGGTTCAGGCCGCGTTTATCGCGGAGCAGGCAGGAGCGGATGGCATCACCGTGCACCTGCGCGAAGATCGCCGCCATATTACAGACCGTGACGTTCGCGTTTTGCGTGAAACTCTCGATACTCGTATGAACCTTGAAATGGCGGTCACCGAAGAGATGGTCGGCATTGCCTGCCAGACGAAACCTCATTTCTGCTGCCTGGTGCCGGAGAAGCGTCAGGAGGTGACCACCGAAGGCGGTCTGGATGTCGCCGGCCAGCTGGACAAGATGCGCGATGCCTGTCAGCGCCTGGCCGAGGCAGGCATTCTGGTGTCTCTGTTTATTGATGCCGACCACGCGCAGATTGATGCCGCGGTTGCCGTAGGCGCGCCGTATATTGAAATTCACACCGGCTGCTATGCGGATGCAGAAGACGAAGTGACTCAGGCCAAAGAGCTGGCACGCATCGTTGAAGCCGCGAGCTATGCCGCAGCGAAAGGGCTGAAGGTGAATGCGGGCCACGGCCTGACCTACCACAACGTCCAGGCTATTGCCCGTATCCCTGAAATGCATGAGCTGAACATTGGCCACGCGATTATCGGAAGAGCGGTGATGAGCGGCCTTAAAGAGGCGGTGGCTGAAATGAAACGTCTGATGCAGGAAGCGCGTCGCTAATGGCGATCCTTGGCCTCGGCACGGATATCGTGGAGATTGCGCGTATTGAGAGCGTAATCTCCCGCTCAGGCGATCGGCTGGCGAAACGTGTGCTGAGCCAGAACGAATGGAAACAGTATCAGGTGCATCAGCAGCCCGTGCGTTTTCTGGCGAAGCGTTTTGCGGTGAAAGAGGCGGCGGCTAAAGCCTTTGGTACCGGTATTCGTAACGGGCTGGCGTTTAATCAGTTTGAGGTCTTCAACGACCCTCTTGGCAAACCTCAGCTGAGGTTTTGGGAAGAGGCGGAGCGGCTGGCACAAAAGATGGGCGTGCGCTCAGTCCACGTCACGCTGGCGGATGAGCGTCACTACGCCTGTGCGACGGTGATTATCGAAAGCTAAAGTTTATCCGCATGATGGAGCAGCACGAATTTATCCCACAGCTGCTCTTCATTCTCTTTATGCGCCGGGTCGCTGATAATCGTTCCTGGGATGGGACAAACTTTCTGGCAGGTCGGGGTGTCGTAATGGCCAACGCATTCCGTGCAGCGATCGGTATCAATCTGGTAGATTGAATCCCCCATCGTGATAGCCTGGTTCGGGCACTCCGGCTCGCACATATCGCAGTTGATGCACTTCTTCGTAATTAATAATGCCATTTCAGTCTGTTACCTGAACCTGCCGTTCAAAAGATATATTCACATTACGCGCCCGAAAAAACGCAAAAGCATGTATATTTAACCAGTAGTGAATCAGGTTAAACGAAGCAGCTAAGGCAAGGACGTTTCGATGGCGCGCACTTTACCACAAAAGCAGATCATGCCCAATGACGCAAAGCCGTTAAGTTTTGTGCTTTGTGTACTTTCAGTACGTGTTATCATTGAACTATTGGTCACGAGATACCCGACAGGATCGTACTTATGGTACAGAGAGAACAACTGCGCGAAGCATTCTCCCGCAGGCTGGCGCAGGCCTGCAGCGAAGCAAACCTCGACGAATTTGGGCGCGGTATGGCAATAGCGCGCGCGCTGGGCGTCTCCTCCAAGGCCGTAAGCAAGTGGCTGAATGCTGAAGCCATTCCAAGGCAGGACAAAATGTACGAGCTGGCGACTTTTCTCCAGGCCGACGTTCTCTGGCTCCAGCACGGCAGCGAAAGTGGCTATGTTCCCGAAGGGCGTGAAAATGCGGCTCACCCGGAAGATGCGGTGATTTACGATTTTCAGCCGCGGGAAGAGCTGGGGTTTCGTATTGACGTGCTGGATATCGAAGCCAGCGCCGGGCCCGGGCGGTTGATCTCCAGCGAAGTGACTGAGACCATTAACCATATTGTTTACGACAGTCAGGAGGCGCTGGAACTGTTTGGCCACCGTCCTGCGTCGACGATCAAGGTAATTACCGTCACCGGCGACAGTATGTCTGGCACTATTGAACTGGGTGACTATATCTTTGTGGATATTGCCAAAGACTATTTCGACGGAGACGGGATTTACGTGTTTCTTTATAAGGGACAGCTGCTGGTGAAGCGCCTGCAGATGACCCACGACTGCCTGCTGGTGCGCTCGGACAATCCTAAATATGCCGACTGGCGCATCAGCGAAGAGAACGAGCAGCATCTCAAAATTATTGGCCGGGTAATGTATAGCCACGCCATACGCCGCCACGCGTGAACCCTTTTTCTGCTGGCTGAAACTTCGAATCCCGCGACTGCGGGATTTTTTTTGCTATGTATTTTATATGGTTACGTTATTTTGCATTTTTTTATTTATAGTTCGTACTTTTGGTTCTTGACGTATTTGTACTATTGGTTCAATATTAATTCATCGGCAGGACGCACCGACTCACAAGGCAAGTGAACGCTCATTAACATCAGGCCCTGAAAAAGGGCGCATACACCAAAGCAAGAAGCTTTGGGATATCTCAGAGATATCACCAAAGTTGATTGACAGGAGGTTGTATGGACGCACAGGCACGTCGCCGCCAGCGCCGCGAAGCTAAGCAGGCCATCTGGAAAGCCGCAAACCCACTTTTAGTGGGGGTGAGGGCCAAACCTGATGCCAGGCCCATTATCTCATTAGCCCGCAAACCCACGCCTCGTCCCGACAAGGCGCTCGAGGTCATTAACATTTATGGCCTGCAAATCATCCGGCAGGCTGAATACCACTCCCGGCTGCGCCAGAAACAGGATGCCAGGCAGAGAAGTCTGTATCAGGCTGCACCGCTAACGGAATCCGGCTTACCGCAGGCTTCCGGCAAGCAAACCCGACGCGGAAAATCTATCCCGCTGATTTAACACCGCAGTGCCTCTTTACCCCAACGGCAGTTCGACACCTCAACCGAAGGTTTTCCCATGAATGACCAACCCGCAAATCTGGTCACGCAATCTTTTGCGTGGCTGGCGGCGCTTGCCGCCGGTCTGGGTATCACGACACAGGATATGGTCTACATGATATTCGGGCTGCTTAGCGTACTGATTTCACTGGCTTCGTGGCTTGGAGGCAGGCTGGACGCCCGCCGACAGCATCTTGAAGACCAAAAGCGCACCCGTATCCTCCAGACGCTGGTGGATGACTTGCAAACGTTAAACCGAGCCGAGCAGATTGAGATTATCAGGGCAGTCAGCGAGGTACTGAAAAAGGCAGGTAGCTAATGGCTCTTTCCCCCGGACTCAGAAAAGCATTATTCGGATTGTCAGGGGCGGGCGCGCTGACTATCGCCAGTTCGCTGTTGCCCGAGCTTGAAGGCGTGAGCTACACGCCTTATTACGACGTCGCCGGGGTGCTGACGGTTTGCTACGGCCATACCGGCAAAGACATTGTTCCCGATAAAACTTACAGCCCATCAGAGTGTAAGGGCTTACTTGATAAAGATCTCCGCCCGGCGGCGCTGGCGGTATCAAGGGCGGTTACCGTCCCGGTTAGTGAGTACCAACGTGCCGCTTTGATTAGCTTCACCTACAACGTCGGCACCGCAGCTTTTCTCCGCTCCTCCGTGCTAAGAACGTTAAATGCCGGCGACTACGAACAAGCCTGTGCCGGTCTGAAAAAATGGATTTGGGCTGGCGGCAAGCAGTGGCAGGGGCTTATTAATCGCCGCGAGGTGGAGTACCAGCTTTGTACCTGGCCGGAGCCGGAAAAATGAAGCCGTTAAACACGATTGCGCTGGCTCTATTTGCTCTCCTTGTCGCCAGCAGCTGGTGGTTTCATCAGCGCTATGCCGTTCAAAAGCAAAGAGCAGAGTCAGCTTTGCAGCAGCTTGCTCAACAGAAAACTGAGCTGCAAAACCTTGTTCGGCGCCAGCAGGCCGTTGCCATGCTTGATGCTCACTATAGCGAGGAGTTAACCCATGCCAGGCTCACCATTGAAAATCTGCAGCGTGATGTGGCTGCTGGTTCTAGGCGGCTGCGCGTCAGCGCTACCTGCAAAACAGTGTCTGGCACCGCCGCCTCCGCCGGGCTGGATGATGCAGCCGCCCCCGGACTTACTGACGCCGCTCAACGGGATTATTTCCGTCTCCGGGAGCGAATCGAAACGAGCAACAAGCAGCTAGCGGGGCTGCAGGAGTACATCCGCAATCAGTGCCTTATCACCCCCTGAAGCCTCGCTAAGCGAGGCTTTTTTATTCCTACGTCAAAGAGGTATTTCTATGTCATCTGCAACCCTGAAGTTCCCGATTGTGCTGGTTCATGGTCTGTTTGGTTTCGACAAAATTGGTGGGATCTATCCCTATTTTTACGGCATCAAAGAGGCGCTTGAGAAGGCCGGGGCGAAGGTCTACATCGCAACGCTTTCTGCGCTGAACAGCAATGAAATGCGCGGCGAACAGCTGCTGGAATTTGTGCGTAAAGTGCAGGCCGAAACCGGGGCTGCGAAAGTCAACCTGATCGGCCACAGCCAGGGGCCGCTGGCCTGTCGCTACGTCGCGGCGATCCATCCTGAGCTTATCGCCTCGGTGACCTCCGTTAACGGCGTTAACCACGGCTCCGAAGTCGCCGATTTGGTTCGTCTGGCGCTCAAGCCCGGGCGCCTGCCAGAGTCTATCGCTAACGCGGCGCTTTCAGCTTTTGGCCAGCTGCTTTCCGCCCTGGCCGGTGCACCTCGCCTGCCTCAATCCGGCGTGGATGCGCTGGATGCGCTGACCAGCGAAGGCGTGGCGGCCTTTAACAAAAAGTATCCGCAGGGCCTTCCTGCCCAGTGGGGTGGTCAGGGTAAGGAGCTGGTTAACGGCGTTTATTACTACTCCTGGAGTGGGATTATCGACTACAACCCGCTGAATCAGGGGGCGAACAACTTCGATCCGCTGCACGCTGCCATGCTGGCATTTTCCATCCTCTTTACCAACGAGCGCTTCCAGAACGACGGCCTGGTCGGCCGCTACAGCAGCCACCTGGGCAAGGTGATTGGTTCTGATTATTCGATGGATCACGTCGATGCCATCAACCAGCTGGCCGGCGTGGTTGCCAACAACACCGATCCGGTGAAGCTCTACGTCGACCATCTTGCTCGTCTGAAAGCTCAAGGGCTCTAGGCCCGAATATAACCGCCTGCGGGCGGTTTTTCTTTGGAGAAATCAATGAATGACACCACGCGTCCGGGCTTTCTGACGCCGCTGGGCACATCGCCGCATTACGACGATGTGCTTGATGCGGACATTGCTGGCTGGATAGTTGGCGTATCGGGCCTGCCAGCGGAAATGGTTATTGCGAAGTGGGGCGATCCGCCGCCCGCCACGCCTGAAGCCGGTATTACCTGGTGTGACTTTTTTACCAACGTGAAGCAGACGGAAACGCCTTTCTTCCATTCTCAGGACAGCGACCAAAGCGTACTTCAGAGCATCGAGTCCGTGGACGTGACCTGTGGCTTTTATGGCCCCGGCGCTCAGGCGGTTGCCGCTCTTTTTCGTGATGGCCTGAACGTGCCGCAAAACAACGCCGAGCTGAACCGACTGGGCCTGACTTTTTTACGGTGTAGCTCCATCACGCCGGATCCTGAATTTATCAATAACCAGTGGCTACGCCGCTACACCCTGACCGTGGCGCTGAAGCGCAGTATTGCGCGGCGCTACGGGATTCGTTCCATCCTTTCATCCGCAGTAAAAATCATTGGAGAGTAAGCTATGTCACAGGGTTTACCTGTATCTAACATTGTCAGCGTGACAGTGAATATGGCGCCCCGAGCGGCGCAGTCCCGTAACTATGGTGCGCTGCTGGTCGTAGGCGCGAGCAACGTCATTGATGCTAATGAGCGTATGCGCGCTTATTCCAGCTTGAGCGGCGTTGCCGCAGATTTTGGCCTGGAAGCTCCGGAATACAAAGCCGCCAGCCTCTACTACCAGCAGTCTCCGCAGCCTGCCGATCTGTTTATCGGACGTTGGGTAAAAGAAGGAAGCGAGGGCAAAGCCGGGGAAACCATTGCCGAATGCGTCTCTGCGCTGAGTGCACATTCAACCGACTGGTATGGCCTGGTCATCGCTGATGACGGCATTACCGATGACGCTGTGCTAGCTGTGGCCGCGGTCATTGAAGGCGACGGTGTCTCCCGTATCTTTGGCCATACGTCTGCCAGCCCCAAAGTAATTGATGCCAACGACAGCACCGACGTCTTCAGCAAGCTGAAAGCAGCTAAGTTCGCTCGTACCTTCGGTCAATATTCCAGCGCCACACCGTATGCGGCAGCTTCGCTATTTGGCCGTGCGTTTACCGTTAACTTTAACGGCAATAACACCACCATCACCCTGAAATTCAAGCAGGAACCGGGTATCACAGCGGAAACGCTGACCCAAACGCAAATCAATGCCCTGTCCGCGAAAAACGCCAACGTCTTTGTCAATTACAACAACGACACCGCCATTATTCAGGAAGGCGTGATGAGCAACGGCAGCTTTATTGATGAGCGCCACGGCCTGGACTGGCTGCAAAACTATGTGCAGACCAACCTCTACAACCTGCTTTACACCAGCACGACAAAAATCCCGCAAACCGATGCTGGCGTCACTCGTCTGCTGAGCAACGTTGAGCATTCTATGGCTCAGGCAGTCACCAATGGCCTGGTGGCGCCGGGTATCTGGAACGGCTCCGATATTGGGCAGCTCGCCTCTGGCGATACGCTGACCAAAGGCTATTACGTCTATGCCCCGGCGGTAGCCACCCAGGCGCAGTCGGATCGCGAAGCGCGTAAAGCGCCGGTGATTCAGGTGGCCTGCAAACTGGCGGGTGCCGTGCACTTTGCCGACGTCGAAATCAATGTTGTGCGTTAAGGAGATTTAAATGGGTACTTATTCTTTTATGGATGTTACGGCTTCTCTCGTAGGGCCAACCGGCGTGATTGATTTGGGCGCCGGCAGCGCGAACGGGGACACCGGGATCAAAGTGGAAATGGCCACTACAAAAAATACCATGACCGTCGGCATTGACGGTGAAGTGATGCACAACCTCTCTCCGGCCAAAAACGGCTCCATCACCGTGACGTTGATGAAAACCTCACCGGTGAACAAAAAGCTGATGCAGGCCTATAACGCCCAAACGCTCTCTTCGTCACTCTGGGGTAAGAACACGATTGTCGTGCGTAATACGGCCTCCGGCGATCTGGTTTCGGCCAGCAGTGTGGCATTTTCTCAGCTTCCAGCGAACAGCAACGGCAAGGATGCGGGCACCATGGACTGGAAGTTTGACTGCGGCAAAATCGATCAGCTGCTCGGGGAGTTCTAAGCCATGGAAATTACCCTGAAAGCGGTGAACTACCGCATTGGCAAGCTCGGCGTTTTTGAGCAGCTTAGCGTAGCGCGCAAGCTGCTGCCGGTTCTGGCTGGCGTTGTCGGCGATTTTCGCAGCTTACAGGGTAAGGAGGGCGGAAACGCCCTCGAAACCATGCTGCCAAAAATTGCCCGCACCCTCGCCGACCTCAGCGATGAGGACTGCAATACCATTTTGTATCCCTGCCTCTCGGTCGTGACGCGCGAGCATATGAAGGGCTGGGTGCCGGTCTTTAGTCAGGGCGCTTTGTCCTTTGACGATATCGACCTGATGACGCTGCTGCAGCTGGTGGCCCGGGTGGTGGCCGATTCGCTGGGAAATTTTTTGCAAGAACTCCCCGGCAGCGAAAAATCGGCCCCGTCAGCGGCCTGATGCTGGAGACGCTGCCGGGTGGGGAAGACTATATTCTTCGCCCGGCGGAGGTCTTCGGCCTCAGCTGGCTGGATCTGAAAAGCGGCGCAGTGGATCTCTACGACATTGCGCTGATGAATGATTACCTCGAGATGCAGGCCGAGAATAAGGCCTGCGTCACACGCTGGAGAGAGGAAAATGAGCGCTAGCACACAGCTTGTTCCTTACGTCCCGATTCCAGATTTTTTTTATCAAGAAGACCTTAGCTCGCGAATTAACGCCGCTTTTGGGGAACTGGATAAAACAGTGAAAAAGGGAAAAGAAGAGGCGGCAAAAGCTGATTTTGAAAAACTCAGCAAAAGTTTCGAAAGCTTCAGTAATCGGGTGCTTTCTCCGCTAAATAAAGCGGGATCCTGGCTTGAAAAGCAGCTATCTGGCATAGAAAAGGATGCACAGGCGGCCCAATCTCTGAACGCTGATTTAGAGGCTTACAAGGCATTGCAATATGGAGCCAGCCAGTCAGGTGCTGACACTGGTGCGCTACAAAAGTCGATTAAAAACGTCAGTGACTACGTGAACGGTGACACTCTTCACGAGAGCCTTTTGAAAAGTCTTGGGGTAAAAACGCATGACGACGCTGGTTTAAAGCGGGATAACGCCGATATTTTCGCGCAGGTTGCCCGTTCTTTGGGGGCAGTGAACAGAGACAGCGCTGATTTCTATGCATTGAATCTGGGGATTGATGACGACACGCTGCATGCGATGCAGCGTGGATTAGGTCAGTTTGCCGAAGAGTATCAGGACCTCTCTTTCCGCATAGGCGGCAGCGCAGAGCAAAGTGCTGACCAGTCCGAAAAATTTATGCAGTCCTGGCGTAAAGCGGGCTCCGTGTTTGATTTGTTAGTGGCAAAATCAGGCGGCGATCTGGCAGAGAAATTGGCTGAGCCCGTCGCGAAACTGGCCGAAAACATGCTGGTTAAAGCGCCACAAATTGAACGAGTATTGGACAAAATTGGTGCCGTCGTTGAAAGATTTGCTGATATTTTCGTTGATGCGCTAAGCGGCACCGTCGACTGGGTTACCGACGTGATGGCCTGGTGGGATCGCCTTGACGAAGGTTCTCAAGGCTTAATCGGCGGTTTGGCAGGGCTAACCGCCGCCTGGCTGGTCCTGAACAGTGCATTTCTCGCTTCTCCTGTAGGTATTATCCTCTCGCTGGCTGCGGCCATTGGTCTGCTTTATAACGACTACCAGAAATGGAAAGCTGGGGAGGAGAGCTTTATTGATTGGGGGGATTGGGGGCCGGTGATTGAAATGGCTGCAGATACAATCGGCAGTCTTGCGAAAACCATAAAAGATCTCATTTTTGATATTGGTAGTCTGCTGGGCATCGATTTCAGCAAGTGGTCTATCAGCACTATCTTTAAAGGCCTTCTGGATAATTTTAATCAGTTGGGCGCCTCGCTAAGGCTGATTGGCGAGCTGATCAATGCGCTAAAAGAGGGAAACTGGGCAGAAGCAGCCAATATCGGCAAGTCACTGGTCGCTAACGGGCTTTTCCAGACTCCCGCAGCTAAAGCGTCGGAGGGTGTTGCCGACACTCTTAAAGAGAAGATCTCTGAGGGATGGAAAAAAGTCCAGGAGTGGTTTCCTGGAAAAGAGGGAAAGGGCGCTACTGGAACGTTATCAAATGTAGTCGACAACCTTAGCCAGCCCGATCCTGCTTCGATGCTGCTTCCCGCAGGTGTTGTTAACAATGAACGCCGGGCTGTTCAGAGTGATTTCTCTACGGCGAGCAACAGCACGACACATTCCCCAACCATTAACAGTAATGCCCACATTGTCGTGAATGGCGTATCTGACCCCTACCTGGCTGCGACGGAAACATCGCAACGGCTATTCAACGTTAACTCTCAGCTGGCACAGCACTATTCCGAGAGGATAAGCTAATGGATATTTTTGGCGCTTACTTTCAGCCGCGTACTACCCTCTCAGGTTTTCTGGTGCCAGATGTGGTGGTCAGCGAAGCCCATACGGATACGCTTAACATCGCCTCTCATCCCGTCGAGTTTGGCCCGAATATCAGCGATCATGCGTGGGTGATGCCCGGTGGCTTAACGATTGACTGTTTTTTTAAAGCAGGCGGTTCTTTGGTTGATTTTGCCAATACGACCGCGCTTGGCTCCTGGCTAAACGCAGGCCCTGGTCCGGCACAAATCTACCAGCAGCTGCTCGATCTGCAGACAAAAGCAGAACCCTTCAGGGTTATCACCCGTCGCCGCTCCTACGACAATATGCTGATCAAAACGCTCACGGTAACGACCGCTGCCAAATCGGAAAACATTCTTGGCTGCAAACTGTTGCTGGAGGAAGTGTTAATGACCGCCACGGAAGCGCGTGCTGCAGCCCCTAAAACCGAGATGGATGATGGGGTAACGACCGCTTCCGTTGGAAACAAGGGTGAAAAAGTGGTTACCACCCCCATGGGCTCGGCCAAAATTACGCCGCTCCAGCCAAAAACAAAATGAGGAGAGATGATGTCCATTGCAGAAATTCCTCTCAGCGCGGATAACCAGATATTTACGATTCAGCTCGGCGGGCAGACCCTACGTATGCGGCTGCTTTATCGGGATGCTGCGGGCTGGATCCTGGATATTCTTGATGCGGACAATCAGCCCATCGTGAACGGGATCCCGCTGGTGACCGGGGCTGATTTATTGGCTCCTTACGCCTGGCTTGGCTTTAGTGGAGGGTTATGGGTTGGCTGTGACGATGAGGCCCAGGATTACCCGAGCAAAACCGACCCTGGAAACGGCAGCCATCTTTACTTTGTGACGGCAGATTAAGGGGGGGAGATGAGTAATAACTGGTCCCGCCACTTTGAGCTTCAGCTTCTGAAGGAAGATGGCAGCGGCATTGCGCTTTCTGGCTTTAAGGTGACCTTTAAAGTTGACTGGCATACCGGCAGCTCGCCCAAAACGGCGGAAGTTAAAATCTATAACCTTGCGCCGGATAATGTGAATCGCATTGCGCAGAAGGAATACAGCAAAATCCGGCTGATCGCGGGCTATAACGGGTTAGAACCGGTTGTAAGCAGCAGTGAAGTGGGAAAAGTCAGGGTTGTTGAGCCAGCAGAATGGGGGCCGCGAGACGGCATGAACTTTGGGGTGATCTTTAGCGGTGACATCCGGATCTGGATGACAGGGCGAGAAGACGCCACGCCTGATGACTGGATTTTGATTCAGGCGATTGATGGCCATGAAGCGCTAATGTCTGCGACGCTCAGCGCAACGCTTGCTAAAGGCTACACGGTAAAAGATATGTACCAGCTTGCGGCGGGGGCGCTGAAACCCTTTTTGATCCTCCCCGGCAGGCTACCGCCATTTCCAGAAACACAGTTTCCCAGAGGGTATACCTTCCATGGCAAGGTCAGCCGTTACCTCGATCAAATAGGTAAGCTGTGTAAGGCAACCTGGAAGCTGTCGAATGACCGACTGGACTATTACAGCGCGGCTGAAAAAGTGCACCCACCCGTCAACCTTAATAGTCAGAGTGGCCTGATTGGGCGGCCTCAAACATCAACGAATGCAGGCGTAACCCTGACGTGCCTGATTAACCCCACAATTCAGCTCCACGGGCAGGTGAAGTTAGAGCAGAACAGGCTCTATAAGTCTGGACCGCTGACGGAGGAGAAATATACGCCTCCTTCCCCGGACGGTGTTTATGACATTTATGGCATTGCCTACACGGGAGATACCCGGGGAATAACTGGTATATGACCATGATGTGCTTCCCGGCTGGCAAACCTGTGGACAAGGTCGACGAAAAGTGGAAAGCAAGTCCGGCATCTAAACTACAAGCCTGAACCCGCATTTGCGGGTTTTTTTATCCCTGGAGGAATCATGGCTCTGACGACTTCGGCGCTCAGCGGTGAGCTGGCCGATACTCTCGCGGCCAGCCGGGCCGCATTAAGTAACGATCTACGGGTCGCGTTACCCGGCATTATTCAGTCTTTCGATCCTGTTTCTGTCACCTGTGAGGTTGCCCCCGCTATCCGAGGCGCCAGGACTGGCAGAGACGGAGAGGTCATCTCGGTAGCCTACCCGCTGCTGGTGGATGTGCCGGTTGTTTTCCCGCATGGCGGAGGCTGTTCGCTGACGTTTCCTCTTAAAAAGGGAGACGAATGTCTGGTCATTTTTGCCGATCGCGCTATCGACTTTTGGTGGCAGAGCGGAGGTATTCAGGAGCCGGTCGATCCCCGTCAGCACTCGCTTTCCGATGCTTTTGTGCTGCCCGGCCCGCAGTCGCAGGTAAAAAAAATCAGCGGTATCAGCGCAACAGCGGTTCAACTGCGCAGCGAAGACGGTAAAGCCTTCGTCGAACTGGATCCCGTCAGCCACGACATTTCGCTCGTGACGCCCGGTAAGCTGACCGCGACCGCAGCTGCTATCGATCTTACCGGCGAGGTGAATATCAAAGGCAACGTGACCGTGAGCGGTGATGTTGCGGCCAGCGGTATAAGCCTGACCAGGCACCAACACGGCGGCGTGCAGTCCGGCGGTTCAAATACGGGAGGTCCTGTATGAAATATCGCAGAGAGAGCAACACCGGCGATTACACCTTCGGCCAGGGAGAAAATACCTTTCTGGAAAACTCTCCTGAATGTGTGGCTCAGGCGGTCGGCACGCGGCTTAAGCTCTGGCAGGGGGAGTGGTTTTTGGATAAGCGTGCGGGAACACCTTATCGCCAGTCCGTTCTCGGTAAGCAGCAGGATGATACCTGGGTATTTATGCTGATTGACCGCGTAAGCCAGACTATGGGCGTAAAGTCCGTGCTGGAGGTGAGCGCCGCTCGCAATGAAAAACGCACCGTGACCTTTAACGCCACCATCGATACCGTTTACGGTCCCACCACTTTAAACAGCGAGGCATAAATGGCCCTCAATACTGAAACGCTGGGGTTATCGGCAACGGTAACTGCCCAGGGGATAACTGCGCCTGATTATCAGAGCCTTCTTGGGGTTTTGATGGATTCGTTCAGGCAAATCTACGGTGCTGACGCGTATCTGGAGCCGGACAGTAAAGATGGCCAGCTCATCTCTCTGGTAGCGCTGGCCATTCATGATGCCAACAATACGGCCGTTGCCGTTTACAACAGCTTCTCGCCGGCGACGGCGATGGGCCGTGCGCTATCGAGCAACGTTAAGATCAACGGTATTGTCAGGCGCGCCGCGACTTACTCGACGGTCGATCTGCTGCTGACTGGCGTTCCCGGTACGACTATAAGCAACGGTTCCGTCAGAGATAATAACGGCGGAGTGTGGTTGCTGCCTGATACGGTATCGATTGGCGTCGAGGGTACGGTAATAGCAACGGCAACCTGCTCCAGCAGCGGCGTGATGATCGCGCCTGCAGGCACTGTGACTGTTATGGGCACGCCAACTCGCGGCTGGACGGCGGTAATAAACCCTCAGGCAGCGACGCCGGGCGTTGCGGCAGAAACGGATGCTGAATTGCGTATCCGACAGTCGCAAAGCGTTGCTTTACCTGCACTTACGCCGTTTGAGGCGGTTGAAGGCGCCATTGCCAACGTTGCAGGCGTGACGCGGCATAAGCTCTACGAAAATGATACCGGGGCTGTAAACGTCAATGGTCTTCCTCCCCATTCAATTGCCGCGATTGTTGACGGCGGTGATGTGACGGAAATTGCCCAGACGCTGCGGGGAAAAAAGGGGCAGGGCGTTGCAACCTTCGGCTCTACATCTATTGTGGTGCCCGATCTGTATGGCAATCCCCATACCATTTCATTCTCACGGCCCGGTAATGTGCCGATTTACGTCAATATCGTACTTAAAGTTTTCACCGGCTACACGTCGCAGACCGGCGAGCAGATGAAGCAGGCGATCGCCGACTACATCAACGGTCTGGGAATAGGGGACAGCGTACTGCTAAGCCGTATTTATTCTCCGGCAAACCTTGGAGTGGTGAGCGGCGGCAAAGCTCGCTTCTACGACATCTCCGAATTAATGATCGGCAAATCATCTTCTGCTGTTGCGGCGGCTAACGTAAACATCGGCTACAGCGAAGCCGCCTCCTGCAGCGTGGAGAACATCAATATTACGGTGAGCGCATGAGTAAATATACCGGGCGTATTACCAGCTACCACGCAAGCAAGCCTCTGTTTTTTGCCCATGTCGATCTGAGTACCCGTCCCTTTATTGATACCTCTACCGCCACAGAAAGTTTGGTTAATGCGTTTGATATTGATACCGCGGTTGGGGTGCAGCTTGATGCGTTGGGGCAGTGGATCGGGCGGAGCCGGGTTATCGGCCAGTTTACTGCTCATGGTGGCAGTACAGGAGAGCCGGATGTTTATGTGACGCTCAGCGATGAAACCTACCGCGTTATTCTTAAAGCCAAAATAGCGATCAATAACTGGGATGGTCAAAACGACAGCCTTCCTTCCATTCTGGATGCTGCTACTGCAGGTTCGGGCCTGAGGATGCAGATCGTTGATAATCAAGATATGACGATTTCCGTTTGGGCTTTTCCTGTAAATGATATCTCTGAGGTTTCATCTGAGTTAATTGCCGCTATCAGACAAGGCTATTTGACTGTAAAAGCCTCCGGCATTTGGGCTGGAGATATTGAAACACCGTCTGTTGAGGTGCCTTCAGCTGGTAATAGATTTTTTGGCTTCGACATGGACAACCAATATATCGCCGGCTTTGATGACGGCGCCTGGGAGAGGAAACTCTAATGACTACTAATCAATTTAAGTCTTTTGCAAACGGGCCAACTGCAAATGTCATGGCCCAAAATGAGTGGGAAATATTGCCTGCGTTATCTTCTGGTTTTCAGTCAGGAAAAGCATCCAGTGCTCAGATTAATAAGGTACTGCGGCAAACGAGCTTTATTGCTTCAGCCGTTGCTCAGTACGTTGCCGAGCTTTCTGGCCGAGATGTAATGGATGATGGAGATATTGCCGCTTTCGTAGAGAAATTAAAAAGTGCTGGCAGTGCACAATTTCTTTCGATTGGTAAAAATCTTAATGAAATAGCCAGTAACGGCGCTGCCTCACAGGCTGAGGCGCGTAAGAGTCTCGGGCTAGGGTCATCTGCGACACAAAATAATGACGCTTTCCTGGCTGCAGGCAGCAATCTGTCTGACGTGCCGGATAAAGCGCATGCGAGGGCGAACCTGGGACTGGGATCGGCGGCTAGTCGTGACATACAGGAGAGTATTGATGATTTAACGATGGGTAAAGCCATTCTTAATGGCGGCGCACTAGCCGTTCGAAGCTCACGGGCGCAGGCTGGGACAGCAATTTCAAATACCAATAACTTGCCAGTCAATGCAGTTAGTTTCGTGTATTCAACAGCAGAAAATTCACCAGGATATGAAAGCTCTCTATTGAGCTGGGGAGGATTTGGTGGTGCATACGATGTTCAGCTTACAGCAAGTTATTCTCGCCCTGGGTTAGTGAAAATTAGAACAAAGAATAGCGATATTCCAGGAGGGGTATGGAGTAACTGGTCAAGTTTATATACGACAGAAAATAAACCAACAGCACAGGATACTGGCGCTGTCTCAATTACTGGGGGGGGATGTTGCTTATCTCAATAATGCCGATCATTATGCAACAAAGGACGGAGTTTGGCCTGGCGCTGGTGCGTTTGCAAACCAATTAGCCAATCGACAGGCATTGTTTTATTCAAGTGGCTATGTAGCCCCAAATACATCCAGTAGCTATGCGCCGTTGGTAAAGGCAACAGTTCAAACAGCTGACATTGGCTATCTTGCTGCTCTTAGCATGGGCGTTCTTACAACTGGGGCTAGCGATTTTCCTAAAATATGTTTTCATGCTCATGATGACCGAGGCGTAGATCATGTTTGGGTATTTGACACAAACAATGATGCATTTTATTCCGGTGGTCCTATTTCATCCGGTAACAGTATTCTTGCCGGGGCTGGTGTATATGAATCAGGGGGCGCGGTTCGCGTTTATTCACCTAATAACCCCCCACCACAACAAGATTTGTCGGCATACGCAACGTCCTCCTGGGTTTATCAAAACTTTGTTAATGACATTGACCATACCGCACCTGTAGAAGTCGCGTTTCGCGACGGGGCTAGCTATCCACGTGCTACGGATGGTGCATTTATGGCAAACCTGGCAATGGTGGGTGGTTCGTCAAACGTAGGTTGGTTCGTTATACGTTACACCAGAAAATTGGTTGGCGGTAACTGGTACATCATTGGTTAAAAATTAAGGGCGATATTATGCAAGAGTTTGGCAAGTTTACTCAGTATGTACCAGAGGATTCGGATAAACCCAAAACCATTGGTGTCAGCAATATCATGTATCTTCGTGATGATCTCGGAAACGACTGGTACGAAATACGGGAATTATTTTCAGAGAATACTTTAAAAATTGGCTTTGACGAATCAGGGCGGGTTCGGACTTTTACCACAAACATTGATGCGATGGTGCCCATTGATTTGAGCGTTGCGGAGTTAGAGGCAAACGATGAAAACCTCAAAATTGTATTGGGAGAGGATTGGTTTTATCGCGATGGCAAACTCAGACAAATTCGCGATTATGCTGCGATAGCTGCCTCTCAACGAGATCAACTTATGAATGAGGCTGGCCAGCGTATTGAATGGTTAAATGCTGCCGCTGAAGATAGTGATATTTCCGCTGATGAAAAGTCGGAACTAGAAGCCCTCAGAGCTTACCGCACTCAACTGCGTCGCCTGGATATTTCTCTGGCTCCCAATATCACGTGGCCAGAAAAGCCAGCACCATCCACTACGCTTTAATTTCTGTAACCTAAACCAGCTTCTTCACCAAAGCCTCGCTCTGGCGGATTCGCTCCGGAGCGTTTTCCAGATCCTGCTGAACCAGCGCCATAAACAGCAGGTCGGTCAGCATCATCTGGGCGCTGGTGGAGGAGATGGCTGCGCTGCGCGTGGCCTGTTCTTCTGCGATGGTATAGAGGCACAGGCTGGCGCGCTGCTGCAAAGCGTTAGGGGTGAACCCGGTAATGGCGAGTATTTTCGCCCCGGCATTCAACGCCTCGTCGGCTGCCAGATTTATCTCCCGGCGCTCGCCCGAATAGGAAATTGCGAGCAGCACGTCATCTGGCGTCATCGCCTGCACTGTTGCCAACAGGGCATGCATATCCTGCTCGGCGACGGCGTGAACGCCAATCTTCATTAGCTTCCACGAAAAATTCTTCGCAACCAGGCCAGATGCGCCTATCCCCACCAGCAGCACGCGCCGCGCATTGCGCAGCAGCGACACGCTCGCCAGCAGTTTCTCTTCCGCATTAATATCCAGCGTGGCATGCATCGCCGCGATATTCTCTTTGATCAATTTCTCCCCGACAAGTCTCAGCGGATCGTCACCTAAAATTTGGTTATGTAACGGCACTGAGTTAGGGTTTTGGCCGCTTGCCAGCGCTTCGCTGATGGCCAGTTTCATCGCCGGAAAACCTTTGAACCCGAGTTTCTGCGCGAACTTTACGACGCTGGACTGGCTGACCCCGGCCTCTTCTGCCAGCTGCTGTGAACTGAGATGGCGTGCACGATCGGGCTCGGCGAGCAGGAAGTCGGCCAGCTTGCGGTCACTTTGGGCCAGCATGGCGTAGCGGCTTCGAATGCGCAGTAAACAGTTCATTTCACCTCCGGGGCGGCAATTCTGGTAACGGCTTGCCATGATAAGCATTTGAGCGAATTATAAATTCTATTATAGAGCAATGTTACCGAATTAAATATTCTGATCTATGGCAGGCATCGGGCCAGGATTGCCCGCGGAAAACTGCAGGCTATCTGTTAGGCTTTAGGGGAGCATCGTTTTGTAAACGCGAGTCTTAAAGGAGCCCGCATTGACTATCCACAACCCGCGCCGCGTCGTCTTTTTTGATTTGGATGGCACCTTACACCAGCAGGATATGTTCGGCAGCTTTCTGTTTTATCTCCTGCGTCGCCTGCCGCTGAACGTGCCGTTGGTTATTATGTTGCTGCCGCTGATTGGCGGCATGATGCTGATCAAAGGCAGCGCTGCCCGACAGCCGATGAGCCTGCTGTTATGGGGTATCACGTTTGGGCGTAGCGAGGCCCGGCTTCAGCGGCTACAAAGCGAATTTGTCGTCTGGTTCCGGCAAAAGGTGAGGGCATTCCCCATCGTCCAGCAGCGCCTCACGGATTATCTACACAGCCCGGATGCTGACGTCTGGCTAATTACAGGTTCACCGCAGCCGCTGGTTGAGAAGGTCTATTCTGATACGCCGTGGCTGCCGGAGGTGAAGGTTATTGCCACCCAGATAGCGAGAGCTTACGGAGGATGGGTGGTCACCCTGCGCTGCCTCGGGCATGAGAAGGTGGTTCAGCTGGAGCTGCATATTGGCGCTCCTCTGAGGCTTTACAGCGGCTACAGCGACAGCCATCAGGATAATCCGTTGCTCTATTTCTGCGAGCACCGCTGGCGCGTCACTCCCCAGGGAGAGCTGCAGCAGCTTGAGTGAGGCCGTTTCGAATCCCTCAAGCGGTGTGTATAATGCGCCGCCCACTTATGCCGCGGAGAGCGTTGTGTCAGAGACTGAATTTACCCATGAACACTGGATGCGCCATGCCCTGACGCTTGCTCAGCGCGCGTGGGACGAAGGTGAAGTTCCCGTCGGCGCGGTGCTGGTGCATAACAACCAGGTCATTGGCGAAGGCTGGAACCGCCCTATTGGTCGCCACGATCCTACGGCTCATGCTGAAATTATGGCTCTGCGTCAGGGGGGACTGGTGCTGCAAAACTATCGTCTGCTTGATACCACGCTGTATGTCACTCTCGAGCCCTGCGTCATGTGCGCGGGAGCCATGGTTCATAGCCGAATTGGTCACTTAGTGTTTGGCGCACGTGATGCTAAAACTGGCGCTATCGGCTCGCTGCTGGATGTTCTCGGTCACCCAGGAATGAACCATCAGGTGCAGGTTATTGAAGGGGTGCTTGCGTCAGAGTGCTCAGCCATGTTGAGCGATTTTTTTCGCGCTCGTCGTCTTGAGAAAAAGGCCCTAAAGGAAAAGGCCCATAGGTCGGATTAGCCAGTTCTATCGGGGCGACCGCAGGATAGGCCTCGGCAAATTTGTCCGCCTGCGCCGCCTTTTTCTCTTTCTCCTGCAGATACCCTTCCAGACTTAGCTGATACTTGCGGATGTTTTCCACATACGCATAAGCCTCGTGCCCACGAGCATATCCATAGGTTGTTTTACTGTAATAAGGCTTAAGGCTCAGCAGCGGCAGGCGTGTTTTCACATCGGCCCAACTGTCGGGATTGCCTTTTTGTTTTGCGGTTAACTGGCGAGCATCAAGCATATGGGCATAGCCCATATTGTAGGCCGCCAGCGCGAACCAGATTCGCTCGTATTCCGGGACCGTGGTGGGCACCTTGCTCATCATATCTTTCAGATAACGGCTGCCGCCGCTGATGCTCTGTTCAGCGTCCAGCCTGTCGTTGATGCCAAGACTTTGGGCCGTATTCTTGGTCAACATCATCAGCCCGCGCACGCCGGTAGGCGAAGTGGCGTGAATATCCCAGTGGGACTCCTGATAGGAAATAGCGGCCAGCAGCGGCCAGTCGATTTCGTCGGCGTACTTTTCAAACAGCGGCTGAAGATCCGGCAGAACCGCATCCACCGCGTTCAGGAAGGTTCGGGTATCTACGTAATCAAAATCACCGATATGGCCAAGGTACTTTTCCTCAAGCCTTGCCAGCGTGCCGTTGCTGCTAATCTGATTATAGAAGTCGAGCAGGGCGGCGCTCATGCTGTCGTCGCCGTCACGTGCCGAAAACCAGGTGACGGGTTGCTCATCGGTCACGTCCAGGGCGACGGCCAGCTGAGGATGCACGCGCTGGAACAGGCTGATGGCGATGGAGTCAGAGATAGTGAAGGCGATATTGCTGTCCACCACCTGCTGCAGAAGCTGATTGCTGGTCTGTTTAGTATCAATGCTCCAGCTCAGGTCGGGGTACTGGCTCTCTTTCAACTTCTGAAGATCGCTCACTACCGCCTGGCCGGAAGAGAGCACCAGCTGAGAAGGCTTGACGCCGCCGAGCGACTTAGGACGCGTGCTGCCTACGCGGTAAACCATCTGCTGGGAAACTGAGTAATAGGTTGGCCCTGCCTGATAGTTGCTGCTGCGGCTTGAGTTGTACACCAGGCCTGCGGCAAGCAGGTCGGCTTTGTCATTGTCCAGGTCATCAAACAGCGCGTTGATGTTGGGTCGTACGACAACTTTTAGCTTCACGCCGAGATAGTCCGCAAACTCCCTGGCAAGTTCATAGTCAAGACCGGTCACTTTGCCGTTAACCATCGTCCAGGTGAGCGGGGATGAAATTGTACTGACGCGCAAAACCCCCCGCGCTTTGATCGCGGCGATACGGTTTTCGGCCTGACTGAAACCTGGAATGGAGGGCCATAATGCCACTGCCAGCAACAAGGTGACGATACCGATAAGCAGATAATTAATCTTTATTCTTTTCAAATAGATAACATTCTGCAGCAGGATAAGCCTTAGCCAACAATAAACATGATTTTTTTGAACCCCGTGAGTGAGTGAGGCGCATTTTGCGTAAGAAAGCGCCAGTAAGCAACTTTTAAGAATATATCGTTTGTTTTTCGTACAATAAAAACTTCTGCGGTTATTTCTACGCAAACGGTTTCGTCACGGCGGAGGATTCTTTATAATGACGCCCGTTTTCCCCCCTTCGCCCTGAAGACGAGAGATCTTTAATGATGGAAATTCTGCGTGGTTCGCCTGCTCTTTCGGCATTTCGTATCAACAAACTCCTGGCCCGTTTTAACGATGCTAACCTTCCGGTAAGCGACATTTATGCCGAGTATGTTCATTTTGCCGACCTCGAGGCACCGCTAAACGCTGATGAGCTTGCCCGCCTGCAGCGGCTGTTGAAGTATGGTCCAACCCTCGCAGAACATGCGCCTGAAGGCACCCTGCTGCTGGTCACCCCGCGCCCCGGCACCATCTCCCCCTGGTCTTCCAAAGCTACCGATATCGCCCACAACTGCGACCTGCCACAGGTTAAGCGCCTTGAGCGTGGTGTGGCCTGGTACGTGACCGGAAGTACGCTGACCGCTGAGCAGCTGCAGGATGTTGCTGCCTTACTGCACGACCGCATGATGGAGAGCGTGTTTACCTCCCTGAGCGATGCGCAGCAGCTCTTCAGCCGCCAGCAGCCTGCTCCGGTGCAGAGCGTTGATCTTCTTGGCAAAGGCCGTGACGCGCTGGTGGAGGCGAACATACGCCTCGGCCTGGCGCTGGCGGAAGACGAAATCGACTATCTCCGGGAGGCGTTCAACAAACTGGGACGCAACCCGAACGACATCGAATTGTACATGTTTGCTCAGGCGAACTCCGAGCACTGCCGTCACAAAATTTTTAACGCCGACTGGATTATCGACGGGCAGAAGCAGCAGAAGTCGCTGTTTAAGATGATCAAAAACACCTTCGAGAAAACGCCAGACTACGTGCTGTCCGCCTATAAAGACAATGCGGCGGTCATGGAAGGCTCCGCCGTCGGTCGTTTCTTCGCAGATCGTGAAGCTGGGCGCTATGACTTCCATCAGGAAGAGGCGCACATCCTGATGAAGGTTGAAACCCACAACCACCCGACGGCGATCTCTCCGTGGCCGGGTGCGGCAACCGGCTCCGGCGGTGAAATCCGCGACGAAGGCGCAACCGGGCGTGGCGCCAAGCCAAAAGCTGGCCTGGTCGGCTTCTCCGTGTCTAACCTGCGTATTCCGGGCTTTGAACAGCCATGGGAGCAGGATTTTGGCAAACCAGATCGCATCGTGACCGCGCTGGATATCATGACCGAAGGTCCTCTGGGCGGAGCAGCGTTTAACAATGAATTTGGCCGTCCGGCGCTAACCGGCTACTTCCGTACCTATGAAGAGCAGGTTAACAGCCACAATGGCGTGGAGCTGCGCGGCTACCACAAACCAATCATGCTCGCCGGCGGTATCGGCAACATCCGTGCCGACCACGTTCAGAAGGGTGAAATTACCCCGGGCGCTAAGCTGATTGTGCTGGGTGGCCCGGCGATGAACATCGGCCTCGGTGGCGGTGCTGCTTCGTCTATGGCCTCCGGCCAGTCCGATGCTGATTTAGATTTTGCTTCCGTTCAGCGCGATAACCCGGAAATGGAGCGCCGTTGCCAGGAGGTGATCGACCGCTGCTGGCAGATGGGCGACGACAACCCGATTCTGTTTATCCACGACGTCGGTGCCGGCGGTCTTTCTAACGCCATGCCTGAGTTAGTCAGCGACGGTGGCCGCGGTGGCCGCTTCGAGCTGCGCGACATTCTTAACGATGAGCCAGGCATGAGCCCGCTCGAAGTCTGGTGTAACGAATCCCAGGAACGCTATGTGCTGGCCGTAGCGCCAGAGCAGCTGCCGCTGTTTGACGAACTTTGCCGCCGTGAGCGCGCGCCGTATGCGGTGATTGGCGAAGCGACTACCGAGCAGCACCTGACGCTTAACGACAGCCACTTTGATAATCAGCCGATAGATATGCCGCTGGACGTGCTGCTCGGCAAAACGCCGAAGATGGAGCGTAACGTTGAGACGCTGAAAGCGAAAGGTGAGGCCTTCAACAGCAGCGAGATCTCCATTTCTGATGCGGTGAAACGCGTTCTTCATCTGCCTACCGTTGCAGAAAAAACCTTCCTCGTGACCATCGGTGACCGCACGGTAACCGGTATGGTGTCCCGCGATCAGATGGTTGGTCCGTGGCAGATCCCGGTAGCAAACTGCGCGGTGACCACCGCAAGCCTCGACAGCTACTACGGAGAGGCAATGTCTATCGGCGAACGTGCGCCGGTTGCGCTGCTGGACTTCGCCGCTTCCGGTCGCCTGGCCGTTGGCGAAGCATTAACCAACATCGCGGCAACCCAAATCGGTTCCCTGAAGCGCATCAAGCTGTCTGCAAACTGGATGGCGGCAGCCGGTCATCCGGGTGAAGACGCTGGCCTATACGAAGCCGTTAAGGCCGTTGGCGAAGAGCTTTGCCCGGCGCTGGGTATCACTATTCCGGTCGGCAAAGACTCCATGTCGATGAAAACGCGCTGGCAGGAAGGTAACGAGCAGCGTGAGATGACCTCTCCGCTGTCGCTGGTAATTACCGCGTTTGCTCGCGTAGAAGATGTACGAGCTACCGTAACGCCGCAGTTGAGCACTGAAGACAATGCCCTGCTGCTGATCGATTTAGGCAAAGGCCACAACGCGCTGGGCGCGACGGCGCTGTCTCAGGTTTATCGTCAGCTGGGCGACAAACCTGCTGATGTGCGCAGCGTTGAACAGCTTAAAGGCTTCTGGGATGCAATGCAGGCGCTGGTCGCTGACCGTAAACTGCTGGCATGGCACGACCGCTCCGACGGCGGCCTGCTGGTGACTCTGGCAGAAATGGCCTTTACCGGCCACTGCGGCGTGGACGTTGATATTGCAGGCCTCGGCAACGATCGCCTGGCCGCATTGTTTAACGAAGAGCTGGGCGGCGTGATCCAGGTTCGCGCAGAAGATCGTCAGGCCGTAGAGGCTCTGCTTGCTGAGCACGGGCTGGCGGACTGCGTGCATTACCTTGGTAAGGCCGTTGAAGGCGATCGTTTCACCCTCAGCGCTGATGGTCACGCGGTGTTCAGCGAAAGCCGCACCACGCTGCGTATGTGGTGGGCAGAAACCACCTGGCAGATGCAGCGCCTGCGTGATAACCCTGACTGTGCCGACGAAGAGCATAATGCGAAGTCTAACGACAACGACCCTGGCCTGAACGTGAAGCTGAACTTCGATATCAAAGAAGATATTGCTGCGCCGTTCATCGCCACCGGCGCACGTCCTAAAGTGGCTATCCTGCGTGAGCAGGGCGTTAACTCTCACGTTGAGATGGCTGCCGCCTTCCATCGCGCAGGCTTTGACGCCATCGACGTTCATATGAGCGACCTGCTGGCCGGGCGCACCGGTCTGGAAAGCTTCCATACGCTGGTGGCATGCGGTGGTTTCTCTTACGGTGATGTGCTGGGTGCGGGTGAAGGTTGGGCGAAGTCCATTCTGTTTAACTCGCGCGTACGCGATGAGTTTGAAACCTTCTTCCATCGCCCGGAAACGCTGGCGCTTGGCGTCTGTAACGGCTGCCAGATGATGTCTAACCTGCGTGAGCTGATTCCAGGAAGTGATTTGTGGCCGCGCTTTGTGCGTAACCAGTCTGACCGTTTTGAAGCGCGCTTCAGCCTGGTAGAGGTGACATCAAGCCCGTCTCTGCTGCTGCAGGGTATGGCCGGGTCCCATATGCCTATCGCAGTTTCTCACGGTGAAGGCCGGGTTGAAGTTCGCGATGCTGCTCATCTTGCTGCTCTTGAAAGCAAAGGGCTGGTAGCGTTGCGCTTCGTGGATAACTTCGCGAAGGTGACCGAAACCTATCCGGCTAACCCGAATGGTTCGCCGAACGGCATCACTGCGGTGAGTAACGAAAGCGGACGCGTCACTATTATGATGCCGCATCCTGAGCGCGTGTTCCGTACCGTGAGCAACTCCTGGCACCCGGCAGAATGGGGCGAGGATAGCCCGTGGATGCGTATCTTCCGTAACGCTCGTAAGCAACTGGGCTGATTTTACAGCTTTAACCCCTCTCTTAAAAAGGAGAGGGGTTTTTAATTTAATGAAATCCGGGATGTTATTTAGCAGCAAGTCCTAAAGAATTATTCTTTCTGGAAGGATGAAAAAAGTTGAACCCATTGCTGCCGATTTGTATGGTTGAGCAAAAATGATGAAGACTTGAAACATGCTGACCTATTTTCTGTGTAATTTAGCAAAATCCGTTAAAGTCCCCCTAGCACGTACTCTCATTAACAGTAAAAATTTATCCCGTAAAAAACGTAACCGCCTCCTGGCCAAGTCTGGCATAGCGTTTCAGGGGGAAAGCACCGTTACGGTACCTTTCTTTTATGAATTTGGTCAGATATCGATTGGCCATAACGTATACATAAACGCAGGTTGCGTGTTTCTCGATAATGCCGCGATAAAGATCGGCGACAACTCATTGATCGGTCCTAACGTCACGCTCTCAACGGTAGGCCATCCATGTGATCCCGAGAAAAGAAATGTTGAGCTGATCTCCGCCCCGATTACTCTCGGCAACAATGTTTGGTTAGGGGCCGGGGTCGTCATACTTCCTGGGGTGACGATTGGAGAAAATAGCATTATTGCTGCTAACAGCGTCGTTAATGCTGATGTGCCGAAAAACGTTATGTACGCAGGTGCACCTGCGATATTCAAGCGGCACTTATGACGTTCGTCGAGGGGCATTTTTTGTCACCAAACCCCGACACCTTTGCGTTTAGAGCGTCTCCAAACGGAGACATTTAAGTGATTGATTTTTATGGGTATGGTCGGTGATGGGAAAGAGTGTTGTAAAATGGCGACACTAAGCATAAAAAACGGTCAGAATATATCCTCCTGAAAATTATAATAATTCAATCAAAAACAATCAGTTGTTTATTTATTTTAAAACCTGGCACGATACCTGCTTATTAATGGGCAGTGGCTCATTCAATTTCTTATGTCAGCGTCTTTTCAGACAGACTACATAAACCGCCGAATGACGCACAAAAAGGTGCCTGCCGTCCAATTGTTGATAAATGCCTTCGGGCTTATCATGCTCCGGGCGAAACGTTGAGTAAGGCGCCGCCTAATTCTTAAGCAAAGGCAGGGGGTAAATCCCCTGCCTTTGTCGTTTCTGGCAAACGCTTCTTTCCACCACGCGTAATCGCGGCTAGCATCGTGTCATACAGGTAATGTGAGATGAAGCTATTGAACCAGTGGCATTTTTTCCCCCGATCTTTGCGCCAGCTTGTCATGATGGCCTTCTTGCTGGTGCTGGTACCGCTGCTGGTGCTGGCCTGGCAGGCCTGGCAGAGCCTGAATGCGCTAAGCGCTCAGGCCGCGCTCACCAACCGCACCACGCTGATTGACGCCCGCCGCAGCGAAGCGATGACCAACATTGCTCTGGAAATGGAGCGCAGCTATCGGCAGTACTGTGTGCTGGATGATTCACGTCTTGCTCAGCTGTATCAGGGGCAGCGTCAGCGCTACGCTCAAATGCTTGAGGCGCATGCTTCTGTATTGCCCGATCCCCGCCTTTATCAATCTCTTAGCCAGTCATTGAGCGAACTTGCCGAACTCAAATGTAAAAATAGCGGGCCGGAAGCCTCCGCGGCGAATCAGCTTGAGCAGTTTGCTTCGGCCAATGCCGAAATGGTGCAGGCAACGAGAACGGTTGTCTTCTCCCGTGGGCAGCAGCTGCAGCAGGAAATCGCCGAGCGGGGCCAGTTCTTTGGCTGGCAGGCGCTGGTGCTGTTTCTGCTAAGCCTTGGCCTGGTTATCATCTTCACCCGCATGATTATTGGCCCGGTCAAAGGCATTGAACGGATGATTAATCGGCTGGGGGAAGGGCGCACCCTTGGCACTAGTGAAGTATTTAAAGGGCCGAGAGAGCTACGTTCCGTCGGCCAGCGCATCGTCTGGTTAAGCGAGCGCCTGGCCTGGCTTGAATCTCAGCGGCACGAGTTTCTTCGCCATCTCTCTCATGAATTGAAGACCCCGCTTGCCAGCATGCGAGAGGGGACGGAGCTGCTTGCCGATCAGGTCGCCGGGCCGCTGAATGCCGACCAGAAAGAGGTTGTGGCCATACTCGATAACAGCAGCCGGCATCTGCAAAGGCTGATCGAGCAACTGCTGGATTACAACCGCAAGCTGGCCGACGGCGCGGTGACGCTGGAAAAAGTCGAGCTTGCACCGCTTGTTGAAATGGTGATCTCCGCTCACAGCTTGCCGGCAAGAGCTAAAATGATGCATACCGAGATTCAGCTAAGCCCTAAATCCTGTCTTGCAGAACCTGCTCTGCTGATGAGCGTGCTGGATAATCTCTACTCCAATGCGGTGCACTATGGCAGTGAATCCGGTACCATTTATCTAAGGAGTTCGCAGGTTGGTGCGCTGCTGTTCATTGAGGTCGCGAACACCGGCGAACCGATTCCGCCAACGGAACAAGAGATGATTTTTGAGCCTTTCTTCCAGGGCAGTCACCAGCGGAAGGGTTCCGTAAAGGGAAGTGGCCTGGGGCTGAGTATTGCCAGGGACTGCATTCGACGTATGCATGGAAAGCTGAGTCTGATCAACGCTAATAGCGCGGAAGTCTGCTTCCGTATCGAATTACCGGTTTTCCCTGAGAATGATTAAAACGATGAAAGTACTTTTATTGCGTGTGCCACGCCGCGGGGCTTTGCCTCGCCTGATTTGCTGGTTGTCCGGCGCGCTGGTGGGGACCGCACTGCTGGCCGGCTGTGCGCCTCAAACCCTCTCCAGCAGCCTGGGGGAAGTTCACAAACCGCATGTCCCGGAACAACAAATCCCTGATTATCTGTCCACGGACTGCACCGAAATATGGGCCCTGACGGGGCACGATGTCGGCAGCAACCCGCTTTACTGGCTGCGCGGTATGGACTGCGCCCAGCGTCTGCCGCCGGCAGAAGCCCGCGCGGAGGCCCGGCAATGGCCGGCAGAAACCTGGCAGGATACGTTTAAGCGCGGCATTTTGCTGTCTACCGCCAAAATTACGCCAACCGAGCGCCGGCGCTATATGACCCAGCTCGACACCATGACAAATGAAGTGCCGGTGCAGGTTCGTTCCCTGTTTGAAATCTGGCGCGATGGTCAGCTATCTCTGCTGAAACTCTCGGACGAGCGTACCCGGTACAGCAAGCTTCAGCAGTCAACGGACGGCGAACTGGATACGCTACGTGAGCAGCAGCAGCGCCTGCGCAGCCAGCTAGATCTCACGACACGAAAACTTGAAAATCTGACCGATATTGAACGCCAGCTGTCCAGCCGTAAACCGGGAAGTAGCCTGGCGCCCGACGCGCACAGCTCGAACGACAATGATGATGACGATAGCGGAGCTTCTGGCAAACCGCAGCAGGAGGCAAAACCATGACGCAGAGGAAACCCGCGCGCTTATTGTTAGTGGATGACGATCCTGGGCTGCTAAAGCTGCTGGGCATGCGTCTTTCGAGCGAGGGTTATACGGTCACCACGGCAGAAAGCGGTGCTGAAGGCCTGAAGGTGCTGGCGCGAGAAAAAATCGATCTGGTGATAAGCGATCTCAGAATGGATGAAATGGACGGCATGGCGCTGTTCGCGGAGATCCAAAAAGGTCAGCCGGGTATGCCGGTGATCATTCTGACCGCCCATGGTTCTATTCCGGATGCCGTTGCGGCTACGCAACAGGGGGTGTTCAGCTTCCTGACCAAGCCGGTGGACAGGGACGCACTCTATCAGGCCATCGATAATGCGCTTGAGCACACGGTTATTGCCGGGGATGACATGTGGCGGGATACCATCGTGACACGCAGTCCAATTATGCAGCGCTTGCTCGAGCAGGCTCGCATGGTAGCGCAGTCCGATGTCAGCGTGTTGATTAACGGTCAAAGCGGAACCGGGAAAGAGATTCTGGCCCAGGCGATACACAACGCCAGCCCGCGCAGTAAAAAAGCTTTTATCGCCATTAACTGCGGGGCGTTACCGGAGCAACTGCTGGAGTCAGAACTGTTTGGTCATTCTCGCGGGGCGTTTACCGGCGCGGTCAGCAGCCGCGAAGGGCTCTTCCAGGCGGCGGAAGGCGGCACGCTGTTTCTGGATGAAATCGGCGACATGCCGATCCCTCTTCAGGTTAAGCTATTGCGCGTTCTGCAGGAACGTAAAGTTCGCCCGCTGGGCAGTAACCGTGACCTGGACATTGATGTGCGTATTATCTCCGCCACGCACCGCGACTTGCCTAAAGCGATGGAGCGGGGAGAGTTTCGCGAGGATCTCTTCTATCGCCTGAACGTTGTGAACCTGAAAATCCCGGCGTTGCATGAACGCGCTGAGGATATCCCGCTGCTGGCTAATCATTTATTACGTCAGTCCGCCGACAGACATAAGCCGTTTGTTCGCAGTTTTTCTACCGATGCCATGAAGCGCCTGATGACGGCAAGCTGGCCGGGTAATGTGCGTCAGCTGGTGAACGTTATTGAGCAGTGCGTTGCGCTGACTTCGGCTCCGGTGATTGGGGAGGCGCTGGTGGAGCAGGCGCTGGAAGGTGAAAACACAGCCTTGCCAACATTTGTCGAAGCCCGCAACCAGTTCGAACTAAACTATTTACGTAAGCTGCTGCAAATTACCAAAGGAAATGTCACCCATGCTGCACGCATGGCGGGGCGTAACCGAACCGAATTCTATAAATTACTGGCCAGGCATGAACTCGAGGCCAATGACTTTAAAGAGTAGGCTGTGGTAGTGTGGGCAACCGATTACGAACACTATAAGACGCCGCGCGGGGATACCGGTAATACCATGAAAAAAATTGATGCGATTATTAAACCTTTCAAACTGGATGATGTGCGCGAAGCGCTGGCTGAAGTCGGTATCACCGGCATGACGGTCACCGAAGTCAAAGGCTTTGGTCGTCAGAAGGGGCACACCGAACTGTACCGCGGTGCCGAGTATATGGTGGATTTTCTGCCAAAAGTAAAAATTGAAATCGTGGTTACCGACGATATCGTTGATACCTGCGTGGACACCATCATTCGTACGGCTCAGACCGGGAAGATTGGCGACGGCAAGATCTTCGTGTTCGATGTGGCGCGCGTGGTGCGTATCCGTACCGGCGAAGAAGACGACGCCGCGATTTAAGCGAGATTTTACCCTCACCCCCGGCCAGATCCGGTCATTTGCTCCCTCGCCCCTTTGGGGAGAGGGATGGGGTGAGGGGCATCAGTACTGAACTACATCACCTTGTGCGGACCAAAACACTCATAGTGAATACTGTCTTTATTTACGCCAATCTTCACCAGCTGTTCCGCCGCAAAACGCATAAAGTTGATTGGGCCGCAGAGATAGAACTGCATCGCCGGGTCGCTTAACTTCCCTTCAATCTCCATCAGATTCATCAGCCCGGTGCGGTTAAAGCGTGCCTGTTCACGATCCTGGTCGGAGGGCTCGCGATACCAGATATGGCTTTCAAACATCGGCAGGCGGGCGCCAAGCTCCTGCACTTCCTCACTGAATGCGTGAACGTCACCGTTTTCCGCGGCGTGTAGCCAGTTGACCTGTGGCTGATGGCCGCTATTCGCCAGCGTGTCCAGCATCGCCAGCATTGGCGTTTGGCCAACGCCTGCAGAAATCAGCGTCACCGGCGTTTCTGGTTTAACTTCCATGAAGAAATCGCCGGCCGGAGCGGCGAGATGCACCTGATCCCCTGTCCGGGCCTGATTGTGCAGCCAGTTTGACACCATGCCTTTATCTTCACGCTTCACGGCGATGCGGTAGCTTTTGCCGTTCGGCTGGCGTGTCAAAGAGTACTGGCGAATTTCCTGATGTGGGAAACCCTCTGGTTTCAACCAGATACCGAGGTACTGTCCCGGCTGATAGTCAGCGACCGGGCCTCCGTCGAGAGGCGTCAGCTCAAAGCTGGCGATCAGCGAGCTTTGCGGTTTTTTCTCAACGATGGTAAACGGTCGTGTGCCTTCCCATCCGCCTTGTTTGGCGGCATTCTCATGGTAAATTTCTGACTCGCGGTTGATAAAGACCTGCGCCAGCACGCCGTAGGCTTTTCCCCAGGCATCCAGCACCTCCTGACCCGGGCTTAACATTTCGTCTAAGGTCGCCAGCAGGTGGCTACCTACAATGTTGTACTGCTCTGGTTTTATCTGGAAGGTGGAGTGCTTTTGGGCAATTTTCTCTACCGCAGGCAGCAGCGCTGCCAGATTTTCGATGTTCGTTGCATAGGCGCAAATAGCGTTGAACAGCGCTTCACGCTGATCCCCGTTGCGCTGGTTGCTCATGTTAAAGATCTCTTTCAGTTCAGGGTTGTGGCTGAACATACGATCGTAGAAATGTGCGGTGAGTTTGGGGCCGGTTGCGGCCAGCAGAGGAATAGTCGATTTAACAACGGCGATGGTTTGTGCGTCTAGCATGGCGGTCTCCATAAATAGCGGAATGTATAAGTTGTATTGTAAATGCATCTTATAGAAATAGCCTTATGTTGTAAATGGGTTATCGTTGTTAACGACTGATGTCACAGAACATGAAAAATACGCATCTCGTTGATGAAGAAATATCCGGCTAAAAAGCGTTTCATTTATCAGCTGAAAGCCTTATTTCATGCGTGAGTAATCGTTTGCGTAAAAACCTCTGTCAAGCCCTATCACCGGGAAGGGTTTCGGTTTACACTGTTGCCCGTCGCCCAAAAGGGCTCCCACATTGCAGTAAAATTTTTACCGTTAGCTGAGTCAGGAGATGCGGATGTTAAAGCGTGAAATGAACATTGCCGATTATGATGCCGAACTGTGGCAGGCTATGGAGCAGGAAAAAGTACGTCAGGAAGAGCACATCGAACTGATCGCCTCCGAAAACTACACCAGCCCGCGCGTGATGCAGGCTCAGGGTTCTCAGCTGACCAATAAATATGCTGAAGGTTACCCGGGCAAGCGCTACTACGGCGGTTGCGAATACGTGGACATCGTTGAGCAGCTGGCTATCGACCGTGCAAAAGAGCTGTTTGGCGCAGACTATGCAAACGTGCAGCCGCACTCCGGCTCTCAGGCTAACTTCGCGGTTTACACTGCGCTGCTGCAGCCGGGCGATACCGTTCTGGGTATGAACCTGGCGCAGGGCGGCCACCTGACTCACGGCTCCCCGGTTAACTTCTCCGGCAAACTCTACAACATCATTCCTTACGGTATTGATGAGTCCGGTAAAATTGACTACGAAGACATGGCGAAGCAGGCTAAAGAGCACAAGCCGAAGATGATCATCGGCGGCTTCTCTGCCTACTCCGGCGTGGTTGACTGGGCAAAAATGCGTGAAATCGCAGACAGCATTGGCGCGTACCTGTTCGTCGACATGGCGCACGTTGCGGGTCTGATTGCCGCAGATGTTTACCCGAACCCGGTTCCACACGCTCACGTTGTGACCACCACCACCCACAAAACCCTGGCGGGCCCACGTGGTGGCCTGATCCTGGCGAAGGGCGGTGACGAAGATCTGTATAAGAAACTGAACTCTGCCGTGTTCCCAAGCGCACAGGGCGGCCCGCTGATGCATGTTATCGCAGCGAAAGCCGTGGCGCTGAAAGAAGCCATGGAGCCTGAGTTCAAAGTTTACCAGCAGCAGGTTGCTAAGAACGCTAAAGCGATGGTGGAAGTGTTCCTGAACCGTGGCTACAAAGTGGTCTCTGGCGGGACTGAAAACCACCTGTTCCTGCTGGACCTGGTTGATAAAAACCTGACCGGTAAAGAAGCTGACGCAGCCCTGGGCCGCGCCAACATCACCGTGAACAAAAACAGCGTGCCAAACGATCCGAAGAGCCCGTTCGTGACTTCCGGTATCCGTATCGGTTCTCCGGCCGTGACTCGCCGCGGCTTTAAAGAAGCGGAAGTGAAAGAGCTGGCTGGGTGGATGTGCGACGTTCTGGACAACATCAATGACGAAGCGGTAATCGAGCGCGTTAAAGGTAAAGTGCTGGATATCTGTGCACGCTTCCCGGTTTACGCATAATCGTTAAGCTGAAATGTCGAAGGCTCCCAGGCGGGAGCCTTTTTTATTTCTGCTGACTGAGCGTCAACCCGACATCCCCGCCGGGATGTACCGCCAGCAGCGTCTCTTTCGAGTAGCCGCTCTCGCTCATCAGGCAGGCGCAGGCGGCGTCAAAAATCGCCAGCGCAAGGATTATCGAGGTGGTCGCCAGCATATTCAGCGGATCCATTTCTTGCTTCACGCCGGTAGAAATCACCAGCCTGGCCGCTTTGGCGATGGCCGAGTTCGGGTTTTCCGTCACGCTGATGAGCGGTACTTTTCGGGTCGCTAATCCCGGCAGCAATCTCGTTAGCTCGTCAGAGTTTCCGCCGCGCGAAAGCATAATCATCAGGTCGTCTTCACGTAAAAAGCCCAGATCGCCATGGGCTGCATCCGTTGCGCTGAGATAAATTGCCGGACGCTCAACGCAGGCGAGCATATGGGCAATTTTTCTTGCTGCGATGCCGGAGGTGCCTACGCCGGTGACCACAATCTTGCCTTTGCAGTTTCTCAGTTCGGCCAGTAAGGCGAGCCACTGAGCTTCGTCCAGATGGTGCTCCAGGGCCGCAAGTTCGCGGCTGCAGGTAGCCCATGCGTCTACGGCCTGCTGCCAGGACTCGCTCATGCTTCCTCCTGCATCAGTTGGCGGTATTTCATGTGGTCGAGGTACATCTCGTGGAACACTTTATATTTGCGGTCGTAATACTGCTTGATGCGGTTGGTCTGCGGCGTGACCGTTTTACCAATGCGGCTCATGACCGACATGGCCTCCGGGAAGGAGTCGAATACGCCTGCGGCCACGGTGCCCATCATCGCGCTGCCCAGCAGCATCGCCTCGCTCTCTTCAGGCAGCAGCATCGCGCAGCCGGTGGCGTTGGCGTGCTCCTGGACGAAAATGGGGTTTTTGGTGCCGCCGCCGCTCGCCATAATGGTGTCGATGGTGTAGCCGCTGTGGTTCATGGTTTCGATAATATGGCGGGTGCCGAGCGCAATGGCCTGAATCGTCGCCAGGTACTGCAGGGCCATATCTTCCGGCGTGCGGGAAAGCTTCAGCCCGCTGATAACGCCGGTCAACGTCGGGTTAGCGCGCGGTGAGCGGTTACCGTGGAAGTAGGGCAGAATGTGCATCTCTTTCGTCAGGAAGGCGATGTTTTCCGGCTCCCCGGCCATCTTGCGCAGCAGGGCGTTCAGCTGCTCATAGATTGTCTGCCCCTGAGCTTTGGCCTGGGCAAGCAGCGTTTCATAGCATGGATGCGACTGAATAATATGGTCGATAAGCGCCCCTGTTGCCGACTGGCCGCCTTCGTTAAGCCAGTAACCTGGCAATACTGCCGAATAGTAGGGTCCCCAAACGCCGTTAATAAAGCGCGCTTCTTTTGAAATCGCCATATGGCCGGTAGAGGTGCCGCCGATAAGCGCTACTCGGCGATCGAAATCGGCAACTTCGCCGGAAACGCCGCAGGCGCCCAATGTTCCTAGCGTGCCCGCATGAGCATCGATAATCGAAACGCTAACGGCGGTACCGGCAATCAGTCCCATTTCGCTTGCGGCACGCTGGGTCAGCCCGTGGCCCAGCGGCTCGCCCATGGTTTTCACGTAGCGGCCAATTTTTTCTGCATCGTGCTCCAGCAGATCTTCCAGCCCGATCTGGCGGAAGTAGCTGCTGTCCCATTTGTCTTCGTGGCCCATATAGGTCCATTTACAGACGGTGGAGCAGAGCGAGCGGGTATCATCTCCGGTGGCACGCCAGGTCAGGAAGTCCGGCAGGTCAAAATAGTAGCCCGCGTTTGACCAGGTATTCGGCATGTGCTGCTTGAGCCACAATAATTTTGGCGTCTGCATTTCCGGGGAAATAATTCCGCCCACGTAGTCCAGCACGCGGTGGTGCAGGGCGTTGATGCGGTCTGCCTGGGTAATGGCGCGGTGATCCATCCACACAATGATGTTCTGTTCGCTGCGCCCGGAAGGGCTGATGGTCAGCGGCTTGCCTTCTTTATCCAGCACCACCAGGGAACAGGTGGCGTCGAATCCGAGGCCTTTTACCTGAATCGGATTAATATCGGCCTGGTTAACCGCGTCCCGCACCGCGTTGCAGACCGCCTGCCAGATATTATCTGATGACTGCTCGACGAAGTCCGCCTGCGGGCGGTATATCTCAATCGCCCGGCTGGCCTGGCCTACCATCCGGCCATTCAGGTCAAAGACGCCCGCGCGGGCGCTTCCCGTCCCTACATCCACCCCAATGAAGTAACTCGCCATAATGATTCTCCTGAACTCAGGCTTTACGATTCTGTAATGCGATAAAGAGGATCAGCACCGCGCCCCAGAGCGCCATGGTCAGATAGCTGCTGATCCCCAGCAAATTAAAGCCGCTTTCCAGCATTTGCAGCACGATGAGCGCCAGCACCAGCCCTATGACGCGGCCAAAACCGCCGTCCGGGTTAATGCCGCCCAGCACCGAGGCAAGGATGGTTACCAGCAGATAAGACTCGCCGTATCCGGCTTTGGCGGAGTTGAACTTGGCCATCATCAAAATGGCAGCCACCCAGCCGAGCAGCGCGGAAATGACGTACACCGATATCTGCACCCGCACGGTGTTAACGCCGCTGTAGCGAGTGGCCTGTTCATTGGAGCCGACCAGATAGAGGCTTCGCCCCAGCGTGGTGTGCTCCAGCAGCACCCAGAGTAAAACTGCAACCAGCAGGAACAGCAGCAGCGCGACCGGAATGCCGAGCAGCGTGGCGTTGCCCAGGTACTGAATTGCCGCCGGAAAGCCAGAAATTACCGTGCCGTTAGACAGCAGGATATTGAGGCCGGAAATCAGCGTCATGGTGCCGAGCGTGGCAAGGATCGGTGAAACGCCGACCCAGGCGACCAGCGCCCCGTTTAGCGTGCCAATAGCTACCGCGACGGCAATACCAGCCAAAAGCGCCAGCGCGAAGAACAGCGGGTTATCCGGGTGGCTTACAATAATGGCCGCCATCACCAGCGAACAGGCGTTGGCTCCGGCAATAATCGATAGGTTGATCCCGCCGGTCAGCATCGTCATCCCCATGCCCAGCGCCAGCATGCCGAGAACAGGCAGCTGAGAGCCGATGGACTGGAAGTTGGCGAGGCTAAAGAAGCGCCCGCCCAGCAGCAGCGAAAACGCCACGGCGACCACAACAATAATCACGCACTGCAGCCGAATGATGGCGTCACCGGGTAAAAATCTGGCGAAGGTTTTCATCTCAAAGCTCCCTTGCGAGTTTGCGTTTTTCATTCCAGGCCGTGGCGCTGATGCTGACCAGGATAATCACGCCGCTGAACACGGCGTGCCAGTAAGAGGACACGCTCAGCAGCGTCAGGCCATTTTGTAAGAACGCCAGCAGGATAACCCCGAGCAGCGTGCCGGTAAGCGTCCCACGTCCGCCGCTCATGCTTGTCCCGCCGAGTACTACCGCTGCCAGTACCGTAAGCTCAAAGCCCAGCAGGGAGTTAGGCGCGACGGACTGGGTGATCTGCGCCTGCACCACGGCGGCAATACCGGCCAGAATGCCCATGTAGCCGTAGACGTAGAAATGCAGCTTAAGCAGGTTCATCCCCAGGCGCGATGCCGCCTCGCGGTTGCCGCCCATGGCATAAATCTGGCGGCCCGGTCGGGTGTAATTCATCAGCACGGCGGTAAAGATAATCACCGCCGCCAGGCACAGCAGCGGCAGGGTTAGCCCGTACTGATAGCCGTCTTTGGCGGTGAAAGAGAACCAGTTGATGCCGTTCATAAACCAGTCCGGGAAGCCGTACAGCCACGTGCCTTTGGTGAGGTAAACCAGCAGGCCGTAGTAAACGTTGAGGGTGGCAATGGTAATGATGATCGCCGGGACCCGCAGCCAGTAGACCAGGAAACCGTTGATAAGCCCGAGCAGCAGCCCCACGGCAATAGAAATCACCAGCGCCAGCGCAAAATTACCGCCGTGGGCGATGACCCAACTTGCCATCACGTACTGGGCAATGGCGGTCATCGCCGGGAACGAGATATCAATCCCCCCGGAAATCAGCACCACAAAGAGCCCGCAGGCCAGAATGCCCAGAATGGCGTAGCTGGTGGCGACGTCGGTCAGATTACCGATCGACAAAAACTCATCGGTACTGATGCTCAGGCCAACGGCCAGCGCAATCACCAGCAGCCCAAGCCAGAATTCATGTTGCCCGAGCAGGCGGGAGAAACGAGAGTTATTCATTGACCACCTCAGCAATATCCTGTTCGCTACAGCGATGCGGATTAAACTCTGCGACCAGCTCACCCCGGCGCATTACCAGCACACGATGGCTGTTGTAATAGGCTTCCGGGATTTCATCGCAAATCATCAGTACGGCCAGCCCTTGTTCCGCCAGGGAACGTGCGATCTGGTAAATACCCTCTTTGTTCGCGATATCTACGCCCACCGTTGGCGAGTCGAGAATCAATATTTGTGGGTTTGTGGCAACCCATTTGGCGATGGCGATCCTCTGGGCATTGCCACCGGAAAGGGTTTTTACCGGCAGCCCGGCATCGGAGACTTTGATGTTCAGCTCACGAATGAGATCGGCCACCAGGTTACGGGCTTTTTCATGATCGAGCAGCCCGCTGCGGGTATGGAGCCTGTCGAAGACCGTGACAATCGTGTTGTCGTAGATCGACTGCTCCATGATCAGCCCCTGAGTCAGGCGATCCTCAGAGACATAGCCGATGCCGTGTTTGATCGCATCGTGGTTATTGCGAAACGTCACCGGCACGCCGTCGATCAGCATTTCACCGCTTTGCGGCTGCGTCATGCCGAACAGGCTCATACATAATTCGGTGCGGCCTGAACCCAGCAGGCCAACGATGGAGACAATTTCGCCGCCGCGCAGTGACAGGTTGATGTTGTGGTATTTTCCTTTGCGGCTGAGGCCACGCAGTTCCAGCATTGGCTGTTTCTCTAGCGGCGGTTTTTCCGGCAGTGGGCTGTAGTGGAAGCGTTGCCCGGTCATCAGGAAGGCAAGCTCGCCGCTGTCCAGCTCGCTGGCCTGCCAGGTGCCGACGAGCTTCCCGTCGCGCATTACGCTGATGCGGTCGGCGACCTCCATCACCTCGTCGAGGCGGTGGCTGACAAACACCACGCAGATACCGTCCGCTTTGAGTTCATTCACCACCCGCAGCAGGCCGTTAACCTCCTGGCGAGTCAGGGAAGCGGTAGGTTCGTCCATGATAACCAGCCGGGCGTCGGCGGCGATGGCGCGGCAGATGGCCACCAGCTGGCGGTCAGCTATCGAGAGCTTTTCCACTTTTTTGTCGGGATCGAGCGTCACGCCAATGCGGTTCATGGCGGCCAGCGCCTGGGCTTTCATTGCGCTGCGGTTAACCCACAGGCTGCCGCCCGGCTGGTAGCGGTGAACGGCGATATTCTCTGCCACGCTGAAATTGGGGAACAGCGACAGATCCTGGTAGATCACCTGGATGCCGTAGTGAGCGGAAAGCGTGGGCGTCAGGCTATGAAACAGTTTGCCGTCGAGGGCGATCTGCGCGCCTTTTTCCGGGTGATAGACGCCGGAAATCACTTTAATAATCGTGCTTTTACCACAGCCGTTTTGTCCGGCCAGGCAATGGACTTCGCCTTTTTTGAGCGTCAGATTGACGTTATCCAGCGCCCGCACGCCCGGGAATTGCTTGCTGATATTCTCAAGAGTGATAAATGCGGATGTGTCGGTCATGGGTAATGCCCCTGCCGGCGCCCGACGTGGGCGCCACAAAATAATCTTGTTGGTGAAGGCCGGCCAATTGGCCGGCGTTCCGGTTTCCCTGGTGTTGGCTGGGTGCCTTAGAAACCGAGTGACTGAGCGTTATCTTTGGTGACTTCGAGGATCTTGTTAAAGCGGATCACTTTCTTATCCATGTCGACATCGGCCTTGCCCAGACCGTCTATGGTCAGGTCTTTGGTGACGGCTTTGCCCTGCAGCAGCTGGTCGGCAACGGTCACCAGCGCATAACCGGCATCTTTAGGATCCCAGAGCAGCGCTTTTTTGATGTCGCCGCGCATCAGGTAAGGCGCGGCCTGGCCCGGCATGGCAATGCCGACAACCGCCAGTTTGTCCTTCGCACGCTTCTTCTGTACCGCCTGACCCGCGCCGATTGGACCGAGCGAGCCAAAGCCGATCACGCCTTTCATCTGCGGATAGGTTTTCATCAGATCGAGCGTCGTGGAGTAGGACTTATCGATGCTCTCAGCCACCGGCAGGCGGGAGGTGACTTCAAACATATCCGGGTATTTTTCTTTCTGGTACTTAATGGCGGAATCCGCCCAGGCGTTGTGCAGAGGCACGGTCAGCGATCCGACGTAAATGGCGTAGCCGCCTTTGCCGCCCATGTCCTTCGCCAGCTCATCCATATTAGCCTGAGCATATTTTTCGCTGTCGATGGTTTCGATATCCCACTGGCCGATCTGTTGGTCAGGTGATTCATGCGTCAGGACCACGATGCCCTGATCCCGGGCTTTTTTAAGCACCGGCTCAAGCACCTTGGCGTCGTTAGGCACCACGATAATAGCGTTCACTTTCTTGGCGATCAGATCCTCAATCACCTTCACTTGCTGAGCCGGATCGGGCGTTGAAGCTCCGGTCTGGTAAGCGTTGACGTTGAGTTTTTTTGCGGCTTCATTGACGCCGGTTTCCATGCGGTTAAACCATGGGATCCCGGTGACTTTCGCCACCACCGCGATTTCATACTTATCCGCCGCAGCGGCCGTACCGGACAACATGCATGCAGAAATCAGGGTTGCACTGAGTAATGCGAGTTTGAATTTCATAGGTGTACCTTTTTATGAGGGACTGAGGCATGTCACGGAGAGGAGACTAGCAATGAAGGGAAGAGGGAATGAATTGCAGTTTTTCTAAATGTGATGACTGCCCATTTTTGTTTATTTTTAGATCTTTTTTGGTTAAATAAAGGTTAAATATATGATGTTTTTTTAAACTTAGCCAAGCGATTGTGTTAATTTTCGTCTTATTTGTTAACTTTAAATTAACAAATTTAAAACAATTGCAGGTAAAAAACCGTATGGAAAGAGGAGGAAGCCTGGCGACTGGAAAAAAATGTTACGAAATTGTGAGCTGAAGCGCATCAGGCAACATGGCGGTCAGAAGCAATAAAAAGGCCGCTTTCGCGGCCCTGAGGTTCGGGAAGTTTAGCGCTTATCGACGGAAATAGCGCCGGGGCCGGCAACCGCAAGCAGGAGGAATCCTCCCGCTATACTGATGTTTTTATAGAAGTTAATCATGTTCGGCATTACGGCATCGCCGGTCATGCTCCAGTAGTGGTGGCCAATAAACGCCGTGCCGAGGGTGTAAAACACAAACAAAATGGCCAGCGGACGGGTAAAGAACCCGATGATGACCAGGATAGCGGCGACAACTTCCATAAAGACCGCAATCACCGCCGCAAGTGTTGGCAGTGGGGTACCAAGATGCTCCATATAGGCCACGGTGCCGCTGAAGCCGCTGATCTTCGGCAAGCCGAAAATAATGAACAGCAGAATCAACGCAATACGGGCAATAAGCAGGATCAGGGCACGAGATTGACCAAAATCGAAATAGCGTAGTGTGTTCATAGCGGGCTCACCTGTAGTGGATTCAAGTTAAAGTTAATACACAAAACCCGAGCCTGCCATTGCCGCTACGCCTCTACCATGTTGTTTGTGTTAAAGAATGTTTTTTATTCCAACAGCGCCGTCTCGGCATATAAATAACCAATCCCCATCACCTGTTGGGCACGTGTTAGCTGGCCGAAGTTTATTTGCGTGGCGTTGTTTTTCAACGCGTCGCCGTGGTCGAAGGGAGAAAAACCGATGCGCTGTTTTATCGCGTTCAGCCAGTTTTCGCCAAACTCGCAGCTGCGACCGTAGAACCAGATTTGGTTGATGTTGAGAATATTGAGGAAGTTGTACAGGCTTAGCCCAATCGCATTGGCAGAATCCTCCACCCAGCGAGCCACTCTTTCATCACCCGCATGCAGCGCCTGCACAAGCTGCCGGGAGGTTAGCTTTTCTGGAT